>DAIDHB010000419.1 GCA_027452145.1 Planctomycetales bacterium
AGCAGGTCGGGCAGTCTTGCCCGACACCCCGGTCCCCAAGTCGGTCGGGCAGTCTTGCCCGACACCCCGGTCCCCAAGTCGGTCGGGCAGTCTTGCCCGACGCCCCGGCCCCGTCGGGCAAGACTGCCCGACCTACTTGTATGCGGGCCGAGCCTGCTGGACGATTGTCATGAAACCGGCGGAGATCACGGGTTTATCGAAGGCATGCGGAGGCGGGCGATGAGGTCGCGGGGCGGGAGCCTGCTGGTCGCGGCGCTGGTGTTCTTCGACCAGCCCGCAGTCGCGCGGGCGGGCATGCCGGTGGTCCTGCTGGGCGACCTGGCTCGGATGCGCATTCAGTCGATCTCGTTCTTCCTGCTGGCGTTCCTCGCCTGCGCGTGGGTGGTGCAGCGGGTGTGGAACTCGCTGCGGGCGGATTTTCCGCGGCTGCCGCGGCTCGGGTATCGCAGGGCCGTCGGGATGGTCGCGGTGTGGGGCGCGCTGTTCGTCCTGCTGCTCACGATGATCTCGGGCGCCCGGGAGCTGATGACCCCCGGCGCCTGGAAGAAGGCCGGCTTCACCTACAAGCTCGCCGAGGAGAAGCCGCCGGCGGTTGAAATCCCTCATGAGGCCGAACGCCGGGCCGCGATCGAGCGGCTGCGCGTCGCGCTGTGGACGTATGCCCGCGGCCACGACGGCCGGCTTCCGGCATCCGACGCGAAGGAGATCCCCGACGAGGCCTGGCGCGTGCCCGATCCATCGGGGATGCGTTACCTCTACCGGGCCGGGCACTCGGCCGATGTGGGGCATGCCGTCCTGGCGTACGAACCCGGGCTGTTCGGGCCCGAGCGGATGGTCCTGCTCACCGACGGCCGGGTCGTGTTGTTTGGACTTAAGGAGATCCGGAGCGCACTGGACGGGGAGCCGAAGCCATGATGCGCAGTGTGGTCCTGATTGCCCTGTGGATCGTGGCGCTGGTGCTCCTCGGGTGCATGGGGTTCGCCGTGCCGATCGACCTGGCCATTGCCGTCGTATTCGGCTGGGTGCTTTACCTGTTGCGGGTCGTGCCGCACGTCGGCGTGGCGTGGGATGGGGTCATCACGGCGGCGGTGTGCCTGGTGCTGTTCCTGACCGGCTCGCATGCTGTCCTGGCGTGGCTGTACGGGCACCTCGGGGGCGACGTCGAGAAGGGTGATCCGACATCGCGTCGCTGGAAGCTGCGCTGGACCGCGGCGCTGGGGATGCTGATCATCCTGATGTTCGTCGCCGGGTTGTCGGCGGCCGGGATCGTCCATCAGGTTGGCTGGCTGCTGACCTCGCGAGAGCCGCTGGTGCAGTCCGATAGCGTAGCCATGCCGCGGGCCATCTCCACCAACCATCTCAAGGAGATTGGCCTGGCACTGCTCAACTACCGCGAGGCTCACAGGTCCTATCCCCCCGGTGGCCTCTTCGACGGCAACGGCCAGGCGCTCCACGGCTGGCAGGCGATGCTGCTGCCGTTCCTCGAGCAGCCGAAGCTCCACGATCGGATCGACTTCAGCGTCCCGTGGGATCATCCCCGCAACGCGGAGGTGTACCGGACGGAGATCCCGGGCTTCCTGTACCCGTCTCGCCTCGATACGCGGGATCGCCGCGGGTATGCCCTGAGTTTCTACGCCGGGAATGCCGACGTGCTCGGGGGTGATGTCGCGCGGAAGGAATCCGACCTGAAGGACGGCACCTCCAACACGTTCATGGCCGGCGAGGCGGCGGGCGAGTTCCAACCGTGGGGTTACCCGGCCAACTGGCGCGACCCCGCGCTGGGGATCAACCGGTCGCCGCGGGGCTTCGGCGGTCCGTCGCCGGGTGGGGCGAATTTCCTGTTCGCGGACGGCTCGGTCCACTTCCTCAAGAACACGATCGACCCGCGGGTCTTTCGGGCGCTGAGCACGCCGGCCGGAGGCGACAGGGTGTCGGCCGAGGAGTATTGAGGATCGAGCCATTCGGCTGCTCGTACTGACCTACCAACCCGGCTCGGGCGGGTCGGGCTCGACGGGGAGCCAGGGGAACCGGGCGGCCTGGCGGTACTTCTCGGCCAGGCGCTCGTGGTGCTCGATCTTCCGCAGGGAAGTCATGTCCGACTTCCGGGTCGTCGGATTGTAACGGATCATCACGCCTTCGCCGAAGATGCTGCCGTTTCGGAGGCTTAGCTCCTGGTGATGGGCGGCGCGGTGGAGGTACTCGCGCCTTCGACGGGCGGTCTCCACCACGAGGCCGAGCAGGATCGCCACGGCGGCCACCGCGAGCATCCACCGCCGCGTCGTCATCCGGGGGAGTCGCATGGGCGGGTTCCTTCGTTTCATCGCGGATGGACGGCCCGGGCCCGCTACGATGGATAGGCGGCGATCACGGCGGATCGTACCCGCCCGGATTCCAGGGATGGCAGCGGAGGAAGCGCCGCAGGCCGCGGGCGGCGCCTCGGAACAGCCCATACTTGCGCAGGCTCTCGACCATGTAGCGGCTACAGCTCGGCTCGAAGCGGCAGGCGGGGCCGAGCAGCGGGCTAATCGTGCGCTGATAGATCCAGATGATCGCGACGAGCAGCGCGATCGCCGCCCGCTCGGGCCATCGGAGCAGGCGTCGGATCGCGTCGGGGATCATGGCGATGGGGTTCCGGGCCGCGGCTGCGGCTGAGGGCCGCGGCCATTGCCGCGAATCCTTCGCTCGAGCCGGCGGGCCAGGGCCGGCAGCGAGCGGCGGACGTCGGCGAACCGAGGCGTGGGATTCCGCGGCACGACCACGAGGTCCAGCCCGGTGGGCAGCTCGGCCCTGGACAGGCGGAACGCCTCGCGGACCAGCCGCTTGAAACGGTTGCGCGCGGCGGCCGTCTTGATCTTCTTGCGCGAGACCGAGAGACCCAGCCGCGGGTGGTCCAGGCCGTTCTCGACGCCGTAGAGCGTGAGGATCGCGTCGGATTCCCACCGGCGCCGGTCGAAGGCGCGGCGGAACGCGGCGGGGTCCTTGATCCGCTCATGAGGGCGAAACCGCGTCGTCCCGGTGGTCGGGGGCATGGGCGTGGGGTTCTCCGTGATCTTCGGTCAGGTCGGGCCAGCGCACGATCCGAGGGGGCCCCTGGCGCTCCCGGATCAGCCGGCCGCGGCGGATCAGGTGCCAGATTACCAGGCCGCCGATGGCCGCGATGGCGACGATCGCCGTGCCGAGCAGCGCCGCCACCGCCTCGGCCAGCCGCTTCCGCTCGGCCGGGCCGCGGCCGATGATCCGACTCAGCCAGGTCCGCCGCGGTTCGCGGGCGGCGGTGCCTGCGCGGGGACGGCGGGAGCGGTCGCGGCCGCCGGCGCTACTCATCGGACTCGACGCCGCCGGGCGAGTCGTCGGGCTCGAGGGCTGCGCGCATCTCTTCAGCCAGGCCGCCGAGCCGGCGGTGCACGTCGGCGAGCTGCTCGCGGAGCCGGAGGATCACCTCGACGCCCGCGAGGTTGATCCCCAGGTCGCGCTGGTAGGTCACAATCGTCCAGAGCCGGCGGATCTGTGCCGGCTCGTACCCGACGAGCTCGCCCTCGTGCACGACGCGGACGAGGCCGAGCGACTCGTAGCGGAGGAGCATCCTCGAGGAGACGGATAGCTCGCGGGCGACGTCATCGCGGGGAATGATGGGTCGAGTCATGGCCGGGACACGCTTGCTTCCTGGTTTGCCCTGACAAACGGGGACCGGCACCTCGGAGGCTCGGAGCCGGTCCTGGTCTGCCAGGGCCTGCAAGGACTCACCACAGCCCGGCGCGGGGCGTTTGCGGATTGCGCCGGGAGAATTCCTCGATCAGTTTCCGGCTCTCGTCGTCGACGCCTTTGGGCACGACGACCTTGAGGACGACGAACAGATCGCCAGCCGGCTTCGAGCCGGAGGCCGGCAGGCCCAGCCCGCGAAGCCGGAGCTTCTGGCCGCTGGAGGTGCCGGCGGGGATCGTCAGCGACTTCTGGCCCTCGGGCGAAGGGACGTCGACCTTTGCGCCCAGGATCGCCTCGCCGACCGTGATCGGCACGTCGACCAGCAGGTCGCGGCCCTCGCGGCGGAAGTATGGGTGCGGCTCGACGGTGATGACGATCGTCAGGTCGCCGGCCGGCGCGCCCCTGGCGCCGGGCTCGCCGCGGCCCTTGAGCCGCAGCTTCGATCCGGTCTCGACGCCCGGCGGGATCTTCACCACGAGGGTCTCGGTCTTCCCGCCGCCGCGCTGGAGCTCGATGGTGGTCTCGCCGCCGCGGACGGCCGTCAGGAACGGGATCGACAGCGGGGCCTCCGTCGACCGCCCCGGGCGTGTCCGGCCCGGCCGGCCCGAGCGCATCCGGCCCAGCAGGTCCTCGAAGATCCCGCCGCCGTGGCCCTCGTCGTCCTCATCGACCCCAGCACCGGCGCCGCCCGCGCCGCCCATGTGGCCAAAGAACTGGGAAAAGTCGATGTTGTCGTAGCCCTGGCCCTGGCCGGGCTCGCCGCCGAAGTGGAACGTGAAGTTCGAAGCCCCGGCGCGCGGGCCGGCGGCCGCCATCCCCTCGAACGCGGCGTCGCCGAAGCGGTCGTATTTCGCCTTCTTGTCCGCGTCGGACAGGACGTCGTACGCCTGCTGGACTTCCTTGAACTTGGACTCGGCGGTCTTGTCGCCGGGGTTGACGTCGGGATGGAACTTTCGCGCCAGCGCGCGATAGGCCTTCTTGATGGCATCCGGCGTCGCGTCGCGGGCCACGCCCAGGACTTCGTAATAATCGCGTTCGGGCATCGTGCGGCCGACCTTCTGGGCTCACGCCGGGGCGGAGCGTTGCAAAGCGGTGCGGGACGGTGCGATCACCTTCGGCGGAAGCGGCACGCCATCACCGCGGACCGCGTGGTCCCTGGGACAACCGATCCTGTCTTGTCTTGTCTCGTCTCGTCTCGTCTCGTGATGGATGCGGCCGTCGCGGCCTGACCCCACCACGGTGCGCCGGGCGCGGCGCGGGGAGAGGTCGCGACGGTCGTCCTTACGCTTTCCTTCGGATATCGGAAATTCTACTCGCGAGACATGAAGCGATTCAAGCGACGATGGGGCTGGCGGCCGCCCCGGCGTGCGGCCGGGGGCTCAGGACTCGAGCGCATTGCCGATGGGTGGCACACGGAGGGGCCGGGCCGGGCCGGGCCGGCTAAGCGCCTGTGCCGGCAGGGCTCCGAGCCCCCGTCAGGGGGCGATCGGACGTAGCCGGGGGGCGTCAGCCCCCCGGGATCGGACCGCGGCGCCACACACCGAATCCTCTCGAGGGACCCTCCCGGCCGCG
>DAIDHB010000420.1 GCA_027452145.1 Planctomycetales bacterium
TCCGTCCAGGTGAGGGCACTCCGTTTCATCAAAGGCGCAGGCCGACCGGTTGACCGAGGTCGTTGTTACGTTGGATGGAATGTAGCTCAGGCGTTCCAGCCTGACGGTTCGGCCCAGTCAGCCCGGAGAGCATGACCGACCTGAGAACCGTCGTCGCCGGACAGGACTTCCGGCACCCGCCTTGGCATGGTGTTCAAAAGTTTAGATTAGCCTGTCGCGACCTTCGGGTCAAGGGCGTGTCGCGACGTGCCGATGGGTGTCGGACTGGGCAACGAGATGGGGCACGAGGTCGCCTGGATTCGACCGAACGATCGACGGACCGGGTTGTTTTACCTGATTGGCGTTGTTTTCCGCCGAGCCTCGGGGATGTTACGATCAACTCTCGCTGATTGGAGCGTCGACCATCTCTCCCGTTGCCCGAGGTGCGTCATGGGGCGCTGGACGATCCGCCGGACCATGATCCTGATCGCCGCCGTGGCCGGCCTGCTCGGCGGCTGCCGTTTCCTCGGGTGGGTTTTCGCTGGCCGTGAATTAAACTGTGGCCACAATATGCAGTGCGCATCCTGTCAGCGCAACCTCGTGCTGGGAATCCTCCAGTACATTTACAAAACCGGTTCATTTCCTCGGGGCACATGGCCCAATGCGGATCTCAAGCCAGACGAACGTCTGAGCTTTTACTTCGCCACGCTCCCGTATCTGGACAACGAGGATCTGGCGAAATCGATCGACCAGGCAGGGGGCTGGAGGGCGCCGCAGAACCGGCCCGCCGCCGTGGAACGCATCGGGGTCATGAACTGCCCGCAAACCCCGAGACAGGTGCCGGGAGGATACGTCTGCACGGCGTACATCGGCATCGCCGGGCTCGGGGTTGACGCTCCTGTCCTACCCCGGGGCCACCGCCGCGCCGGGATCTTTGGTTACGATCGCCAGACGACCCTGAAGGACATCACCGACGGCGCCTTCTGTACAATGGTCCTGGCCGAGTCGTCACGGAGTTACGGCTCGTGGCTGACCGGTGGGCACGCCACGGTTCGCGGGCTGAACCAATCCGATCAGCCCTACCTCGGAATTGACCGGCAGTTCGGCGGGCTTCATTTCAGCAGATACGGTAACGGCGGTGCCAACATCGCCTTCGCCGACGGCTCGGTCCGCTTCATTTCCGAGACCATCGACCCACGGGTCTTCGAGGCCCTCTCGACCATCGCCGGCGGCGAGAACCTGCCCTGGAAGACCTGGACGACACAATGACTGCGGCGGCCAGGTTCGGATCTCTGGCTATTGTCGGTCGCCATCTGCCACCTGACCCTGGAGGGTCGCAGATCACGTCGAGATGGCCGACGGACCCTCCCGACCTTCGGCAATCCGCCCGCCCGGACTTTTTGTAGGAGGGGGCTCCGTCCCCCGACCCGGCGGACCGGACCAGATTCGGAGGGATCGGCGGACGGAGCGGGATCGGCGGACGGAGCGGGATCGGCGGACGGAGCGGGATCGGCGGACGGAGCCGCCTCCTGCAACAGACCCGACCGTGCGGGCTGGAACGGATCGGTATGGCCTGGGCCCCTTCGTGAGCCACCCGTCGGCCAGGCACTCGAACCCAACCGCCCGTCAAATATGCACCGACTCCCCCAGCCCCTGGCCGGCCGCTTCCATGACCGCCTCGGAATAGGTCGGGTGCGGGTGCATGGCGTGGAGGATCTCCTCCTCGGTCGCCTCGAGCTTCTTGGCCATGACGAGCTCGGCGATCAGCTCGGTCGCCTGCGAGCCGATCAGGTGGGCGCCCAGCAGCTCGCCGTATTTCTTGTCGAACACCAGCTTCACGAATCCCTCGGTCTCGTCCGAGGCAAGCGCCCGGCCGCTGAACTGGAACGGGAACTTGCCGACGCGCACCTCGTAACCGGCCTCGCGGGCGGCCTTCTCGGTCAGGCCCACACTGGCGACGCCTGGATCCGTGTAGGTGCAGCCGGGGATCGTGGTGTAATCCACCGTGCGATCCGAGAACCCGCAGAGCCGCTCGATGCAGCAGACCGCCTCGTGGTGGGCGACGTGCGCCAGCCAGGGCGGGCCGATGATGTCGCCGACCGCGTAGATGCCCGGCACGCTCGTGACATAACCCTTGTTCGGGTCGGCCTTGATGTGGTTGCGCTCGATCTGGACCTTCACATCATCCGCGAACAGGTTCTCGACGTTCCCCACCACGCCGATCGCCACCAGCATCTTGTCGGCGTCGACCGAGACCTTCCCCTTGGGCGTCTCGATCTCGAGCTTCACGCCCGACGCGGTCTTCTCGACCTTCGACGTTTTGGAGCCGGTGTAAATCGTGAGCCCCCTCTTGGTGAGACTCTGGTGCAGCGCGGCCGAGACCTCCTCGTCCTCGCCGGGGAGAATCCGGTCGAGCAGCTCGATCACGGTCACCCTGGTGCCTATGGCGTTGTAGAAGTAGCCGAACTCCAGCCCGATCGGCCCGGCGCCGATGATGACCATCGACTTCGGCTGCTCGGGCAGACTCATGGCCTCCCTGTACGAGATGATCGTCTTGCCGTCGAATTCGGCACCCGGGAGCGGCCGGGCACGCACGCCGGTGGCGATCACGATCGACTCGGCCGTGACGGTCTCGTCGCCGATCTGCACCTTGTGCGGGGCGATCACCTTCGCGGTGCCGAGCTTGTGATTGACCTTGTACTTGCGGAACAACCCCTCGATGCCCTTGTTGAGCTGGCTGGCGACGCCCCGGCTCCGCTTGATCATCTGGGCGAAGTCCCAGCCCGCCTGGCCGGTGAACCCGAACTGCTTGCCGTGGTTCTGGATCAGCTCGGCAAGGTGGGCGTTCGTGAGCAGCGCCTTGGTCGGGATGCATCCCCAGTTGAGGCAGATCCCGCCGAGCTTGTCGCGCTCGACGCAGAGCACGCGCTTCTTGAGCTGGGCCGCGCGGATCGCGCCGGCGTATCCGGCGGGTCCGCCGCCGATCACCACGATGTCGTAGTCGTAAGCCATGTTTGGTAGGGGCGGGGGTTGGGGACGAGGAGCGAGGAGGTCAGGAGCAACGTTCGCCTGACCCTCGATCCTCAGTAGTTGCGGAGGGTTGGGTTGCGAGAGGCCGGTCCGAAGCGATTCACTCGCTCCTCGTTCCTGCCCCCTCGCCCCTCAGGATCAGAGCAGCATGGCCGTCGGCTCCTCGAGCAGCCCCTTCAGGGTCCGGAGGAACTCGGCGGCCATCGCGCCGTCGACGGCGCGGTGGTCGGCGGTGAGGGTGACGGTCATCACAGTGCCGACGACCAGCTTGTCCCCCTCGACCACGGGGCGCTTCTCGGCGCCGCCGACGGCGAGGATGCCGACCTCGGGCATGTTCAGGATCGCATCGAACTGGCGGACGCCGTACATCCCCAGGTTCGAGATCGTGAACGTGCTGCCGGTCAGTTGCTCGCCGGTGAGATTATTCGACCGGGCGGCGGCCGCGAGGGCCTCGCTCTGCTTGCGGATCTCCTTGAGGCCCAGCGTGTCGGCGCGGTGGAGCACCGGGACGATCAGGCCCTCGGGCAGGGCGACCGCGATCCCGATGTTGATCTCGCCGTGGCGGACGATCGCGTCCGGCTCGAAGCTGGCATTCACGCCCGGGTGGGCCCGCAGCGACATCGCGACGGCCTTGGTGACGAAGTCGCCCAGCGAGAGCTTGATGTTTTCCTTCGACAGCCGCCGGTTCAGCTCCTCGCGGGCAGCGACCAGGCGGTCGACCCGGATGTCCACCGTGACGTGGATCTCGGGCGCGGCCTGCTTGGCCTGGACCATCCGCTGCGCGATGGTTTTGCGCATCCGGGAGTGCGGAATCCGCTGCGTGGCAGGCGCGGGCGAGGCCGCCGCAGCCGCCGCTGCACCGGGGCCGCTCGCCGGGGACGCGGCCGCGCCCGCGCGGGCCGCGCCGCTCTGGACATAATTCTCGATGTCGCGGCGGATGACCCGGCCGTTGGGGCCGGTGCCGCGGACCCGCGCCAGGTCCACGCTCGACGCCGCCGCGAGCTTCCGCGCCAGGGGGCTGGCCTTCACCCGGCCGCCGGCCGCGTGATGAGTCTCCTCGGCGGCCGCCGCGGCGTGGCCGTTGCCGCTACCATTGGCGGCAGCCGCCTGGCCGTTGTCGGAGGCCCGGTCGGCCGGCCCGCCGGAGGCACCGACGCCAACCGCGGCACCCGCGGCCACCGGCGCGGCGGCCGCCTTCGTGGCGGCCTTCGCCGCACCCGCACTGCCGCCGAGGCCAGCGGCCACCTTCTGCGGGTCCTCGTTCTTCTTCGCCAGCACCATCACGCGCTGGCCCAGGGCGACCTCGTCGCCGGCGGCATGATCGATGTGCGCGATCGTGCCGTCGTCGTACGACTTCATCTGCATCGTGGCCTTGTCGGTCTCGATGTCGGCCAGGACATCCCCTTCCTTGACCTGATCCCCGACCTTGACATGCCACTGCGCAATAACGCCAGACTCCATCGTGGGGCTGAGCTTCGGCATGGTGACTTCGATCGGCACGTCTCTTCTCCCTGGGCGGCGGAATCGGATTCTTGGAGGGAATCGCTCGGAGATCGTCTCGACAACGCGATTGGATGTCGTAGGGTGGGCATTGCCCACCGGTCGAGGTCTCGAACTGGTGGGCAATGGCCACCCTACCGGACAATCTCGGAGCCTTGGGTGGGGGTTATTAGATTAGAGGTACAGGACGTCGCGAACCGCCGCGACGACCCGGTCGACCGACGGCAGCATCGACGCCTCGAGCGTCTTGTTGTACGGGATCGGCGCGTCCTTGGCGGCCACGCGGCGGATCGGCGCGTCGAGGTCGTCGAACGCCGCCTGCGTGATCCGGTCGGAGATCCCGGCGCCCAGGCCGCAATACGGCCAATCTTCCTCGACGATCACGCCGCGATGCGTCTTGCGGATCGATTCCAGCAGAGTCTCGATGTCCAGCGGGCGGATCGTGCGGAGGTCGATGACCTCGGCGTCGATGTTGTCCTCGGCCAGCTTCTCGGCGGCGGCAAGCGTCGCCTTGAGCGAGCGGGAATACGTGATGAGCGTGACGTCCGAGCCGGGCCGCTTGATGTCGGCCTTGCCGATCGGCACCAGGTGCTCGCCCTCGGGGACGTCGCCCTTCTCGTGATAGAGCACCTCGTGCTCGATGAAGACGACCGGGTCGTCCGAGCGAATCGCGCTCTTGAGCAGCCCCTTGGCGTCGGCCGGCGTGCTCGGCAGGATGACGGTCAGGCCGGGGATCTGGGCGTACCAGGCCTCCAGCCGGTGCGAGTGCGTGGCGGCCAGGCAGCCGGCCATGCCCGAGCTGCCGCGGAACACGATCGGCACCGCGAACTGCCCGCCGCTCATGTACCGCATGTTGGCGGCGTTATTGACGATCTGGTCGATCGCGACCAGGCTGAAGCTGAACGTCATGAACTCGATGATCGGACGCAGCCCCGTCATCGCGGCGCCGATGCCGATGCCGGCGAAGCCTTCCTCGGAGATCGGCGTGTCGACGATCCGGCGCGGGCCGAACCGCTTGAGCATCCCCTGGCTGACCTTGTACGCGCCGTCGTACTGCGCGACCTCCTCGCCCATGAGGAAGATGTTCTCGTCGCGCTCCATCTCCTCGGTCATGGCCTGGTTGAGGGCCTCGCGGAACGTGAGTACGGGCATGATCACTCCTGCGGGATGAACGGGGCCACCGTGATGTCTTCGTACAGCGCTTCGAGGGGCGGCTGCTCGCTCTGCTCGGCGAACTCGATGCTCTCCTCGATCTCGTCCTTGACGCTCTCGCGCATCCGGTCGATCGCCTCCTGATCGATCCAGCCGCGCTCCTTGAGGATCTCCTCGTACTTGATGATCGGGTCGTTGTGGATCGCCGAGTCGAGCTCGTCCTTCTGGCGGTACTTGCCCGGGTCGCTGATCGAGTGCCCCTTGTAGCGGTACGTCTGGGCTTCGATGAACGTCGGCCCCTCGCCGGCGCGGGCCCGGTTGGCGGCCTCGCGCGTGGTCTTGGCCATCAGCTCGATGTCGTTGCCGTTGATCGCCACGCCCGGGATTCCGTACGGGACCGCGCAGCGGACGGTCAGGTCCAGCACCGAGGACGACCGCGCCAGCGACGTGCCCATCGCATACAGGTTGTTCTCGACGACGTAGATCACCGGCAGCTTCCACATGGCGGCCATGTTGAGCGCCTCGTGGACACCGCCCTGGTTGATCGCGCCGTCGCCCATGTAGCAGATGCAGACCCGGTCCTCGCCGCGGTACTTGATGCCGAAGGCCACCCCGGCCGCGAGCGGGATGTGGCTGCCGACGATCGCGTGGCCGCCCAGGAAGCCCTTCTCCACGTCGAAGAAGTGCATCGAGCCGCCCTTGCCCTTCGAGCAGCCGGTGGCCTTGCCCAGCAGCTCGGCCATCCCCGCCTTCGCGGTCATCCCCCGCGCCAGCGCGTGCCCGTGGTCGCGGTACGCCGTGATGACGTAGTCATCCTCCCGCAGCACGCCGATCGAGCCGACCGCGACCGGCTCCTGACCGCTGTACTGGTGGAAGAACCCCCCGATCTTGTTCCCCTTCTGGTAGAGCATCTCCGCCCGCTCCTCGAAGCGGCGGATCAACAGCATCTGGCGGAGCCAAACCAGCGCCTGGGTCTTGTTCACGACGGGCTTGGCCTCGGTCTGCACATGCTCCGTAATCATCACGACTCCTGAATGCATGCGAAAACGGGTGGGTTCTGGATGATCCGCAATCCCAGGGTACTGATCGGCTCTCGCGAGGGGCTGGAGGGACGCCCCTGCGGTGGCCGTTGGCTTCATGCGGGCGGCCGGACGGGCCGATCGGGTCGATCGGCCCGGGTGGGTGGTTCCTAGCGCTCGCCGTGGAGCAGTTGTCGGAGCACGTACTGGAGGATCCCACCGTGCTCATAGTACCGGATCTCCTGCGGAGTGTCGATGCGGACACTCACGCGGAACCGGACAGACTGGCCATCCGCCCGGCGCGCCGACACGGTCAGCTCGCGCCCCGAGGCGAACCGGCCGGCGATCGCGTCAGCAAGGCCCTCGATCGTGAACTCCTCCTCGCCGCTGAGGCCGAGGCTCTCGACGCTCTCGCCCGGCAGGAACTGGAGCGGCAGGATGCCCATGCCCACGAGGTTCGAGCGATGAATCCGCTCGTAACTCTCGGCAATCACGGCGCGGATGCCCAGGAGCTTGGGGCCCTTGGCCGCCCAGTCGCGCGACGAGCCCGAGCCATATTCCTTCCCCGCCAGGATCACGAGCGGCACGCCATCGGCGATGTACCGCCGCGAGGCGTCGAAAATCGTCATGGGCTCGCCGTCGGGCAGGTGCCGCGTCCAGCCGCCCTCGGTGCCCGGGGCGAGGCGGTTCCGCAGGCGGATGTTGGCGAACGTGCCGCGGACCATCACCTCGTCGTTGCCCCGCCGGGCGCCGTACGAGTTGAAGTCGCTCGGCTTGACGCCCCGCTCGATCAGGTACTTGCCCGCCGGGCCATCGGCCTTGATCGAGCCGGCCGGCGAGATGTGGTCCGTGGTGATGCTGTCGCCGAGCACCGCCAGGACGCGGGCGTTCTCGATCGGCGCGACGGGCGGCGGCTCGTTCGTCATCCCCTCGAAATAGGGCGGATTCTTGACGTACGTCGACCCAGCGTCCCAGCCGTAAAGGTCGCCCTCGGGCACGGGCAGCGAGCTCCACGTCGCGTCGCCGCGGAAGACCTCGGCGTACTCGCGCTGGAACATCTCGGATCGGACCGACTTCCGGATCGCGTCCTGGATCTCGCGCTGACTCGGCCAGATCTCGCGCAGGTAGACCGGCTTGCCCTGCCTGTCGGTGCCCAGAGGGTCCTTCTGGAGGTCGATGTCCATCGTGCCGGCCAGGGCATAAGCGACGACCAGCGGCGGCGAGGCGAGGTAATTGGCCCGGACGTCGGCGTTGATCCGGCCCTCGAAGTTCCGGTTTCCGCTCAGCACGGCGACCGCGACGAGGTCGTCGTGGTTGATCTTCTCGGAGATCGCCGCGGGCAGGGGGCCCGAGTTGCCGATGCAGGTGGTGCAGCCGTAACCGACCAGGTTGAACCGGAGGCGGTCGAGGTCCTTGTCGAGCCCCGCGTCGGCCAGGTAGTCAGTCACGACCTTGGACCCGGGCGCCAGGCTCGCCTTGACCCAGGGCTTGGTCTCGAGCCCGCGCTCGACGGCCTTCCGCGCCAGCAGGCCGGCGGCGATCATCACCGAGGGGTTCGACGTGTTGGTGCAGCTCGTGATCGCGGCGATCACGACCGAGCCATTGGTGAGCGACGCCGCGGCGGCCTCGGCGTTCGGCGCAGAACCGTTGGTGGGCGTGCCGCCCTCGGCAATCGGCAACGTGGCGGCCGCGGCCTTCTTTTTCGCCGGGCGAGCGGCCTGGAGCTCCTTGAGGGCCGCGGCGAACGAGGTCTTCACGTCGTGGAGGGCGACGCGATCCTGGGGCCGCCGGGGCCCGGCCAGGCTGGGTTCCACCGTCGCCAGGTCCAGTTCGAGCGTGTCGGAATACTTCGCCTCGGGCGTGCCGGGCTCGTGGAACATGCCCTGAGCCCTGGCATACGCCTCGACCAGTCGGATTGTCGCGGCGGGCCGACCGGAGAGCTCGAGGTAGCGGAGGGTCTCCGCGTCAATCGGGAAGAGCCCGCAGGTGGCGCCGTACTCGGGCGCCATGTTGGCGATCGTGGCGCGGTCGGCCAGCGGCAGGTTCGCCAGGCCGTCGCCGTAGTACTCGACGAACTTGCCGACGACGCCTTTTTTCCGCAGCATCTGGGTGACGGTCAGCACCAGGTCGGTCGCCGTGGCGCCCTCGCGCAGGCTGCCGGTCAGCTTGAACCCGATGACCTGCGGGACGAGCATCGACACCGGCTGGCCCAGCATGGCGGCCTCGGCCTCGATGCCGCCGACGCCCCAGCCCAGCACGCCCAGGCCGTTGATCATCGTCGTGTGCGAGTCGGTGCCCACGAGCGTGTCGGGATAGGCCACGCGCGTGCCGTCGGCCTGGGCGTCGAAGACGACGCGCGCCAGGTACTCGAGATTCACCTGGTGGACGATCCCGGTATCGGGCGGCACGACGCGGAAGTTGGCAAACGCATTCTGGCCCCAGCGGAGGAACGCATAGCGCTCGCGGTTCCGCTCGAACTCGAGATCGGCGTTGACCTGGAAGGCGCGAGCCGAGCCGGCCTCGTCGACCTGCACCGAGTGGTCGATCACCAGCTCGACCGGCTGGAGGGGGTTGATCTTGCGCGGGTCGCCCCCCAGCCGCTGCATGGCGTCGCGCATCGCGGCGAGATCGACGATCGCCGGCACTCCGGTGAAGTCCTGGAGCAGCACGCGGCTGGGTCGGAATGCGATCTCGGTATCCGGCTCGGCCGTCGGGTTCCACGACGCCAGGGCCTTGATGTCGTCGGCCGTGACGGTCGAGCCGTCCTCGTGGCGGAGCAGGTTCTCGAGCAGGATCTTGAGCGAGAACGGCAGGCGGGAGACGTCGAGCCCGGATTGGCTCAGCGCGTCGAGCCGGTAGTAGTGGACGGTCTGACCATCCACCGTGAGAGTCGATCGGGCGTCGAAGGAACTGGGCATGGATGATCCCCTGGCGGTCGGACCAGTTTGGTAGGCGGGCGATCGGGCCTCTGGATTATCCCACGAATTGTACGTCAAGCGGGCCCGGGACTAAACCCGCTTCCGTCGCGCGGTTCAGCAGGGTCCGCACGGCCTCGCGTCCGCGGGGGCCGTAATCGACGGTCCAGTCGTTCACGTACATCCCGACGAAGCGATCGGCCAGGGCCGGATCGAGGTCGCGGGCATAGCGCAGCGCGTAGTCCAGCGCCTCGTCGCGATGGTTGAGGGCATACAGGATGCTCTCGCGGAGCAGCTGGGCGATCTTGTTGACGAGTTCCTCGCCCAGGTCGCGCCGGACGACGTTGCCGCCGAGGGGCAGGGGGAGTCCCGTCTCGCCGAACCACCACTCGCCCAGATCGGCGACCTTGTGCAGGCCCTTGCTCTCATAATAGAGCTGGCCCTCGTGAATGATCAGCCCGGCATCGACCTTCCCCTCGACGACCGCGGGCAGGATCTGGTCGAACGGCATCACGACGACCGGCGTGTCCTTGCCCAGGCAGAGCTGAAGCGTGAGATAGGCTGTGGTCAGCTTCCCCGGGATGGCGATCGTCCGGCCGCGCAGGTCGGCGAGCGACAGCGGCTCGCGGGTGACGATCGTCGGCCCGTAGCGGTCGCCCATGCTCGAACCCGATCCCAGCAGAGCATAGCGGTCGGCCAGGTAGGCGAACGCGTGGATGCTGACCGCCGAGACCTCCAGCTCGCCGCGGAGCGCCCGCTGGTTGAGCGTCTCGATGTCCTCGAGCTGGTGGACGAATTTCAGCCCGCCGGTGTCAATCCGGTCGTGGGTCAGCGCGTAGAACATGAAGGCGTCGTCGGAGTCGGGACTATGGCCGACGCGGATCGTGGTGGTCGTCGTGGTCGGGGTCACGGTGTCGGTGCTCATCTGGCTATGTCGCTCCTGTCGGCCCGGCTCGGCCGGATCCCGCGGACTCGTCCCGGGCACGACCGGGCGGTCTCGATCGGTCGGTTGGTCGGGGAATGGACCCGACGGGCGGGCCACCCTCCGCGCGACCGGGTCAAGGCCGTCCTCGGCCCAACGCTTCAATCGGCACGGAGTTGCTTCCTCATTAGTAGGGTATTCGGCCGGCGGCGCAAAGGGTGGTCTCTCCGAACGATTTCCGCCGCGGTGCGTTCCGGCCCGGACTTACCGGACCAAAAAGCTCTCTGTTTGCTTTTCCAGGCTCCCCAGATCACCCGATTTGACATCCCTCTTCGCGCTTCCGAGAACGCTGCTGGAGGAGACAGGGCTTTCATGCGGCTGTCTCCCCGACTATTGTCAGGGGAGCAACGGTGGAGGAACTGCCGGGGACGGTGGTTGTTTGGCCTGGGGAGGTACACGGGTCATCGCCATTCAGGCACCGGCCTGTTTCGGAGGCGTCGATGAAGCTGCCGCGCAAATGGCGGATCACGATCGGCGGGGTGATGGTGTTGATCGCCCTGATCGCGCTCGGGCTGGCCTGGCTACGTGGTCGAGGGACTCGGGTCATCGACGTCTGGTGGGGTTCGGGTCCGGCGGTGAAGGCGGGCGACACGGTGGATGTCCATTACGTGGGGCGCTTCCTCGACGGCAAGGAGTTTGATAGCTCCTGGGACCGCGGCCAGCCGTTCTCATTCCAGGTCGGGCGGGGCCATGTCATCAAGGGCTGGGATCAGGGGATCATCGGCATGCGGCCCGGCGGGGTGCGTTGGCTGATCATCCCACCCGAGGAGGCCTACGGCGCCCGGGGCGCCGGCGGCATCATCCCGCCCAGCTCGACTCTGGTCTTCACGATCCGGCTCATCAGGATCAAACCATGACCGGGGATAGCGAAAAGCAGGACCACGCGACGGTGCGGCCGGGCCTACCGGACGGCTGGAAGTCCCGGCCATCGCCAGGCCGGTGGGACCTGCTCCTGAGTTTCGACGACCTCGCCGGCGGCCGGAGCTGGTACCGCCTGGCGAGCGACGGCCGGGTTTTCGCCCTGCCGTTCGTTCATAAGGCCCACGACGCCGCGATCGCCCCGGGCGGCTCGCGAGCGGCGCTCTTCGGCCATACGTTTTTCTTCGAGGGCACCCACGCCGTCTGGACGATCCTGACGGCCCTGGCCGAGCCCCGAACAGGGGCGTCGGAGCTCTTGCGGATCCCCCTCGGCTGTCGGCCGGCCTGGTCGAGCGACGACTCGCGCCTGGCGTATGCCTGGGCCACCGATGCCTGGTCGAACGACGAACGGCGATTCGTGTCTTGCCGACCGGAAGGGCAGCCCGACGCCACGGGCAGCGTATCCATCCTGGCGATTCACGACCTCACCACGGGGCTCGTCCGCGAGGCCACGGTGTGGCGCATCCAGTCCCTACGATGGCGGTCCGACGATCGTGAGATCCTCGCGATCCTGAACGATGGGAGCAGACTCTCCCTCGTGAGCTTCGACGTCGAGAGTCTGGAGCCGGTGCGAACGCTCGAGCTTACCGTTGCGCCGACGGCCCAGGGGCTCGCGACCTCGCCCGACGGCCGACACGTCGCGTTCTGTGACCTCTCGTCGGATGAGGATTCGATCGACGATTCGCCATTCACCGGCTACATCCTCGACACGGCGTCGGGGCAGGTCACGCCGATCGGCCCGCTGCGGTGGGAGACGTATCCAGTCTGGAGCCCCCGCGGCGGCAGCCTGGCGTATCAGCAGGACGACGCCTCGGCGTCAGGGGAAGAGCGTGTCATCGCCCACCTGGATCTGCGGACAGGAATCCGAACGGAGATCGCCTCGTTCGGCGAGGACGACATGCCCGACGAGATCGCCGGGCCGGACCTCGCCTGGTCTTCCGACGGGACGCTGATCGCCTTCGTGACGAACGGGTACGGCGGGAGCGCGATCCACGTCGTGGAGCTCGCGACTGGCTCCCATCGGACGGTCCTCCAGACGAACGGCCTCGTCCATTCGCTCGGATTCGTCGGCCCGGCGGGCTGAGGCCGCATGGCCAGACGGCCCGATTCGCTGAAAAGGCGCTCAGCGCGTGGCGACGATAAACAGCCGCGGAAACGGGAGGAGGACGGTTCCGACGGGTAGAGCAGGGTAAGCCACGGCCAGGGCGGATCGATAGCGCCCGACGAACTCGGCCTGCTCGGCGGGTTCCAGCGGTGCCAGGAAGGGTCGGAGGCCCGAGCCCCGGAACCACTCGACGATCGCCTCGCTGCCCGCGAGCGGATGGTGATAGGTCGTGCGCCAGATGTCGACTCGCTGACAGAGCGGCCGGACCAACTGGTAGTACCAGCTGGCCGGGGCGACCTGGGTACGTTCCGCATTCGCATCGGCCAGCTTGCCCGCCCACGGCCCATCGGCGGCCACCTGCCGCATCAGCACATGGCTGGGTTCCGCCAGGTTATCCGGCATCTGGACGGCCAGGGTGCCTCCGTCCGACAGAGCTCCCCCGAGCCGAGGCAAGAGGCCCGCGTGGTCGGGGATCCAGTGGAGCACGGCGTTCGCCAGGATCAAATCGAACGGCCCGGGATCGCGCCAATCCTCGACGTCGGCGCGTTCAAAGAAAACTTCCGGCAACCGCTCGCGTGCGGCGCGAATCATATCATCGGACGAGTCGATCGCCGAGACGCGGGCGTCGGGATAGCGCGCGACCAGTACCTCGGTCGAGTTCCCCGGCCCGCAGCCCAGGTCGATGGCTCGCTTCACCTCCCTCGTCGGCACGGCGGCGAGCAGGTCGCGGACGGGTCGCGTGCGTTCGTCCTCGAACTTCAGGTACTGGCTGGCGGACCAGGGCATCTGCGGGCTCCGGCGGGGGCGTGTTGAGGCTTCGCGCTCGGCGAGGAGCGCGCACAGTAGTTCCGGACCCCTCGAACCGGGGGAAACACGCAAGACCGGCGCCTGGGACCAGTTTCTACAGACGTCTCCCTGGAGCGTTCCTCGTCGCAACGTCGCCAGCAGTCTTCCCGTTCGGACGAGGTGCGAGCCGCCGGAGTTTCAGCGTTTGTTCGGCGGGAGTATTGGTAAACGCCAGGCAGAAGTTCGCCGGGGAAGGAGCGACGACCGAGAACTCCCCCTCTCCGCCATAGGGTGAGACCGAGCCCGGGACATTCTCATTGCAGAGCACAGCGAACCTCGCCAGCACGGCGCGGACCACCGACCTCGACAACGGGAGCTCGATCAAACGCTCGGGCCGACTTTCGGGCAGACGAATCTGGCACCGACCGGATTTCCAGGAGAGGGAGAGACCTTCCTCGTCGCAAAGTCTCAGCAGGTCGTCGACCAGGCCCACGGCACCGCGTGGTCCAGGTTCGAAAGCCTCATGGAGCAGATCTGGTAAGGAATGTCGGTGATTCATGGGATGATCCGGATCTCCCTGGTCAGGCCGGGCCAGGCGGAGATGAGCTCCTCCAGGCCGGCACCGGGATCGAACTGGACGAGCCCCTGAGCGATCGGAAACCAGTCGCTAACAGCCTTCTGAACGATCTCGTCGGGCACGTCCACAACGATTATAGCTGGGCCGCCTTCATCGGGAAACGCGTTCGCCTTGCCTCGGGCATAGTCTTCGGGTTTCCCGAAAGGAAACGGGCCGGCTTCGACACTCATCGAGAAGCCGTCCTCCCACGAATGGCCGCTCGGTTCCACGATGAGAGGGTCCGGACCATATTGCAGGATGCGCTCCGCGCGAGTCCGGGTCGTTCCGTGGATCAGGATCATCCGGATCGATCTCTAAATAGCGGGACTTCAGCGGCCGTCGGTCGTAGCGGTGCCACGAATACGCTGGAATGCAAGTAGGTTGGACATTATTCCACGCGGGTCAATACCGTCGCCGTGTAGCCGGCCGATACGCCTCGCTTCATTTCAACAGATAACACCTCACCGCATCGTCATCCCAGGTCAAGCCCGTACCCGGTCGATCGGGAATGACGATCTCGCCGTCGCGCACCAGAAAAGGCTCGCGAAGGATCGGATTCGCCAGGTCCATGTACTCGAGCCAGTGTCGGGTCGGCGTGACCGCCAGGAGGTGGGCGCTGATCTCGGGGAAGAGGTGGCTCGACATCTCGATCCCCGCGGCGTGGGCCAGTGCGGCGGCCTGCATCCAGGCGGTGACCCCGCCGATCTGCTGCACATCAGGCATGACGAAGTCGCTCGCCCGGCCGTCGATCGCCTCCCGCATCTGGTGGATGCTCCGGAAGTTCTCACCGATCTGGACAGGTGTTTTCAACTCACTGGCGACGGCCGCGCATCCGGCCAGGTCGTCCGCCCGGACCGGCTCCTCGATCCAGTAGAGCCCTTCGTCGTCGAGCATCCGGCCGCGGCGGATCGCCTCCGCCACGCTCAGCGACTGATTGAAGTCGGCCATGAGCAGACTGCCCTCGGGCATCCGGCCGCGCACGGCCCGGACCGCGGCCAGGTCGTCCCGGGCCTCGGGCCGCCCGAGCCGGATCTTGATCGCCCGGAACCCTTCGCCGAGCAACTGATCGGCCTCGGCTGCCGCCTCGTCGGCGGGCATGATCCCCAGCCCCGTGCTGTTGTAGGCGGCGACGCGGCCGGGCGAGCCGCCCAGAAGGACAACCAGCGGCACGCCGCGCGCCAGCGCCAGGGCATCCCAGCAGGCCATCTCGATCCCCGCCAGCACCATCCCGACCAGCCCATGCGTCCCGATCAGCCGGGCCTTCGCTCGAAGCTTCTGGTCGATGACCACAGGCGCCAGCTCGTCGCCTCGGACCAATTCCGCGAGGCCGCGAACCAGTTCGTGCAACGGCTTGAGCGTGAGCGGGGTGTAGCCGAAGAGGTAGCTGTGTCCGGTGATCCCCTCCTCGGTTTCCAGATCGATCAACAGGAGTGCCGCCTGGGTGACGGCGCCGGCGCCGGTCCGGAGCGGCCGCCGCATCGGCACCGCCACGGGCTGAGAGACGATGTTGCGGATGCGGAGGCTCATGGGGTCACCTGCTCCAGTGGAGTTCCACCTGTCCGAACGCTCCGAAATCCGCAACCAGGCGATCGCCCGGATTCGCGTGATAGACAGGCGCGGCGGTCCCCGTCGTGACCTTGTCGCCGCGCCTGAGGTATCGGCCATGCCGCGGCAACTCGTTCGCGAGCCAGGCGACCGCATTCAGCGGGTGGCCGAGCACCGCGGCGCCCGAGCCTGTGCCCACGACCTGATCGTTCGCAAACAGTGTGACACCGTGGGCGGCGAGGTCCGTCTCACGCCAGCGGGTCACGGGCAGGCCCTCGATCCACGCGCCGTGGATCGCGTTGTCCGCGATGAGACTCGGGGCGCCGACCGTGGCCCAGTCGACGAACCGGTGATCCACAACCTCGATGCTGGGAATGACCGCGAAAATCAGGTCGGCGATCGACTCGCTCGTGAAGGGGACATCCTCGGGGACCGCGTCGGCGGCGAGCTCCACGCCAAACTCGACCTCGACGCAGCGCACGGTGAACTCGCCCGAGGGCAGCGTCGCCGGGCTTGCGAATGTTCTCCCCGAGAGGAGCTGGCCGAAGAACGGTGCCTCGACCTTGAGCAATCGTTGTGCGGCGGTATTTGTCGCCGCGATCTTGTAGCCGATGAGCCGCGAATTCGACTCCGCGAGCAGAGCGCGCACGAGCAGATCCTGGGCACGGTAGCCTTCATCCAGCGAGCCCGGGAGTGCGTCCATCGGTAAAAAGGCGATGGGCCGTCGCTCCGCGCGTGCAGCGAGGAGTTGTTCCGCCGCAGCGGCCGCGCGATTCATCCGATTGAGCCCTCGTGGCCTGGTGGCAGTGATGGCGCAGGCGCGCCCCGTTGCGAGCCGGCAAACGAGATCTTACGAGAGATCGGCCGCGCAACGCCATCAGGAAGTTGGCGATTCCACCAATGTCGGCCGGGCCTGCCCGAGATTCTTCCCGCCGGCCGGCCCCGGCCGGCGGGAGCGCCGTGTCGAACCAGAGGAAACGCCGCTCAAAGTCTGTGCCGGCAGGGCTCCGAGCCCCCGTCAGGGGGCGATCG
>DAIDHB010000421.1 GCA_027452145.1 Planctomycetales bacterium
TGGAGCAGCAGCTCGAGGTCTCGATCAAGCTGGAGAACTACGAGGAGGCGGCGCGGATCCGCGACCAGATCAGCAAGCTCCGGGGCGCCGATTCGCACGGCCAGCCGATGCTCGGATCTTCCTGATCGCAACCGGCCCCCCAGGGCCCCCGGTCGCCGCGGCCCTCACGCGCCGCTCGCGCCGCCGGGGCCGCCGCGCGTTCGCTCTTGATCCGGACCCCTCGCGCGGATAGATTGAAGCTGTCCGGCTCGTCCGGACGAGCCTCTGCCATGTTCGATAAGGGGTGGTCCTTTTGGCGAACCAACATTTAACCCGTAGGGAACCGATCTCGGCTCCTTGAGGCTGCTTGCCAGCCTCTCGAGTGCCTCAGGTGCCCACTTGAACTGCGGGTTCTCAAAAGCATCCCACCGGCATTGCGGCGGAGGTCTTTTTCCCAGCCCGTGTCTCGCCTCGCCCGTCGAGGCGGCCGCGGGCTTCGTTCGTTCGAAGCCCCCTGCCGGATCGCTTTCCGGGCCGGTCCGACGGTGAGCCCTCCCCGCATGAGCGTCCCGAATACGGCCGCGGATTCCCTGCCGCCGAGGACGAAGCGCCAGTGGCGGCGCGAGATCGTCGCGGCCATCCTGTCGCTCGACCCGGCCGCGCGCCGTCGCCAGGAATCCTCGCTAGTTGCCGCGCTTCCGGCCCTCCCCGGCTGGGCCAGGGCCGATACGGTGCTGCTCTACGTCTCGGCCTTCCCCGAGGAGATCGACACGGCGCCATTGCTGGCGCTGGCGCACGCGGACGGCAAGAGGGTGGTCCTGCCGCGGGTCGACCGGCAGGAGCGCCGGCTCCGCCTGCACCTCGTGACCGACCCGGGCCGGGCGCTCGTCTCGGGCGTACTGGGAATCCCCGAGCCGGATGCGGCCTGGCCCGAGGCCCCGCCCGACCTGATCGACTGGGCCCTCGTCCCGGGCGTGGCGTTCGACGAGCATGCCGATCGCCTCGGCCGGGGCGCCGGGCACTATGACCGCTTGCTGCCGACCCTGCGCGCCGACGCGGTCCGCTGGGCGCTCTGCTTCGACTGCCAGCTCGTCCAGAGGCTGCCCGTCGAGCCGCATGACGTCCCGCTCGACGGCGTCACGGCCCCTGGCCGGACCATCCTTGGCCCCGGCCGGTCGGACCGCTCGTCGTCGTCCAGCAATTGAGTGCGCCGCATCACTCCGCCCGGACTTCCATCGCCGCCGTTCCCGCATAGGCATGGAACAGCGCCGGCGGGTCCAGGGCCGCGGTATCCCCTCGGTGCAGGATCACCCGGTAGGCCAGGCGGATCGACTCTCCGGCCGGCAGGGTATATTCCAGTTTTGGCGCCTTGTTCCCGTGGAAATCGTGCCAGCCGAGCGGATTGGCCGCGAACAGGCCGTAGTCGCGGACGTGCCAGATCGTGGGGAACCGGAAGCTGTCGGGCCGGTTGAGGATCGCGATCCCGACCGCCTGGCCGTTCACCGGGCCGACGTAGTCGACCCACGGCGAGGCCTTGCCCCAGGTCTGCGTGTCGGTCAGCCCCTCGGCGTTGGTGATCTTGCCGCCCTGCTTCTTCGTCACGTCCATCGAGGACGCCACGCGGATGCCGAACATCCCTTCCTTGGTGTCGCCGAAGACGACCGGCCCATGGGTCGCCTTGAGGACATACTCGAAGTCGATGATCCGGTGGTCGCGGGTGCTGTAGAACGTGGCCGTGCGGACGTCGTCGCAGATCTTGCGGCCGTCGGAGGACACCCACTCGTCGGTGGTCCGCAGCCGGCCGAGCACCGGGCCCTCGACGACCACCCGGCGCGAGGTCTCGCGGATCGTGCCCCGAACCACCTC
Source organism: Planctomycetales bacterium (assembly GCA_027452145.1). Classification (GTDB taxonomy): domain Bacteria; phylum Planctomycetota; class Planctomycetia; order Isosphaerales; family Isosphaeraceae; genus JAKAUH01. The sequence continues at coordinate 1,846 of DAIDHB010000421.1, forward strand.
GCGCGGGGCGGCTTTGCGCGCGCCGCCGGGCGACCTTGCCACGGGCCGCTTCGGGGGCTCCTCACTCCAGAAGTCGACACCATCGACCTCGCCG
>DAIDHB010000422.1 GCA_027452145.1 Planctomycetales bacterium
CGATCGCCCCCTGACGGGGGCTCAGAGCCCTTCCGGGACCGACTCTGACAGGTCAACGGCCCGGGAGTCTTGACTTGGGAGCGTCGATGACGACACTGTTGAGTTGGGAAGATGCAGGTCGGGTCGATCCAAAGGAGAATCCCATGCGACGCAGTTGGGCGCTGGGCATCTCCGCGGTGGTGGCCTCCATCGTCATGGTGGGGGCAACCCTCGCGGGCGATCCCGTGGAGTCCGGCCTGAAGGCCGGCGACCAGGTGAGTCCGTTTGACGTCGACGACGTCACCGGCCCGAACAAGGGCCGGACGCTCTGCTATCGCTGAAGGTACGGATCGAGCCCGGTGGTCTGCGTCTTCGCGCGCAAGACCTCCGAGCCCTTGGCCAGTCTGGTCAAGCAGATCGACAAGAAGGTCGGCGACAATCGCAAGCTCAAGAGTTTCGTCGTGATCTCCGGCGGCGAGCCGGACAAGCTGAAGGACGAGCTCCGCAAGTTTGCCAAGGACAACAACATCGAGCACGTCCCTCTGACGATGTTCGGCGATTCCGACGGGCCGGCCGACTACGAGCTGTCGCGCAAGGCCGATGTCACGGTCACGATGTGGCAGAATCATCGCGTCAAGGTCAGCCGCGGCTTCAAGGGCGACCTGACCGACAAGGACATCGAGGCCGTCACGGCCGATGTGTCGAAGCTCCTCGGCGAGTGATCTGATCGCTCGTCGCGGCGTCTCGAGACGCACGCAGCTCGCTCCGGGCCGACTCGCCGGGAGCACCGTTCCAGAAGCTTCACCACCGACCCGACCCATTCCCGCGCGACCCGGGCTCGTGGCCCGGGTCGTTTCATTTCACACGACGCCGATCGCTCCGTCCCGACGAGGAATCCGGCCGGTACGTCAGCGGATCCCGCGCAGTCCCAGCGCGACGGCCTCGGGGTTGGTCGCCAGCCGCATCGCCTCGGTGCCCGAGATGACCTTCTGGTCATACAGATCGACCAGGTGCTGGTCGAAGCGCTGCATCCCGATCTCGCGGGTGGCGATGTAGTCGCTCAGGTCGCCGAGCCGGTTCTCCTGGATGTACTTCGACGTGACCGGCCCACCGCGGAGGATCTCCATCGCCGGCCGACGGCCGCCGTCCTTCGTCACCGCCAGCCGCTGCGAGATCACGGCCTGGAGCTGCCCTGCCAGTTGCGACGTCGCGATCGCCCGCTCCTCCGGCGGCACCATGGCCAGGATCCGCTCGATCGTCTGCGACGCGTTCGAGCTGTGCACGGTCGTGAAGACCTGGTGCCCCGTATCGGCCGCCCGCAGCGCCATCCGCATGGTCTCGCTGTCGCGCACCTCGCCGACCAGGATCACGTCCGGGTCCTGGCGCAGCGCCTGCCGCAGCCCGTGCTCGAACGACGGGGTATCGCGACCCACTTCGAGCTGCGAGATCATCGCCTTCTGGTTGGTGTGGATGTACTCGATCGGATCCTCGATCGTGATGATCTTGCAGCGGAAGGCATTGTTGATCAGGTCGACCATCGAGGCCAGCGTGGTGGTCTTGCCGCTGCCGGTCGTGCCGGTGACGAGGGTCAGCCCGCGCAGCGAGAGCGTGATGTCGCGCAGCACGGGCGGGAGCTGCAATTCGTCCATCGTGCGCACCGTCAGCCGGACGACCCGCATGACCATCGCGGGCGTGCCGAGGTGGCTGTAGACGTTGCAGCGGAAGCGGCAGAGGCCCGCCATCGAATGCGAGAAGTCCAGCCCCTGGTACATCATCTCGCCGAGCGTCTCGGCGGTCACGCCCGGCCGGATCGTCGCGATGAACGCGCCCAGCTCCTCGGCCGTGACGGGCGGCGACTCGACGGTGCGGATCAGCCCGCCGATCCGGAGCAATGGCGCGGCGCCGGTCTGGAAGTGGATGTCCGAGGCCCCCTGCTCCACCGCGAACCGGATGAAGGAATCGAATTTCATGCGGATGCCCCGGGATGGGTTGCCGAGATGACGGGTCCAGCGGTCGACGCGGTCCTTCAGCATAGTGGCATCGGGCCGGCCTGTCATGGGGTCAGGCGTGGCGCGGTCTTGCGGAACGCCGGCCGATGAGTGACGATCGACGGCGTCGCGAACGATGAGGGAAGTTGCCGAGGGGACCTAACGCCGCCATGGCCGAGCCGCAACGGATCGACAGCACCGCCCTTCTGCCGCGACTGGAGCGCGCCGCCGATTTTTCCGCGGGGCAGGTTCGCGCCACGATCGAGCGCCATCCCGACTATTTCCCGATCTACACCGTCGGGGGCCGCTGGGCGCATCGCGGCGAGCGGTGGACCGACTGGTGCGGCGGGTTCCACGCCGGGATGATGTGGCTGCTCGCCCGACGGACCGGCGACCCGTGGTGGCGCGAGGCGGCCGAGCATTATTCACGCCTGCTCGAACACCGCCAGCACGACCGCGAGGTCCACGACCTGGGCTTCATCTTTCTCAACACCTACCTGCCCTGGTATCGGCTGACCGGCGACGAGAGTCTTCGCCAGGTGCTGATCACGGCCGGTCGCACCCTGGCGATGCGGTTCAACACGCGCGGGCAGTACCTCCGGTCGTTCCTGGCGCCGGGGAGCCTGTTCATCGACATCATGATGAACGTCCCGTTGATCTTCCACGCCGCCCGCGAGGCCGGCGACCACGACCTGTACGAGCTGGCCGCCGCGCACTGCCGCACGACCGAGCGGACGCTCGTCCGGCCCGATGGGTCGACGGCCCACGAGGGGCTCTTCAACCCGGACACGGGCGAGTTCCTCGGCCAGTCGACGCAGCAGGGGCTGCGGGCCGATTCGACCTGGACCCGCGGCCTGGCCTGGTCGCTGTATGGGTTCACCCGGGTCTTCTCGTACACCGGCGACCCGGCCGACCTCGACGTCGCCCGCCGCAACGCCGACTGCTACCTCCGGCGCTGTCCCGAGAGTCTGGTCCCGCCGTGGGACTTCGACGCACCCGAAAGTCCCGACCGGCCGGAGGACAGCTCGGCGGCGGCGATCGCCGCTTCGGGGCTGTGGGACCTCGCCGCAATTTGTTGCCCGGGCGACCCGACGGGCGGCGAGCGGTATCGGAACGCCGCGCTGACGATCCTCGACTCGCTCGCCTCGGACCGGTACATGGCCTGGTCGACGCCCGGCTGGGAGGGCGTGCTGAAGCACGGTGTGTACCACCTGCACAAGGGCCTGGGCGTCGACGAATCGGTGATGTGGGGCGAGTTCTTCTTCCTCGAGGCCGTCGGCAAGGTGCTGGGCTTCGCCGACGGGTCGATCGAGCCCAACGGCTCCGGGCCCGGTCCGGCCGGCACGTCGCGGGGCGCATGACCGATGAACTCTCCCCGCGGCCGTCGCCGCGCCTTTCCTCCGGAGACCTCAGACGAATGCGCCCCGTCGAGAATACGAGCGATCGCCTGGTCCTGGCGGGGCCCTCGCCGTTGTTCCGACCCTTCCTCGCGGGGGGCCTGGGCCTGCTTGCCGCCGGCCTGGGGTTCCTGGTCGTCGCCGCGACCGCCGTTGCCGAGTGGCCGGCGGCGACGCCCGCCGGGCTCGGCGTCTTCCTGACGACCTTCGGCCTGTTCGTGGCCATCGTGCCGCTGATCGGCCGGTTCCCGTATCGCCGCGAAATCGTCGTCGATTGCGCGACCCGCCAGGTGAGCTGGCGCGACCGCACGCTCGTCCGGCTGCGGCAGGATGCCTATCCGTTCCGCTCGATCGCGGCGGTCCGCGTCGACGAGGCGCGGCACCCCGACGGTGATCCGTATTACACGCTGGCGTTCGAGCTCGACTCGGGCCAGGTGCTCACCCTCGAGCGGTTCACCGACCGACGGCCCGCCGCCGAGGCCGCCCGGCTCATCCGCGACCGGCTCGACACGGCACGCGATGAGCCGGCCCCGACCCCAGCCCCGTGATTCCGGTCGGCGGCGAGGTTGAGGATTGCGGAATGAGCCGCGAAAAGGAGATGGCGCCGGAGGGTGGGCATTGCCCACCAGTTCGAGGCCTTCGCTCTCTCGGCGACAGTCTCCATCGCCCGAGAGATCCGGAATTCACCACGAAAAACACAAATTACACGAAAATGGGAAAGGGGTGGGGTTTTGCTCGCCGCCTGTGCGATCGCGAGCCCTCTTTTTCGTGAGTTTTCGTTTTTTCGTGGTTCCACTCTTCGTCGGATCTTCGACGAATCTCCCTCGCGCTCGGGGTGGTTCGTGGGTTCGATGCGGTCCCGGGCGCCGTCAATAGCCCGCCGCGTTGACGGGGAACAGGCTGACGTCGATGTAGAGGTAGGCGCCACCGGTCGTGGCGGCGAGGCGTCGCAGGGGCGTGCCCTCGCCCAGGCTGGCACCCCGGCCGAACTCGATGGCCTGGATACGGGTTGTGCCGGCCTCGGCCAGGATCTCGTTGACGTCGCCGTTGGTCATCAGGTCGGCGTCGGTCAGGAAGAAGACGACCTCGGGCTTCAGCGCCAGCGCCGCGCGGAGGGCGGCCATGTGGTCGGTGCCGCCGTCGGGCACGATCTGCGCGAGCTGGGCCTTGATCCGCGCCTTGTTCACGTTGGTCGCGGCCATCAGTCCCTTGTGGCCCTGGGGATCGCTGAGCATCTTCGCCAGGAGGTTATAGAAGACCACGGCGAACTCGGCGTCGGGTGGGAGCTGCTCGAGACTGGCCAGCAGCTCGCGCTTGGCGATCTCGAGCGAGTTGCGGGTGGCCATGCTCCCCGAGTGATCGATGACATAAGCGAACGAATGGGCATGGTCGCGGGCGCCGAAGAACTGCGTCCCGGGCCCGACGCCCCGGCCGACCCCGCCGCCGGAACCGCCGCCCGAGCCCCCTCCGCCGCCGGCCCCGGAGCCCGGGATGACCCCCTGCCCGGCCGTCTGCGGCCCGGGGAGCGCCTGCTGGAGCGTCTCGTTCCCCGACGGCCGGCCGCTCGGCAGGATCTCGGAGAGGAGCGCTTCGGCCGGATCGCGGCTCGAGGCCGCCACGCTCGTCCGGTCGTCCGGTGAAGTCATGGCCAGAACCCCCAGGCCGCCCACCTCGCCCGGACTGCCGCCGCCCTCGCCGGCGACGGCGTTGGGGTTGGCGTCGGGACGGTTATCCACGGGGCCGATCTCGGCGCGGATCGGGTCGGCCGTCTCGGTGACGATCTCGGACGCACCCAGGACGAAGTACCAGGACAGGAGCAGGATCAGCGCGTGGAAGATGACGGAGCTCGCGAGCGAGCGGATATCAGTCAGGGGGGACTCGCCGGCCACGATCGACGTCTCGGCTCTGGGCATGGCTCTCGGGTTCGCTCCGGTTTCAGGGCGATCGGCTGGGGTTCGGCGGCTTCGCGACATTTGCGCACCAGAGTATTCTACCGCCCCTCGCCGTGTGGGGAATCACTCCAGGTGCAAGACCGGGTGAGTTCAACTGGATTTCCGTTGACGCTTTCAGTCCAATGGTGCGATGCGTGACGGACCGGCCGGCGCCGCGGCCGGTCGGAGGTGGGCCCCGGCGATGAACCAGATCCAGGGCCCGGGCGACCGGGTCGCGGCGAATCCCGGCCGGAATTGGAGTGGATGATGAATCCTGGCAAGCGTCTGCGATACCTGGTTGTGGTCGGCCTGTTCGGCGTGGTGGCTCCGGCGCTGGCGGCGCGGGGGCAGACGATCGTCGTCACGGCCAAACCAGCGTCGGAGCTGGCCTCGGACCTCGAGGCCCTGATCAAGTCGGTCGATCCCGAGGATCCGCAGGGCCAGGCCATCCTGGACGGGATCAAGCAGTTCCAGGAAGGCGCGATCCTGAAGGGGTTCGATCGAGCACGCGGCATCGGGGTGGCCATCACCCTGCCCCGCAACTTTCCGCAGGAGCCGCCGACGATCGTGGCCGCGGTGCCGGTGACCGACCTCGGCCAGTTCCTCAACTCGCTCAAGGACCTGGGGGTGGCCGTGGACGATCAGCCCGGCGCGCCGGGCTTCTCGCACAAGGTCAGCACGCCGGACGGCGGCCAGAGCCTGTACGTCCTGGAGTCGAAGGGTTACGCCCTGTTCTCGCTGGTCCCCGGCGGGGCCGACCGGCTCAAGGCGCTGGATGTCACCTCGTGGTGGAAGAAGAATCGCCCCGAGACGGTCCTCAGTGCCAAGGTCCATCTCGCCGAGATCCCCCCGGCGCTCAAGGACCAGTTCATCGCCGGCTTCGAGGCCCAGGCGCAGAACGATCGCGATAAGAAGGCCGGCGAGAGCGAGGCCGAGTATCGCGGCCGGCTCGCCGGCCAGGACCTGGCGGCCGCAGGGATCAAGGCGTTCATCAAGGAGGGGAATACCCTCGCGCTCGACCTGGACTACGACCGCAAGTCGGGCGAACTGGCGATCGACCTGGCTGTGTCGGGCCAGCCCGGGACGGCGATGGCGAAGGACCTGCGGGCCTTCGGCGCCATGCGCAGCCGCTTCCAGGGCCTGGATCGCGACGCCGACGCAGCCCTGTCCGCCCGCTTCCCGCTGTCGAAGGAGCTGGGCGAGAGCTTCGCGCGAATCCTCGATGAAGGCGTGAAGGCCAACGAGGGCCGGCTGAAGAACGACGGCGAGAAGGAGGTCTTCCGGCGGTTCAACGACCTGATCAAGTCGGCCCTCAAGGCGCCGGACCTGGATCTCGGGTTGTCGGTCCGACGCGGGAAGAAGGCCGGCGCGGGCGCCTCGAAGTTCCTGATGGAGTTCGGCATCAGCCTCCAGGACAGCGCCGCCGCGGAACGGCTGGCCCGCGACGCGGTCAAGAAGTTCGAGCTGGAGAAGGGGTTCAAGATCGACTTCGACGTCGCGAAGACCGCCGACGGCACGGCGGTCCACCGGATGACCGTCCCCTACGACGAGAAGGACAAGGAGGACGAGTACCTCCTGAAGACCTTCGGGAAGGCCTCGCTCTACTTCGCGTTCCCGAAGGGGGCCCTGGTGGCGGCGTTCGGCGAGGACGCGGAGGGGCCGCTCCGCCGGCTCGTCGCCGACGTCCTGGCGCCCGCATCCTCCGGAGGCATCGACGGCCCCGCCGCCGCGACGGTCCGGCTGGCCGGGCTGGCCGACATGGCGGACACCGACAAGGAGCGCGAGGAGTTCCGCAAGGCGGCCGCCGAGGTCTTCAAGGGCAAGGATGCGAAGCGCGACCGCGCGGCGCTGCTCATCAAGGGGGCTGGCGACGGGATCCGTATCCGACTCGCGCTCGACGGGCCGGCGCTGCGGATGCTCGCCGAGCTCGGCGATGACGACAAGTAAGGGTCGGTCCTGTAGGGACCCGATCGGCAGGGCGAGCCTGCCGGCGAGCCGGGACGCGGAGGAAACCCCGCGTCGACCCGGCTCGGCCGGCGCCTCGCCCATCCGGATTCCGGGACGGACTCCAGGCCATCTTCGGCCGGGGGCTGACCTTTCGGCGGGCCCGGCCGTGTCGTCCGATCGGAGGCCCGGCGCGGTCGCGGCGCCGCCGGGACCGGCGAATCGCGCGGCGAGGCTGAGAACGCACGAGTCTGGCATTGCCTTTTTCCCGGCTTCGGCCAACAATGCCGCCTCATTCGGGCGAGGCATCCAGCGCGAGGGAACGCGGCGGATGGTGGGCCCGCGGAAGGCGCACGAGCGGAGGACCCGGGCGATTCGTCGAGATCGCCCGCGTCGGCGCGGCGAGAACGCCGGGCCGAATCCACCGCACGGCGATCGGACGCGGGCCATGGGTGCGAGGCAAGGAGGCGTGAGCCGATGGCGCGCTGGTTCGTTGACCGTCTGCCCCAGCGGGGAATCCCTTCGGTAAGCCTGCGGCGGCTCCTTCCGGAGGCCCAGTTCGTCGGTTGCGCCGACTGGGAAGTCTCGGGTTGCTGCGACGATCACCGGCGGCTGGAACCCGGCCAGGTCTTCGTCGCGGTCCGCGACGTCCGCCCCGGCTACGACGGCCAGGCGTTCGTCCGCGAGGCGCTCGACCGGGGCGCGGCGGGCGTGGTGCTCGAGCAGGCATTTCCGGATGCCGGCCGGCTCCAGGTCGTCGTCCCTGACGCGTCCTCGGCGCACGCGAGGATCTGCCAGGCCCTGGCCGGCGACCCGTCGCGGCGGATGCTCACCGCGGGCGTCACCGGCAGCTTCGGCCGCACGATCACCACGCTATTCGTCCGGTCCATCCTGGAGGCCGACGGCCGCCGCGCCGGCTCGCTCGGCGCGACGGGCTATTACGACGGCGCGACCGCGCGCCCGCTCGGGGCCGGCCTGACGCCGCGGCCCTGGGCCCGGCCGGCGACCCGGTCCGAGGCCGTCGGCCCGCGGATCGGCGGCCACGCGGCGGGGATTCTCGGGGCGGCCGGAAACCGGCTGCCGCTGGACCGGCCCCCGGGGACGTTCCTGCCCGACGCGAAGAGCCTGGCGGCCCTCATGAGCGAGATGGTCGACGTCGGCTGCCTGGCGGCCGCGCTCGAAATCTCGGCCGAGGCCCTGGCGCACCGCGCGTTCGACGGCGTCGACTTCCACGCGGCCGTCGTCACCGACGTCGCGGCGCCCTTCGGCTTCCCCGAGGACGTCGTCCTCGCCCGCCGTCGGGCCAAGGCCCGGCTCTTCCGCCGGCTTGCGCCGGGCGGCGTCGCCGTGGTCAACGCCGACGATCCCAACGCCGAGATCCTGGGCGCGGCGAATCTCGACGCCCGGCGGGTGGCCTTCGCCATGGAGCCGTTCCGCCGGCCCGAGCTGGGCGCGGACGTCTCGGCCCGGATCGTGCACCTCGACGGTGCCGGCACGCGAATCGTCCTGCACGGGTTCGGCCGCGAGCTGCCGGTCGGCCTGCGGCTGGTCGGCCCGCGGGCGGCGAGCAGCGCCCTGGCGGCGGCGGCCCTGGCCTGGGCCCTGGATATCCGGCCCGATGCCGTGATCGAGGGGCTAGAAAGCGTCCGTCCGCTGGCCGGCCAGCTCGAGGCCATCGACGAGGGCCAGCCCTTCGACGTGCGGGTCGACGCCGCCAGCACGCCGACGACCCTGGGCGAGACCTTGACCGCCACGAGGGCGGTGGGCGCCGGTCGGGTCCACTGCGTCCTCGGCGCCGAGGGGGGCACCGGCCGCGACGAGCGCCGCCGCCTCGCCGAGATCGCCGAGGCGCTGGCCGACCGCGTGATCCTGACGCAGAGCAACCCCCGCTCCGAGGATCCCGACGCGATCCTCGACGAGCTCCTGGCCGGTTTCCGCCGGCCGGGGAAGGTGCGGATCGAGCCCGACCGCCGTCGGGCGATCGAGGCCGCACTGGCCGACGCCCGCCCGGGCGACTCGGTGCTGATCGCCGGCAAGGGCCGGCAGGCCTACCAGATCCTCGCCGACCGCGTGGTGCCTTTCGACGACTCCGAGGTCGCCCGAGAGTGGCTTCGCCATCACACCTCGCCGCGGCGGGTCGCCCAGCGCTCGGCCTGAGGCGAAAAGGCAACGTCCGCCGCGATCGCGATGCCGGGATCCGGATTGGCCGAACAAATTCGAGGCGGCGAGCGTCAAGATAGCATGGAACCGGGCTCGGAGTGACCGTGATGGACTCTCCCGAACCCGGCCGATGGCCGGCGGAATTGCGGGACGCTTGTTGACGACCCGACTCCGCGAGTCGGTCCGAATCGCCCCGATCCATCCGACCCGGCCGCCACCTACCCACCGACAGGACGCTCAGGCCCACCCCGGGTCTGTCGCGGCGGCCGACCGCTCGCCGCGACCTGAGCCGACCCCGCGGCCACGAGGGCCGCGCGTTGACGATGAATATCGCACAAGCGAGGAATGCACGATGACCACGACCCGAGCCCTGCCCGTCCGCCGGGGCCCCGCCCCGGCCCCCGCCCGTCCGCATGAGGACGCCGGCCGGACCGCGCACGACCCGGCCGGACTGGGAGCCGCGCTGCGCGATGTCGCGATGCGGGCCCACCGGGCCGTCCGTTCCGTCGACGCCGTGTCACGCGCCGGCGGCGATCCCTCGCGGCAGGTGGCTGGCGCGCTCGCCGAGCTGGCCCGGCTGCATCCGCGGATCGTCCAGCTCCAGCACCGTGTCGGCGATGCCCCGGGCAGCCGGCTGGCCGCGTACCTCGCCGCGCTGCGCCGCGAGCTCGAGACGCGCCTCGGCCGCCGGTGAGCCTGGGGCACGAACCATCTCGGCCGATCGCGGGCGGCCCAGGCCGACCGGTCGAAAACCGGCGGCCGGCCCGATCCAGGGAAGTCGGCGACCAGGACCCGGAGCGTTCGGAGATCGCCGGTCCCGAATGCGAGCGGAAGCGCGTCGACCGCGGGAAAATGCACTTTCGCGAAGACCAGCTTGAGTCTATACTGGTCAGGTCGGAATCCGAAGGAGCCCGCGACGCCAATCCTCCGCGATTGATTCTGCTCTCGCCTGCCCCTCTCGCCTTCCTTCCGGCCGGGCCGTCCGCGTCGGCCCTTTCGATGCGACCCGGCCGCTGCTGGCCGCCGGGCCGTAGAACCCCTTCCGTGGAGCACGATGGTGGGCAGGAAACTGTACGTGGGGAACCTGGCGTATCAGGTCGGGGATGCCGATCTGGAGCAGTTGTTCTCCGAGTTCGGGACGGTGCAGAGCGCACAGGTCATCCAGGATCGCGACACGGGCCGGAGCAAGGGGTTCGGCTTCGTGGAGATGGGGAGCGAGGCCGAGGCCCAGGCGGCCATCCAGGCGCTGAACGACCAGGAGCACAACGGTCGCCGGCTGACCGTCAACGAGGCCAAGCCCCGCGAGCCGCGTAGCGGCGGCGGTGGCGGCTACGGCGGTGGCGGCGGCTACGGCGGCGGCGGCGGCGGCCGCGGCGGTCGTGGTGGCGGCCGTTATTGAGCCAAACGCTCAACCGACCTCACCAGGCAACCCACCGAGGACCGGCCGGGGCGATCCGGACGATCGTATCGACGCGATCGTTCCCCCTCGCCCCGCGGCCGTGCAGCCCTCAACGGCCCGCCGAGCGGAATGCCTCGGGCCACGGGCAACATCCCGGGTGAATCGCACCGGCCCGCGCGACGGATGATTTCGATCGTCTGTCGCCGGGACCGTCCTGAATGCCGACCCGGCCGCGAGGAGCAGAGGCTCCTCGCGGGTCATCGTCCCACACCCCACATCCCCGGCGGCTCGGTTCGGATTAACTCCTGCCGTCGCCAGGGATGCCGTCCGGATCGCGCCCGGCCTCCGGCCGGCAGGAGTCCGCACCACGCCCAAGCCACCAGCGGAAAGGGAGGGATGCTCCCCGTGAGCCCGAAGCCCTGGCATGTCCCCACCCCCAACCGACCGATCTGCCCCGTCTGCAAGAAGGCGGTGTACTCGCGCGCCGGCATCCACCCCCAGTGCGCCGTGAGCCAGTCGGAATCCATCCGCCCCCCTCGGCCCGATCTGCCCGATCCGTCGGCATCCTCGGCGGCCGAATGACCGGAGCGCATCACCCCGCACCCCGGCGCACCCGGTTCCTGTCTTGACTCTGCCGGCAAATTGCGGATCTTACTGGGGTCGAACTCCCCGAGTGAGGATCCACGCGCGCGATGAACGGATGGCTGAAACGGCTGGGGCTGGATCGTCCGGAGCTTCGGGCCTGGGCGATGTACGACTGGGCGAACTCGGCGATGGCCTGCGTGATCATCACGGCCGTGTTCCCCATCTATTACTCCAGCGTCGCCTGCCGCGGCATGAAGGCCGAGGATGCCTCGCGGCTGTTCGCCGACGTGACGACCTTCGGCATGGCGATCATCGCCGTGCTCTCGCCGGTGCTCGGCACCATGGCCGATTTCAACGGCCGAAAGAAGGCCATGCTCGGCGGGTTCCTGGTCCTGGGCTCGCTCGCCTGCGCGGGGATGTTCTTCATCCACCAGGGGGACTGGATTCTCGCCTCGCTCCTGTTCATCCTGGCGAACATCGGGGCCAACGGCAGCTTCGTGTTTTATGACTCGCTGCTGCCGCACATCGCCCGCGACGACGAGATCAACCGAGTCTCCACGGCCGGCTATGCGCTCGGATACGTCGGCGGCGGCGTCCTGCTGGCGCTGAACCTGGCGTGGATCATGAAGCCGGGCTGGTTCGGGCTGCCCTCCGGCGAGGGACTCTCGCCGACTCAGGCCACCCTGCCGGCGCGGCTGGCGTTCGTCTCGGTGGCCGTGTGGTGGCTGGTCTTCTCGATCCCGCTGTTCCGCCGCGTGCCCGAGCCGAAGGCGACCGGGCTGCCGCCGGGCGTCGTCGCGGACGGTGCCTTCCCCATTCGCGCGGCGATCGCGCAGCTCGTCGCAACCGGCCGGGCGCTGGGTCGGTATCGCCAGGCCGTGCTGCTCCTCCTGGCCTTCCTGATCTACAACGACGGGATCGGCACCATCATGCGCATGGCGACGATCTATGCCGCCGAGCTGAAGTTCAACCAGAGCATCACGATCGCCTCGATCGTCCTGGTGCAGTTCGTCGGGATCCCGTTCGCGTTCCTGTTCGGCATGCTGGCCGACCGGATCGGCGCGCGGTTGTCGATCATGCTGGGCCTGGTGGTTTACGCGGGTATCTGCGTGCTGGGCTACTTCATGACCGCCGAGTGGCAATTCCTGATCCTGGCGATCCTGGTCGGCACCGTGCAGGGCGGGACCCAGGCCCTCTCGCGCTCACTGTTCGCCAGCATGATCCCCCGGACCCGATCGGGCGAGTTCTTCGGCTTCTTCGGCACGTTCGAGAAGTTCGCCGGGATCTTCGGCCCGCTGGTTTTCGCGCGGATCAACTGGATAAGTGGATCGAGTCGCGGCTCGATCCTGGCGATCATCGCGTTCTTCGTGGTCGGCGCGGGGCTGCTGGCTCTCGTCGACGTCGAGGAAGGCCAGCGGCTGGCACGCGCCGAGGACAGGGCCGAGGTGCTGGCCGAGGTCTGATCGATCGTCATGGAAGTCCGGGCCTTCGGCCACTGTCCCGTGGTGCTCGGCATCCTTGATGCGACCTGGGAACTCATGATGGCCCTGGACACGGCGTAGCCGTAGGTGGAATCACATGAGCGCACCGGAATACTTCAGGGACGCGGCCGACTATCACGACTGGTGGTTCTTCTCCGGCACGGCCCTGGGCGCCGCGAACGCGGGCGAGACGTTCAAGATGCTCCACGAGCAACTGTCCGAGGCCGGCGCGAATACAGTGATCGCGGTCAGGTTCCTGCACGAGAACGAGCGGGGCATCGACCCGCAACTCTGGCGGAGGACTTTCGTCTTCGGGCACGTGGGTTTGCAGGTCGCGCTCACCTTGCGGGCGCTCGAGGCGATCGGGGCGGTCGGAATTGTCCGGGCCCTGCGATCGTCCCCTGCCCGGCCCTCCCTCATCTCCCAGGCGCAGGAGATGGTTCGGACCGGCAACTACGACCCCGGAGAGATTTCGGAAATCATCGACGGGCTGCGACAGGACATCGCCGTCGGGATCTCCCATGTCCAGGGTGGTGTCTCCGACGAGCTCCGGGCGGCCATCCCGCAGCCTCGAACGGCCGAGGGGATCGAAACGCGAGAGGACGTCCGGCGCCTCCTCGACGCTTACGTCGCGGCTCGCCAGGACGAACTGGTTCGTGACGTCGCACAATACGGCGATCCTCGCAGACACCCCGACTTCGACCCCGACGGCGCCAGCGAAGACCGGGCGAGACGGATCAAGCAATTGAATTACCTGAGCTACCAGCGCAACGCGATCGATGGCCTCCGCGAGCAACTGCATAAGCTCAACGCCCTGGCGGAGAAGGAGCCGCCCGAGTCGCCCAGACTCAACAAGGCGCTTCGGAAAGTCCTGGCCAAGTACGAGACCTTCGCCGAAAAACCTCCCGAAGACCTGACGCTGGATCTCCGGGCGTGGCTCCGCGACGTCGAGCGATTTCGCGAGACCCACCCCGAGGCGCTCGAGCCGAAGGCAAGCGGCGATGAGCGCGTGAATTCCCGGCTCGCCGCGATCGGGCCGCATGAAATCTCATACGACCGCGAGACCCCCTCGATCTGGTGGCGCAGGCCGGCTGGCCTCGACTGCGACTGGACCGAATTCCGATTGACGTTCGAGGTCGTTCTTGAGAGGAGCCCCGACCCTTCGCTCGTGGCCGCGGCCCTCGGCGCGTTGTGCGACGAATTCGGCCGACTCCAGGCGCGCTGGCCCGAGCTTTGTCCCGGGCTCGAGCGGCACGTTGTCGACCTCTTCCGCGGCACGATCTCTGATTACCTCCCGGCCGACGAACGCGAGGCGTATGAGGATGATGAAGGCGAGATTTCCGCGGAGAAGATACGGGATGCCATCGAGAGCGGGACGATCGTGTTGACTCACCACTTCGCGGGATCGGTCCATACCGAGGTCTACTTTCGTGTGTCCTGGGACGAAGAACACCCGCTCGAGGTGCAACTCGATGAGGACGGCGAGATCCTGTCCTGTTTCTGAGGTGCCATCCTCAGCCGGTAGACCCGAAGCGGATCGCCTATCGGAAGGGCTTGCCTCAAGACCGCTCGCATCTCATCGCGATGGGGCCGTCGATCGCGGGCAGAACGATACGCGATCCGATGCGGTCGCCAGATGCCGATCGATCACTCGGCCGGATCGCCGGCCTCGCCGGACGGCCTGGGCCGCGTCCAGTGGGCCAGGGTGATCGCCCACGAGGCGCCCATGTACAGGATGGGGTAGCCCAGCGAGGCCCAGGCAATGGCCAGGGTCGTCGGGTCGAGCGTGGCGCCGGGCGAGACGGGCAGCCGGTAGATCACCCAGCCCAGCGCGATCGTCCAGGGGATGCTCAGGATCGAGACGATGCGATTGAACCGGCCGGGGAGCGACGGATACAGGTACTTCGACGGGACGAACGTCATCACGGCGAGGGTGACGATGAGCCCCAGCGAGACCCACGGGCCGAACGGTAGCGCATACACATACATCGCCACGACGTTCCAGAGCGACGGGAAGCCGAGGAAATAGCCGTCGTCGGTCTTGGCCTGCACCTGGCAGAAGCCGTAGACGCTCGCCAGCAGTGCGAGGATCAGCCAGGGCTCGTAGCCGGCCGGCAGGATGCCCGCGCGCCAGATGAGACCGATGGGCAGGAACGTGTAGGTCAGGTAGTCGATGATGTCGTCGAGTCGACGGCCGTCGAAGCCGGGGACGGCCTCCTTGATCCGGACCTTGCGGGCGAGGGTGCCGTCCGTGGCGTCGACGATGGTTGCGACGACCATCAGCACGAAGGCCATGCGGAAGTCAGCCGGGTTGCCGCGGACGAGCAGGACGGCGATCAGGGCAGCGATGACCATGCCGGTCGCCGTGTAGGCGTGGACGAGCCAGCCCAGGATTTGCTGGCGGGTACTCGGGGTCTTCCGCTCGCGTGCGGGACGGGCTTTCCGCCTCCGCCGCACCTGAAGCTTCACCATCGCGGCTCACTCCGTTGGATCTCTTCAAGTAGGTCGGGCAGTCCTGCCCGACGCGGGCCGGACCGGACGGAGTCGGGCAGGACTGCCCGACCTACTTTCAAGTCGGGCAAGACTGCCCGACCGACTTTCGCCGGACCGGACGGAGTCGCGCACGAATGCCCGACCGACTTTCCCGGACCGGACGTCTCGGGACCGTGCACCTTCTTTGAATGTGCACGATACCAGGAATTCCGCCCCGATGGCAGGCCCCTTCAGTCGTTGCCCGCGAGGCGCGGGACCCAGGTGCCGTCCGCCGCCGGGGTTTCCGGCGGGTGCTCGGCGCGGTCGGGCAGGTACTCGGCCAGCGTCCCGCCAGCCTTCCGGCGCTGGACAAGTAAGTAGTAAGAGCCGCCCATCGCGAGCAGTGCCAGCGTCCAGAGCGGTGCGGCGAACCGGCTCCACGAGCCGGCGCCGTAGATCGCCTCGCGGGGCCAGGAGACGTTGACGACGACGAACAGGCCCCACGCCGCCGCGATCGCGTTGACGACCCCGCCGAGCCGGCCCATCGCGAAGAGTCGACCGCCGGACGGATCCACACGATCGGGCCGCCATCTGCCGCGAACCCGCTGGACCAGCATCGGAAGCGTCACGAGCAGGTACGCGAGGTTGATCCAGACGATCGCCACGGCGCAGAGGGTCTCGATCACGTGCGGCTGATCGATGTTCAGCATCAGCAGCCCGAGCGCGGCCGTGCCGACCAGAATCGCCGGGCGCGCCGGGGCCTGCGTCCGGCGCGGGACGCGGCCGAGCCAGCGAGCGAAAGGCAGGTTGTTATCCCGCGCCATCGCGAAGATCAGCCGGACGGTCCCGGCCTGCACCGCCAGGGCGCAGACGAACACGGCGAAGACGACGTCGACCAGAAACAACCGGCCGAGCCCCGAGCCCAGGACGTCCTTGACGATCAGCGGCAGTCCGCCGTCCACCTGCCCGAGCTCGGGGCGAGATGGGTCGCCGACCGACAGGATCGCCGCCGCGATCAACAGCGCCCCGATCGCCGAGGCCGCGAGGAGCGCCTGGAGGATCGCCCGCGGGGCGCGCCGACGCGGCCGGCTGGTCTCCTCGGCCAGCGTGCCGGCCGTGTCGAAGCCGTACACGACGTACGAGGCCGTCAGCGAGCCGGCCAGCGCCGGGCCGAGGTAGCCCCAGCCTCCGCCCGAGGCGTGCCCCATCGCGTCGAGCAAAATCGCTGGCCCGCGGCGGGCCCGCGCGAATAACAGCACGATCAATAGCAGCACGCCCGCCAGCTCGGCGGCCACGCCGATGTTGTTGATCCTCGCCATCAGGCGGACCCCGGCGACGTTGATCGACGTCGTGGCGACGATCAGCACGCAGCCGAGGATCACCGCGTTGCGCGCGCTGTCGGCCTTGACCGACGGGTCCCCGACGATCTGAAAGGCCCGCGCGATCTGCGGCATCGTGGCCTGGAGCGCCAGCGCCACCGCCGCCAGCGAGAGGACCGAGCCGCACAGGTAGATCCAGCCCGCCAGCCAGCCGACGGCCCGCCCGCCCGTGCGCCGCGACCACTGGTACACCCCGCCCGAGAGCGGATATCGCGCGGCCAGCTCGGCGAAGCAGAGCCCCACCGCGAACTGCCCCAGCGCCACGGCGGGCCACGTCCAGAAGAAGGCCGGGCCCCCGGCGTGATACCCGACGTGGAACATCTGGAACACGCCGGTCAGGATCGAGATATACGAGAACCCCGCCGCGAACGAAGAGAAGCCGCCGAGCGTCCGGTTCAGCACCGGTCGATAGCCCAGTGCGGCCAGGTCCCGATTATCGTCGATCGGGTCCGGCATCGGCGGCATGGCGGAATCCTCGGCTGCGGGTGGCCGGCGCGATGCTCGCGGATCGTCGCCGGCGGTCGCGAGTGGCGCGGCCGCGGCGACGATCCGCCATCGTGTTGAGGCCGGTCAGGCCGGCTTGTCGGCGACGTAGATGCCCCACTTCATGTCGCCGGCGCCGCAGAAGCCGACCTTCATGTTCCAGCGATCGACCAGGTAATCCAGGTCGGCCTCGGTGAACGAGGCGAGGAAATCCTCGCGGTGTGTGACCAGGCGCTGGGCCTCGTCCTTGAGGATCTCGACGAAGCGATCCGTGGCGTCGTCGACCACGACGTTCGTGAAGCCGGCCTCCTCGAGCAGCTTGCCATACTGCTTCGGCTCGAGGACGCTGTAGCCCGTCTTCTTGATGTATTCCTCGAACTCGGGCGAGCCGGGCGTCCGGCCGCGGGCGTAGTCGGTGATGACCAGCCGGCCGCCAGGCGCCATCAAGGAGAACAGCCGGGCGAAGAGCTGCGGCTTGTCCGGGATGTGCATGAAGGCATCGCGGCTCCAGATGACGTCGAACTTCTCGGGGAAGTCGGTCTTCAGCACGTCGCCCAGGATGAACGACACCGAATCCGACAGGCCGAGCTGCTGGACGCGGTCGCGGGCGACGGCGTCCATCTCCTGGGCCAGGTCGATGCCGGTGACCTTCGCGCCATAGGCCCGCGCGAGGTGGAACGCCGCGCCGCCGATGCCGCTGCCGACGTCGAGCACCCGCACGCCCGGCCGCAGGGCCGAGCCCAGCCGTCGACAGAGGTCCTCGGTGGTTGCGTGCCCGCCGGTGCTGATGTAGTGCTCGCCGAAGATTTTCTCGTACCGCAGGATGCTGGTGCGGCTGTACTGACCGTTGTTGTCGAACTTCGCCGAGGCATTCGGCGACGTCTGGGCCGTCGTCATGGGTAGGTTGAACTCAAGGGCTGCAATCATCGTCGGCACGGCCGGGCGCGGCTCGACGCGGAGCCGCCCCTCCGGCCGGCGGGAATGTGCGGCGTGATCGAAGGAGCCCACATTATGCGGCAAAAGCCGAAGAAATGTAAACCCGGCGCCGGGAGGGCGCGGGATCGGAGGAGGGTCGCGAACCGGGCCGGATCGGGGACGAGCGGGGGGACGAGGGGACCGTCCCGCCGCTCGACGATGCCCGATGACGGAGTCACTCGGCGGCCTTCTTCTTGCGCTGGCCCTTCATGTACTCGATCTTCGAGGCGACGTTCTTGTCGTGGGTGATCTTGGCCGGAACGCCCTTCCTGCCGGCGTCGACGGCCTTCTTCACGCGCTGGTCCAGCTTCCCCAGATCCTTCTCGACGTCGATCTTGTCGAAGCTGCCCCCCTTCCGGGGCACCTCGGTCTCGTCGGTGACCTTGATCTCGTGCTCCTTGTCCGAGCCCTTCTCGACCACCGTAAGCTTCTTCCCCTCGACGTCGACCTTGGTGATCACGCCGAGCAGCTCGTCGGCGAAGACCATCCCGCCGATGCCGATCAGCCCCATCACCCCGAAGCAGATCGCCATCCTCGTCAGGAAACCGCGACGGTTCCGCATGGATTTCTCCCTCACCCTCATGACCTGGGCCGCCCCGGCCGCGGACCGCGGGCCGTCCCGTTCAGGGGCCGGCACCTCATCGCGACCCGCCGGTATGACCGGAGGCCCCGACAGTATGAACCCGCGAAGGGCGCGGAAGTAGTGGCTGCGAGCGAATTAACACAAATTAACGGTCCCAGGGCCGACACGGACAGGATCTCAGGGGTATACGTGTACGAAAGATCGGTATTCCGGCAGCCCTGGCCCCTGTTAATCTCGCGGCAGGCCGTCACTCAACAGAGCACGATAGCTGTCGTGACATCTACGCAGATGGCAGTTTTCATGGAAGGACATTGCCATGGCGAGCCTGCCTCGACTCCAGTTCAGCGTCCGCGCGATCCTCGTCGCAATTCTGCTGGTCGGGCTGAACATTGCCGCGGCACGCGCGACATTGGGGCATTACCCACGCCCGCCCGTGGGCGGACATCACTCGAACTTCGGTGGTTACATAAGCAGGAGCTACCTTCCGGATGGAAGTGAGGTCGAGTATTGGGTCGGCCCTAATGACAACATTTTTCATCTGAAGAACCCGCATATGATTCGTCCGCCGCGGACGACGCTGCTTCGCATCTGGTCGCCTGTCACGGGCAGTATCGCCGGCTCGCTTCTCATCATCGTCGTGATGATGAGTCGGATCCGATGGCCACAACCGTTGTCGTTCCGGGGGATCCTCCTCTGGATATCGTTGGCCGTCCTTGTGGGCCTTGCCGTACCGGCGGTCCGGATTGTCCTTGAGCCCAAGGATGATTGGCACAACCACAAATGCAAAGGTATAATCTGGAAAATTCATGGGGAGAGCGTCCATGCCAATCCCTTCTGGGCTCGATACTGGCGCCTCCTCCTGGGTCGTCCCTGGCCGGGCGACTTCGTGTGCGAGATCCCGCCCGAGAATTCAGAACCAGTTAATGATGCTTACAGGTAGACCGTCCAGTAAGGGATTATCACTCGGCCTGTTGCACCGGCGCCCTTTCCGAGCCCGACTGTAACCGCGCCAGGTCGTCCCAGAACCCCGGATAGGTCTTGGCGACGCAGCCGGGGTCGAGGATCGTGACCCCGGGGATACGCAGGCCGGCGACGGCGAACGACATCGCCATGCGGTGATCGTCGTAGGTGGCGATCGATGCGCCATGGAGCCGATCAGCGGGCGGCGTGTTGATGACCAGGCCGTCGGGCAGCTCCTCGACCTCGGCGCCGAGCTTGCGCAGCTCGGTGGCAAGGGCGGCGATCCGGTCGCTCTCCTTGTGGCGGATGTGGCCGACGTTGCGGATCCGCGTGACGCCGTCCGCGAACAGGGCGACGACGCCAAGGGTCATCACGGTGTCGCTCATCGCGTTCATGTCGACATCGACGGCGCGCAACGGGCCGCCGGTGACGGTCGTCCGGTCCGGCTGGCGGTCGACCTGGCAGCCCATGAACTCCAGCACGTCGACGAACCCAAGGTCGCCCTGGACGCTCGACTTGCCCAGCCCCTCGACGGTGATCGTCCCACCGGTGACGGCCGCGACGGCGAAGAAATAGCTCGCGGCCGAGGCGTCCGGCTCGATGGCGTAGTCGCGCCCGCGGTAATGCGCCGGGCGGACGTCGAACCGGCGGAACTTGCGGTTCTCGACCGGCACGCCGAAGTCCTTCATGACGGCCAGGGTCATCGTGACGTAGGGCTGCGAGACCAGCACGCCCTGGACCTCGACCGTGGTGATGTCGCGGGCGTACGGCAAGGTCATCAGGAGGCCGCTGAGGAACTGGCTCGAGACGTCGCCCTTCACGAACGCGAAGCCGCCGTCGAGGCCGTCGGCCCGGACCGTGACGGGCGGGCAGCCGGTGCCCAGGTCGGAGCGCGCGTCGGCGCCCAGGCCATTCAGCGCGGCCAGCAGGTCGCCGACCGGGCGCTGGCGCATCCGGGCCGTACCGTCGAGGTGGTAGGTCCCCCGGCCCGCGGCGACCATCGCGGCGAGGAACCGCAGGCTCGTCCCCGAGTTGGCGATCTCGAGCGAGGCGGTGCTCGCCGGGATCGTGCCGCCGCAGCCCTGCACGCGGATCACCGCGTTCGCCGGATCGTGCTCGACGCCGATCCCCAGCCGCCGCAGGGATTCGACCATCACGCGGGTATCCTCGGAGTCGAGCGCGCCCGAGAGGACGCTCGGCCCGTCGGCCATCGCGGCG
>DAIDHB010000423.1 GCA_027452145.1 Planctomycetales bacterium
GGGGCCTGCGCCGGCGGCTCGGCCGCGGCGCCGGCCCCCGGGCCGGCCGCCTCGAGGTCGCCGGGCGGACCCGGGCTCGGGCCGTCGGCCAGCACGCCCTCGACGGCGTACACCCGCTCGATCGCCGCCCAGGCCCGCTCGGCCTGCGCGGCGTCGAGCGGGAACAGTCGCCCCGGCCCGATCTCGAGCACGGCCGCCATCGCGGCGTCGCGGTCGGCCGGCGACGGGTCGGCGACCGGGTCGCCGCGGAACGACAGCAGGCCGCGCAGGCTCACGACGGTGCGCGGACCGATCCGGTGCCAGTACAGGGGAGCACCCACGTCACGCCCCCTTCGCGCGGCGGCCCCGGGGCCGCCGGTCCACCCCGTGATAGTCGGCCGGCCGGGCGGCCGCGCCCTCGCCGGGCCGCGGGTCTGGATCGCCGCCGCCGTCATCGCCGCCGGCCCCCTCCAGGCCCCGCGCCTCGTCGGGGACGCCCCGATCGAGCATCCAGTGTTCGGTGCGGCGGATGGCCCGCCGGCCGATCCGCAGGCGTTCCTCGTCGCCCATGTCCTTGAGGAGCAGCAGCAGGCCATTGAGCACGTACCCGGTCCGGAGCTTCCGGCCCAGGAACGTCTCGCCGTCGCCCGAGAGCCGCGCCACCAGCTCCTCCAACCCCGAGATGATCTCGGCGTGGGACTGGCAGCTCAACTGATGGTCCTTCCCCAGTCGTTTCATGTCCACTGTTGTCATCTCAAGTCCCGCATCTGTCAAGAGTTAAGGTTTAAGATCTAGACACGGCCAGGAAATTCTACCTATCGCGATAGAATTTCTGTTGACCGTCGTCGAACGATTCGATATCTTCTGATATCGCACCAGCGATACCCAGGAGGCTGACGTTGAAGCATCGGACATCGTTCCGCGAGATCGACAAGAAGGGCTGGTATCTTCGGCTCCCGCCGGAGGTCGCGGACGCGGTCCGCTCTCGGGCGGATGCGGAAGGTCGCTCGCAGGCCCTGGTCGCCACCGAGGCGATCTGCCGGCACCTGGATCTGGACCCGCGGCGTTTCGGGATCGAGCCCATTGCGGCGGCGCGTCGCTGACGCACGATCGCTATAAGACTCGCGTCCATCTTATCCGGATGTGACGTTCCGCCCCGAAACCTTTCCCCGAAATGTTCGTTTTTCCGCCCCGGGATCGTCCCGGAGCGGCGTCGATCGCCGTGCGCGCCGCGGCGGTGGAAGGGAGTAGCGCATGATCGAGGCATTGGACCCGTCGATCGATTTGGCGGCGATCCGAGACGAATGGACGGCGATCGGGCTGGCGACAGGTCCGGACGACGCGGCGTTGCGGGATCGATCGATCGACCTGGCCTACCTCGCCGCCGGCCTGGAGCCACCCGCGATCCGCATCGCGCTCCGATCGCCGCTCGAGGGCGTCGTCGGGGCCGCGATTCTCGAGGCGATCGGGCAGAAATGGGACAGCGTCGGGGCCAGCGTCTGGGACAGCGTCTGGGCCAGCGTCGGGGCCAGCGTCGGGGCCAGT
>DAIDHB010000424.1 GCA_027452145.1 Planctomycetales bacterium
AAAATGGCCAGACGCTTCAAGCGGCTCGCGGTTTGCCAGGGCAAATCCACGCCGCGTTATTATTGTACGCTGGGCCGAGGGCGGCTTCAAGCGCAATAGGGACGATCCATTTCGGTTAAGCTCCCCCCTTCACGAATAGCCCATTCGGCCATCTACCATTCTCCTATTGATTGAAAGTTGGCAAGCACTTACTCTGTCTCTGCTCGGCACACGAGCCCAGAGGCGACCGCTCCCCGCTGTCGCGGTGCGGCGATGACGACAGCGGAGATAGAGAAATGTTCGCCTTTCGCACCCACCGTCACACCGTCGTCCGTTGGATCGCCTTGTTCGTCCTCCTACTTGGGAACGCTCCGTGGCCAGCCGCGGCGGACCCGCTCAACCTAACCCAGGCGTCACTGACGGCCGCGCCCCTGGCAGCCAGTCCGGGCGGCCCGTCCGCAAGCCAGCCGATCGCCGGTAACGCCTGGAGCTGGGGCCGCAACAACTAGGGGCAGTTGGGCGACAACACGTTCAGTGACAGCGCGTTTCCAGTGACGGTCGCAGGCGTGCAAGGGGCAGCAACTTTTGGCGACGTGACCGGAGTGGCAGCAGGCGTTGATTTCAGCCTCGCCTTGCGCGCGGACGGCACGGTCTGGGCCTGGGGCCATAATGAGTATGGTCAGCTCGGGATCCCTACCAGCACCGCCGACATCACGGCTCCCGTGCAGGTAGAAGGCCCCGGTGGCGTCGGCTACCTGACCGGCATCACCGCCATCACTGCGAGCGATTGGAGCGCCTTCGCCTTGAAGTCCGATGGCACCGTCTGGGCGTGGGGCTACAACGGCGACGGGCAGCTTGGAGACAACAGCACGAGCGATAGCAACTTTCCGGTCGAGGTGCTCGACTCAAGCGGCAGCAGCCACCTCTCCGGTATCACCTCGATCGCCGCGGGCAGCAGCCTGACGATGGCGTTGGATTCGGAAGAGACGGTCTGGGCGTGGGGGTCAAACGTTTCGGGGCAGGTTGGGAACGGCCAGCTGATCTACGGCTGTCCGACCCCGCGGAGCGTCCTGACGCCGAGCCATGTTGTCGGTCCAAGCGGCAGCGGCGTGCTGAGTGGCATCACCGCCATCGCAGCCGGCGCGTCCGACGGCCTCGCCCTGGACAGTAACAAGGTGGTGTGGGCGTGGGGGGACAACACCTACGGCGAGCTCGGCACGGGAGCGGCCGCCGGCTGCGGCATTCCGACGCCAGAGGAGGTCCAGGGGCCGGGCGGCGTCGGGAACCTTTCGAACGTCGTGAGCCTGGCGGCAGGCAATGAGTTTAGCCTGGCGGTGACAGGCGACGGAAGCGTCTGGAGCTAGAGCCGCAACGAGAACGGCCAGCTCGGCAACGGCATGACAAGCACCGACAGCGCGACCCCGGTCCAGGTTGTCGGCCTCAACGGGCTCGGCACGCTCGGCGGAATCGCGTCGGCAGCGGCTGCGGACGAGCACGCGCTCGCCCTCACCTCCGACGGCCACGTCTGGGCCTGGGGCGACAACATCGATTCGGACCTTGGCGACACCTACACCGGCTACGGCCCAGCGCAGACCTCGCCGGTCCAGGTGGTCGGGGCCGGCGGCCAGGGCACGATCGGCAAGGTCACGGCGGTGGCGGCGGGGTACGTACACAACGTCGTGGTGAGCGCAGCCCTGCCGGTCCAGGCCGCGCCCGCCGGCAGCCAGTATAATCCCCCCCTGCTCGACGCGGCTGGCGGTGGCCAGGATCCGGTCCAGACGTTCACCGGTAATTACAGCTACGCGCACGTCGACGTGGCGATCGCCGGCCGCGGGCCGACGCCGTCCTTCCAGCGCAGCTACAACAGCGACGACACGCGGGTCGGGCCGCTCGGCCCCGGCTGGACCGACAACTATGCCATCCGCCTGAACGACCCGGGGGACGGCAGCGGTGACGTCATCCTGGTCGGACCGATGGGGCGCAGCGACCGCTACCATCACAACAGCGACGGCTCCTTCACCCCGCCGCCGGCTGTCTACACGACGCTCGTCGAGGGACCGACCGGTGCCTTCACGGCCACCCTCAAGGATCAGACCGCATGGGTGTTCCGCCCCGACGGCCTGCTTTCCCGCGTCGTCGACCGCTACGGCAACACGTCTACCCTGAGCTACAACGCGTTCCTGCAGCTCACCGCGGTGAGCGACCCGGCCAGTCGGGGCTCACTCACCTTCATCTACGATCCAACAAGCGGTCGGTTGCTGAGCGTGAGCGACTGGCTCAGCCCCGCGCGCACCGTCCAGTTTGGCTACGACAGCAGCGGCCGCCTGGCGAGCGTGACCGATCGCAACGGCAAGACGACGACCTACGGCTACGACGGGGCGACCAGCCATCTGACGACGATCACCGACGCGAACGGCCACGTGGCGATCACCAAAACCTATGACAGCCAGGGTCGAGTGAGCAGCCAGAAGGATGCCCTGGGGCTCACCACCGGGCAGGGGGCCGGCCTCAGCTACGTGACCAACGGAGACGGAACCCAGACGACGACGGTGACCTACCCGACGACAACCTTCGACGGCATCAGCCCGACCGTTACCGATACCTACGACACCCAGGGGCGGATCATCAAACGGGTGGACCACCCGAGCGCGAGCGAGACCGATACCCAGCAGTTCCAGTACGACGCCAACTCAAACCTCAGCGCGATCGTCGATGCGAACGGGTACACCACCACCCTCTGCTACGACGTGGACGACGCCGGCGCGCCCATCCCGGGCAGCCAGGGGAACCTGACCCGACGAATCGCCCCGCCGCCCACCAGCGGCGCGAATCCCCTCGTCACCCTGCTGACATACGATGGCAAGAACAACCTTGTCGAGACAGTTCCGCCCGCGGGCGTGACCAACGGGGCGACCGTGAGCTGCTGGACCGACCTCAGTGGCGCGATCAATTCTGCCTACGCGACCGACTTCGCCTACGACACGCCGACCGATACCCAGCTCATCTCGACGACCCAGCGCTTCACCGATCCCGACCTCGGCCTCCAGACCGCGACCACGAAATACGAGTACAACGATCCCGCCAACCCGGGCCTGGTCACCCGGATCATCCCGCCGCGCGGTAATACCGGCCCCAGCCCCGACTACTCCTACGCCACCAGCTTCGCCTACGGGACGAGCGGCGTCCAGGCCGGCATGCTCCTGACCGTGACGGATCCCCTCAGCAACACCACCACCTATACCTACGACGCGGTCGGCCGACGCACGAGTATGGTCGACCCGGACGGCAGCGCCCCGGGGAGGAACCCGGCCGACCACACCTGGACCTACCAGTACGATAACGAGGATCGACTCACTCAGCTCCAGGCACCGGCCCCGACGACCGGTGGCGCGTCCCTCACGACGACGTACCAGTACGACCCGGTCGGCAACCGCACCGTCGTCATCGACGCGAATGGCCAGGTCACCCGCTACGGCTACGACCTGCGCGACAGCCTCGCCAGCGTCGAGCAGAGTGCCAGCGCCTGGACAAATCCCACCGTTCAGCCGAGCAACCCGATCACGACGACCTACCAGTACGATAATCTGGGGAATCTCAGTCGGGACACCCGGGCGAGCGGCGACGCCACGAACGAGCGCGCCACTGACTATACCTACGATGGTCTCAATCGCCTGCGCAGCGAGATCCAGTACCCGAGCTGGCCGATCACGACGACGACCTTGCTCACCCAGGACACCTACGACGGCAACGGCAACCGCCTGACGATGACCGATCCACTGGGGCAGACGACGACCTCCGGCTACGACGCCCTGAACCGCCTGACCGCGCTCTCCTACAGCGACGGCACGACACCGAACGTCACCTATACCTACGACGCCGATGGCAATCGCCTGAGCGTGGTCGACGGGACGGGCACGACGACCTATACCTACGACGAGCAGGACCGCTTGGTGTCGGTCACGAGCCCACCGACCAGGACCGTCGGCTACCGCTACGACCTCGATGGCAACCGGACAAAGGTCCTCTATCCGGGCGGGAACCCGGTCACCTACACCTACGACAAAGCCGATCGGCTCGCCTCCCTCCAGGACTGGGCGGGCCACGCCGTCAATTACGGATACCTCCCCGACGGCAGCCTCCAGACGATCACCAATCCGAACGGCACGAGCGCCACCTATGCCTACGACAACGCGCTGCGCCTCACTCAGGTCCTCAACCAGCACGGTGCACAGACGATCAGCGCGCACACCGACACGCTGGATGCGGTGGGCAACCGCACCCAGGTCCAGGAGATCCTCCCCCACCTGGCGAGCACCGGCCTTGGGTCTCCCTGGAGCTGGGGCGACAACCAGGTCGGCCAGCTGGGCAACGGCACGACGACCGGGGTCACGGCGCCGGTCCTGGTGACCACCCTGAGCAGCGTCACGGCGGTCGCCGGTGGGGCTTACCACGCCCTGGCGCTTAAAGGCGATGGGACGGTCTGGGCCTGGGGCAACGACAGCAACGGGCAGCTCGGGAACGGCCAGACCGCGTCGGCATTCGCCGCGCCGGTCCCGGTCAGCGGGCTGAACAATGTCGTCGCGGTCGCTGGCGGGAGCGGGCACAGTCTGGCGGTGAAGAATGATGGGAGCGTCTGGGCCTGGGGCGAC
>DAIDHB010000425.1 GCA_027452145.1 Planctomycetales bacterium
TGGTCAGCCGGTAGAACGTGTATCGGCCGGTTCCGGAGGGCCGGGCGTCCGTCAACTCCTCGACCCGGAAGTCCTCGGGCTGGCATTTGAGCTTCATGGGCGACCGATGAACAGGGAATAGGGATCCGACCCGATCGTATCACCCGGCTCGCTCCGCCGGCCAGCCGGGCGGTGCGAGAGCCGCGGGAGGCAGGGACGATTCCGGGGCGGCATCGACGGAGGATTCCGCGATAACTCAATACTAAATAAAGACTTTCGCGATTTTCTGCCTGGAGGGAGACCGGGACTGGCCGGGATGTGTCGGGACGGTCGATCGGTTTTTTCGGGAATAGCATGGAAAGTCGGGCCGGGCGCGGGTAAAAGTTGGATGCTTCGATTATCACGCCGCACCGCGCGTTCTTCCCGGTTCGAGCCCCCTCGAACGGGCAGCCTTCCCGAGAATTCCCTCACGAGAACTGGCGAGCCGTTTGCACCCAGGTGTCCTATGAACCGGGAAGCCGACGGACGGGCCCAGCCGCAGCGGAGGGACTGTGTAATTCGGGTCGCCGGCGGAGCCCGCCGGGCGGCCCGGAGACGCGAACGGGGATGCGTCGGCTGTCGCGAGCGGAAGTGGACGAGCCGGCCCCCCACCACCCCACGAAACGGCATCGTCCCGGCCAGAGGGCCCGCTACCGGGATCCTCGACGGGCCGATCCCCGCCTGGACGGTTTCTTCATCAAAGGTTGATTATGGCGACAACGACGATCGCGCAAAAGCCTCAGCATAAGATCGCCTGGGCCCCCATTATCTGGATCGGCGGCCTGCACATCGGCGCCCTGCTGGCGTTCTGGCCCGCGTGGTTCTCCTGGTCGGGGCTGGCGCTCTGCTTCGTCCTGCACTGGGTGACGGGCGGGCTCGGCATCTGCATGACCTACCACCGGCTGCTGACGCACCGGAGCTTCGCGCTGCGGCCCCGCTGGCTGGAGTATTTCTTCACCATCCTGGGTACCTGCTCGTCCGAGGGCGGCCCGATCGGCTGGGTCGCCGATCATCGCCGCCATCATGCGAACTCGGACGAGGAGGATGACACGCACACGCCCTTGCAGGGATTCTTCTGGGCTCACATGGTCTGGTGGATGTTTTATCAGGATGAGACGCAGCACTCGGCGGCGTACTATCAGAAGTGGGCGCCCGACCTGTACCGCGACCCGGTGCATCGGTGGATCGAGAAGTATCACATCATCTTCCCGATCGCGATGTTCGCGGCGCTCTACGCCCTGGGCGGGATGAGCTGGCTGGTCTGGGGCGGCTTCGTGCGCACGGTGCTGGTGCTGCATGCGACCTGGCTGGTGAACTCGGCGAGCCACGTCTGGGGCTACCGCTCGCACGAGACGCGCGATCGCTCGAAGAACCTGTGGTGGGTGGCCCTGGTGACGTACGGCGAGGGGTGGCACAACAATCATCACGCCTTCCAGACCTCAGCGCGGCACGGGCTGCGGTGGTGGGAGATCGACGTGACGTACATCACCATCTGGATGATGAAGGTCTGTCGGATCGCCTACAACATCAAGCTGGTGAAGATCCCCTCGCGGCGGCTGGGCCTGGCATCGGTCGGCCCGGCGGAGTGATCCGCCTTGCCAAGCGGGCGCATGGCGGCGATCATGGCAGGGCCTCGTTCTGCGGCCCTAGCTCAACGGCAGAGCAGGGGACTCATTCGATCAAAAGGGTGGCAACGGAGGGTAACCTTCGATTGCGAACCGGGTGAATTGCGGGGAACCTAAACGCCGGGCCATCGACGCGAATCTGGTCTCCGAGGGGATGGCCCGTGCGGGTCGACCGACGGATGTCCGATCTGTGCCGGTGGCCCGGGGCATGGCAATCCGCAGCCTAGCCTGGCTGGGCATCGGTCGCCAGGACGGTTCAGAGACTAGCGGGGTGAGTCCCAACAATAATCCCCGCCGATGAGCGCCCGGCCTCCTCGCCACGCCGTCAATCCGGTCGATTCCCGCCTCGCGGCGAGGGGTCGGCCGGTGCCCGCGGTTCTGGTCCGAGGAGGATGAGATAGTCCAAGCCTCGCGGAAACGCGAGGGCCCTTGAATCCCTTGGTTGCAGGTTCGAATCCTGCGGGCCGCACTGCACTGCACTGGTCGTTCGATCAACATACTTGACGGGGCCGGCCGACCGATCGACCGTTCCCGTCCGTTCGCGCATCGAGGTCATGCCCCTGCCCACGTCGGACATCCAGCCGGGCCGCTCGATGGCGAGAGATCTCGTGCGCCGGCTGGAGACCTTCCGGCGGTGGCCGGGCTGGAAGCCGCTCGCCGCGAGCGTGCCGGCGGGCGTCGTCGCCGTTCTGGGCGTCGCACACGTCGTGGCGATCTGGGTCGGGATGGGGGGCTACGCCGGGCTTGCCAATGGGTGGCCGCTCTGGCGGCACGATCATCCGTTGTATTTCCACAGCGCGCTCGTGACGCGGTCGTTCCTGCGCGACTCGTTCACGACGGCCGGCTATGATCCGGCGTTCATGGCCGGATACGCCAAGAGCGTGGTCTTCCCGGCGTCGTCGACGCTGCCGGAGCTGGCCGTCGCGACCTTCGGTGGGAGCCGGCCGGAGCTGGCCTACAAGCTCTACGTGTTCCTCTCGGCCGCGGCCTACCCGTGGTTGCTCGCGCTGGCGTGCCTGCAGTTCGGGGTGCGAGGCTGGGGTATTGTCTGTGCCCTCGGGCTGGCGCTTGTCTATATCTGGACCGACTGGCCGCTCAACTACGCGGACTTCGGGATGTTGCCCTATTTTCTGGGCATCCCGGTGTCGCTGGTCGCCACGGCCTGCCTGGCCCGCTATCTCGAGCGACGGACGATCGCCGGGTGGGCGATTGCGGCGCTCCTCCTGGGCTTCGCGGTGCTGGTGCACCTGACCACGGCGATGGTCGCCGTGCCGGCCGCGCTGGTGGGCTATATCGCGGCGGCACGCGGGCGGGACGGCGAGGCGTCGCGGTGGTCCATTCGGAGCCACCTGGCGGTCTGGTCGATCGCGGTCGTCGTGCTGGCGATGAACGCGTTCTGGTGGCTGCCGGGGCTGTTCCTGTCGTCCACGAAGGGGGACAGCTCGTTCGCGTTCGGGCACTCGGGCGAGGACGTGCTCGGGAGGCTGGCGCAGATCGCCTGGGGCGAGGCGCCGATCGAACCCTTGTTGCTGGGGGCCGGGCTGCCGGGGCTGATCGTGCTGGCGGGGCGGTCGCGAATTCGCGGCCTGACGCTGGCGGGGTTCTGCGGCGCCGGGCTGGCGTGGGGCTACCTGGCGGGCGCGGCAGCGAGGCTGGATTTCCTCCAGCCGGGACGACACACCTACGCGCTTTACTCGGGCCTGGCGATCGCGACGGCGGCGGCCTTGCAGGAGGCAGCGCGCCGGCTCCGGGCCGGCACCGGGCCAGCGGGGATCGGCCGGCTCGATCGCTGGTTCATCGCGGGGGCCCTGCTCTTCGGGCTGCGGATCTTCGGGCCGTCGATGGTGGAATCGGTTCGGATGCGGCTGTACGCCAGCGAGCCGTTCCTGTCGAGCCGGCCGTCGCCGCGATTGGTCCGGGTGGTGGACTGGGTGGGCCGGCACGTCAAGCCGGGCGAGCGGCTGATCTACGAGGAGGGGGGCAAGGACCTGCCCGGGGTTCGCGATCCCTATCGCTCGGGCCGATTCAGCGGGCTCTTGCCGTGGAAGACCGGCGCGGAGTTGCTGGGCGGCCCGTACCTGCACGCCGCGCTCGACACCAATTTCACCCAGTTCGGCGAGGGGAAGCTGTTCGGCCGCGCGGGCTGGGACCGGGAGTATTTCGTGCGGACGGCGCGGCTGTATCGGCCCTCGGCGATCCTGTGCTGGAGCGTGCACGCACGCGGCTTCTGCAAGGCGAACCCGGACCTGTTCCGCGTGGTGGAGGACGATGGGACGTTCCTGCTGGCGCGGGTCGAGGGCTTCGGCGGGGATACGATCCGCGGGCGCGCGACGGTCGAGGCGCGGCCGGGCCGCCTGATCGTCCGGGACATGGAGACCGACCTTGACGGGAATGTGGTGCTTCGCTATCACTTCGTCCCGTGTCTCAGGAGCCGATCGTCGGTCGCTTGCGAGCCGGAGCTCGTCGAGCCGGATCCGGTCCCCTTCATCCGCCTGCGACCGCCCCCCGGGATTCGAGACGTCGAGCTGCGGATGGAGTTGCCCGTGCCGAGATGATCGCGCGAGGGCGGGAGGGACGCTCGCGCCGGCGCGAAGGGATACTGCGAATCGAATCGAATCGAAT
>DAIDHB010000426.1 GCA_027452145.1 Planctomycetales bacterium
AGTGGTCAGTGGTCAGTGGTCAGTGGTCAGTGGTCAGTGGTCAGTGGTCAGTGGTCAGTGGTCAGTGGTCAGTGGTCAGTGGTCAGTGATTGGTGGTCGGTGGTCCGTGAAGACAGGAACAGCAGCCGGGAGTCGGTCATCAGTATTCGGTGAAGAGAAAACCTGCGATTCGTCTCTCTTCACTGACCACTGACCACTGACCACTGACCACTCACAAATCCCTTCACTGACCACTGACCACTCACAAAGACTCAGGTCCCCATCTCCCAGCTTTCCAGGTAATTCTTCTGCTCCTCGGTGAGGGTATCGATCGAGATCCCCATCGTCTGGAGCTTGAGCGAGGCGACGAACTCGTCGACCTCTTTCGGAACGTCGTGGACCCTGTTGTCGAGCTTGTCCCTGTTCTTGATCGACCACTCGGTGGCCAGGGCCTGCGCCGCGAAGGACATGTCCATTACGCTGGCAGGATGCCCGTGGGCGGCGGCCAGATTGATCAGCCGGCCCTCGCCGAGGACATACAGGCGGCGGCCGTTCTCGAGGACGTACTCATCGACGAATTCGCGGACGCCCTCGTTGCACGTCTTCGCCATCCGGGCCAGGTCATCCAGCGCCAGCTCGACGTTGAAGTGCCCCGAGTTGCAGACCATGGCCCCGTCCTTCATGGCAGCGAAGTGCTCGCCGCGGATCACGTGGATGTTTCCGGTGACCGTGATGAAGAGGTCGCCGAGCGGGGCGGCCTCGGCGATCGGCTTGACCTGGAGGCCGTCCATGGCAGCCTCGAGGGCCCGGATCGGATCGACCTCGGTGACGATGACATGCGCGCCCATCCCGCGCGCCCGCAGCGCGACGCCCTTGCCGCACCAACCGTAGCCGCAGACCACAACCTGCCGGCCGGCGAGCAGCGCGTCCGTCGCCCGGATGATGCCGTCGATCGTGCTCTGGCCGGTGCCGTAGCGATTGTCGAAAAAGTGCTTCGTCTGCGCGTCGTTGACCGCGATCACCGGCAGGCGAAGCACGCCGTCCTTCTCCATCGCGCGGAGCCGGATTACGCCGGTGGTCGTCTCCTCCATGCTGGCCACGACATCACCGACCAGCGCCTGGCGCTCGGCCGGAGAGAGCCCGGCGGCCCACTCGCGGACCTCGGGATGCACGTCGTCGAGCCGGTCCAGCGCGATGAAGATGAGCGCGCTGACCAGGTCGGCGCCGTCGTCCATCGTCACGTTCGGCCGGTGTCGAAGTGCCGCCGCGATATGGCGGTAGTAGGTGTCCTCGTCCTCGCCCTTGATCGCGAAGACCGGGATGCCGAAGTCCTTCACGAGGGTGGCGGCGACGTCGTCCTGGGTCGACAGCGGATTCGACGCGCAGAGCAGCAGATCGGCGCCGCCGGCCCTGAGCGTCCGCGCCAGGTTGGCCGTCTCTGCCGTGATGTGCAGGCAGGCGGACATCCGCATACCGGCCAGCGGCTTCTCCCGGGCGAAGCGCTCGCGGATCGCCCGCAGGACGGGCATGTCGCGCTCGGCCCACTCCACGCGCTTCCGTCCGGCCTCGGCCAGCGACAGATCCAGAACATCCCCGATCGTCGGGGGGCGGATAGTCGCCACGGTTGCCAATGCGGGGCTCCGATCTCTCGTGAGTTCCACGTCGGTGAACCAGGGGCCGCGGGGAGCGACTGCAACGCTCCCCGCGGCCCGCCAGGTCGGGTCAGATCGTCCGGCCGATCAATAGCGGTAGTGGTCGGACTTGAACGGGCCTTCCACCGGGACGTGGATGTAGGCGGCCTGTTCGGGGGTCAGCGTGGTCAGCTCGACGTTCAGTTTCCTGAGCTGCAAGCGGGCCACGTGCTCGTCCAGCTTCTTCGGCAGGATGTAGACGCCGACCGGGTACTTGTCGTTGTGCTGCCACAGCTCGATCTGGGCCAGCACCTGGTTGGCGAATGAGGAGCTCATCACGTACGACGGATGCCCCGTCGCGCAGCCCAGGTTGACCAGCCGCCCCTTGGCCAGCAGGATGATCCGCTTGCCGTCGGGGAAGATGACGTGATCGACCTGCGGCTTGATCTCCTCCCAGCGGTAGTCTTCCAGCGACGCCACGTCGATCTCGTTGTCGAAGTGGCCGATGTTGCACACGATGGCCTGATCCTTCATCCTGGCCATGTGCGAGTGGTTGATGACCTTGTAGTTGCCCGTGGCCGTCACGAAGATATCGGCCTTGTCGCAGGCGTACTCCATCGTGACGACGCGATACCCTTCCATGGCGGCCTGGAGGGCGCAGATCGGGTCGACCTCGGTGACCCACACCTGGGCCGAGAGGGCACGGAGGGCCTGGGCCGAACCCTTGCCCACGTCGCCGTAGCCGCAGACCAGCGCGATCTTGCCGGCGATCATCACGTCGGTGGCGCGCTTGATGCCGTCGACCAGCGACTCGCGGCAGCCGTACAGGTTGTCGAACTTGGACTTCGTGACCGAGTCGTTGACGTTGATGGCGGGGAACTTCAGCTCGCCGCGCTTGTGCATCTGGTAGAGGCGGTGGACGCCGGTGGTGGTCTCCTCGGTGACGCCCTTGATGGCGGCGAGGTTCTTCGCGTACCAGCCCGGCTGCGCGGCGATGCGCTTCTTGATGGCGGCGTAGAGAACGCGCTCCTCCTCGCTCGTCGGCTTGTCGAGGACGTGGATGTCCTGCTCGGCTCGGGCGCCGAGGTGCAGCAGCAGGGTCGCGTCACCGCCGTCGTCGAGGATCATGTTCGAGTGGCCGCCGTCGGCCCACTCGAAGATCTTGTGGGTGTATTCCCAGTACTCGGCGAGCGACTCGCCCTTGTAGGCGAACACGGGAATCCCGGCCGCGGCGATCGCGGCGGCGGCGTGATCCTGAGTGGAGAAGATGTTGCAAGAGGCCCAGCGCACCTCGGCGCCCAGGGCCTTGAGCGTCTCGATCAGGACGGCGGTCTGGATGGTCATGTGGAGCGAACCGGTGATCCGCGCGCCCTTGAGAGGCTGGCGGGCGGCGTACTCCTCGCGGATGGCCATCAGGCCGGGCATCTCGGTCTCGGCGATCGCGATCTCGCGGCGGCCCCAGGAGGCCAGCCCGATGTCGGCGACATGGTAATCGCGGGTGGCGGGCCTGGACGTAACGGCGGTCGTCATGTTCAAGGTCTCCAGAAACAATGAAAACAATGAACGGGCGCCGTTGCACAGGAATCATCCACCCCGGCGAGCCTGGCAGGAACGCCCATGCGTGCCGTCGCAGCGCCCCTCGTCGAGATGATGTTGTCGCATTCAAGGCCGGCGATCCTTCGTCGCCGTGCCGATTCGTGGCCGTCCGATTCGAGTACTCGCTCTCGGAGATCGGCCTCAGGAGCTCTTCCGCAACAACCGGAGCGCCTTGCGCCGCTCCCAGTCCATCCAGTCGAGCGGCCGGGGCTCGGTCCGAGGGACCTGCGCGGAGTTGAGCAGGCTCGAAATCACCAGCCCATTGGCCCGCGCCTGGGACGGAGCGACCGGCGCACAGGCCCCGGCCAGGGCCTCGAACCGATCCCAGTCGGCCTCCGACATCGCCACCCGAAGGACCTTGCTGATCCATTCCTCGGGCAGCCGCGGATGCAAGGGACGCAGCCCTCGCTCCTGCTCCGGCCCCCTGCGCCGGCCCAGCCGATCGCGTTCCATGGCGTGTCGCGCCTCGACCTCGGAGATCCTGGCCTCCCGGCCGGACCCGTCGTCCCGCCGCGAGACCAAAGGCTAA
Source organism: Planctomycetales bacterium (assembly GCA_027452145.1). Classification (GTDB taxonomy): domain Bacteria; phylum Planctomycetota; class Planctomycetia; order Isosphaerales; family Isosphaeraceae; genus JAKAUH01. Next base: position 3,736 of record DAIDHB010000426.1, read on the forward strand.
CACACGCGTACGCGTGTGTCAACCGAGATCCGCCGAGGGTCGGCGGCGGACAGTGGGATGACGTGCGACGGGGCGACGACGCGTAGCCGGAGCGCGCCGGCGCGTTGCGAGCGGCAGACGATGACCTGGCGCTCGGGGTCGTGGACGCACGCGGCGCCCGGGCCGCCCAGCTCGACTCCCGTGCCCCGGGGAAACACCGACGAGGGAACGAAGAGTTCGGTCTCGCCGCACGAGGGATCGTGATCCCACTCGAACTCGATCCGGGGGGTGAGCCCGGTACTGGTGTGCTCGTCGTAGCGGAACCGTAGCGGCATCCCGGCCGTCGCGCGAGGGTAGGGGCGAGGGCGGAAGTTCGACCGGAGCGAGCCCGACGGCTCGAGGATGCTGAAGTCCTCGCCATTCCATCCGTCGCGGAGGTCGGCGTTCCACCGCGGGGTATAGTTCCACTGCGCGCCCGAGGCGAGCGCCGAGTCGAGGCGGTCGTAGAACGCGCGGACGTACTCGCCGGCACCGGGGATCTCGGCCCCGATGCCGAACTCGCCGACGAACAACGGCGTCTCCCACCGCCTGGCCGTCTCGGCCATCCCCGAGAACGCCCGGCCCAGAGTCAGGTGTGTGCCGTGCCACCGGCCGATCGCGTAGGTGATCGGACAGTAATAGTGCGGCGCGTAGGCTGACGGGCCGAACTCGGGCCGCGGCAGCCGGGTGCGGAAGCCGCAGTTGGTCGCGATGTGCCCCTGGACGAACAGGAGTGCCTCTGGGTCGAACCTCCGGATGGCATCGGCCTCGTCGCGGTACAGCGGCGCGATCTGCGAGCGCTCGTCGCCCCACGGCTCGTTGAGCAGGTCATACCCGATCAGACCCGGAACCATCGCAAACGCCGACGCCGCCCGGCCGACCATCTCGAGATAGCGGGTACGCACCCCGTCGCGGTCGGCGAAGAAGTCGGCGAACGAGCGGTGCATCATCGGGTCGGTGATCATCCGGAACGGCCAGTTCCTCGAGCCCAGCCCATTGTCGGGCTCATAGGGCCGGCACCGCGACGACACGGCCCATCGGGGAAAACCCGAGCCCGCGCCGCGGGAGGCATAGCGCGAGAAACCATCCTGGTGGATGTCGATGATCGTGGCGATCCCTCGCTCCCACGCCGACGCAATGACGGCCCTCAGGTCGTCGAGATAACTCTCCCGATACTCGCCCGGCGACGGCTCATAAGCCTCCCAGACGAAGACCAAACGGATGACGTTGAAGCCCAGATCCTTCAACGCGTCGAGGTCCTCGGGGCCGTTGCATGGCGTGAACGGCGGGACCTTCGAATCCCCCGAGAGGTTCACGCCGCGGAGGATCACCACCCGCCCGCGCTCATCGACGAAATGCCGGCCCCGGATGCGAACCCGGTTCCAGCCGTTCGATCGGTCGCAAAGTGAGATGGGCGGGAGTGTGGTGGTCGTCACGGCAGATTCCGATCGAGTCGCGAGGGGACTGGTTCCGGCCAGCCTCTTCGCAATCGGCCCGGACGACCGGTCCCGCGGCGCGGCCCGGTGCGCCGGCCCGGTCGCGCCGTGCACGCCGGTCCGGTAGGATATGCAGACCCTACTGCAATCCTGGTGCCGTTCCGGTCGATGTCAAGGCCGAGCCCGCGGACGTCATGACGCCCCGACACCGATTGTTCGGCAAAGTCGGAACAGGCCCACCCCGATTCCAGGGGGCGGACCCACCGGCCGCCGGACGGAGACCGCCGCGCCGGGGCCCCTCGCCGCGACGATTCCCCCGATTCCGGCGATCGCGTTGAGGAAAAGCAACGCCGCCGATTGAACCCGGGCGGCTCCGACCGTCGTATTGAGAGTGCCGGAGCCCGCGAGGCTCCGACGAGGTCTCCCGGCCGGGGCCTGCCCTTCCGACGTCTGGTGGGTGCAGTCGAGGAAAGGAGAGCGGGGATGTCTTCTCGATCGAGGCAAGTCGCCGGCCTGGCATCGACCGGGCTGGCCCTGGCATGCTGGGCATTACTGAGTCCCTCGGCCTTCGCCCACGGAGGCGGAGGCGGAGGCGGACACGGCGGGGGTGGACACAGCGGGGGCGGACACAGCGGGGGACATGCCGGAGGACACTACTCCGGCGGCGGCCATCACGGCGGCTATTCCGGCGGCGACCACCACGGCGGGTACTACCACCACGGCGAGTACTACCACCACGGCGGATATCCGGGCTACTACGGCGGCCTCGGCGGATTCGGCGGATTCTACCCGTGGTATTTCGGCGGCTACGGTTCCGGATACGGCTACGGGTACTATCCGGGAGGGTACGGGTACGGCTCCTACGGAGGGACCTATTCGTATCCCTATGGTTACGGCGCGGGCTCGTACGTCGTGGATGGCACGGCTCCGGTGTATGCCCCCCCGGCGACGACCAACATCGCTCCGACCCCGGGGCGATACCTGGGCATCCAGCAGCAGCCGGTGTTCGACGGCACCGCAAACGCCATCCAGGTCGTCTCCGTCGAGCCGGGTTCGGCGGCCGAGCAGGCCGGTCTGAGGACCGGGGACGTCATCCTGTCCGCGAACGGCTACCTGACGCAGGACGTGGGCAACCTGCCCTGGATCATCGCGGCGACTCCCGCCAATGGCGAGCTCGCGATGAGCGTCCGCTCCGCGGCCGACGGCCAGGTCCGCACCGTCACCGCACGGATCCCCTGAATCCCAATCGGCGGCCGCCCCAATCGCCGGCACGATTCCGATGGATCGGCATGCAATATGCCTGAGGCTCAAGCTGTTTGGATGTGTCTCTTTGGCTTGAGATATCCGATCCTCGACCTGATAAGTCGGAGGGCGATTCCGATGGGGCTCTTGCTCCTGATCATCATCGTGCTGCTGCTCGTCGGCGGCTTGCCGACCTGGCCGTATTCGCGGAACTGGGGCTACGGGCCCAGCGGCGGGCTGGGCCTGATCCTGGCGATCCTGCTCGTCCTGGTCCTGCTCGACTATATCCCGCGCGGGTTCTAGAGCGCATTGCGGTTGCATGGCGCACGGGCGAGAGATGGAGGTTCGAGTCGGTGCCGGAAGCCCA
>DAIDHB010000427.1 GCA_027452145.1 Planctomycetales bacterium
ACCGCTCGAGCGGGATGTAGCGGCCGTGGTACTCGAGGATGATCCCCAGCGCGGCGGCGCCGCACTCGGCGGCCTCCATCTGGAGGACGGTCGGCGTCTTGACCGGTCGATACCTCCGGGAGTCGTCGTTGGCCATGCCGGGTGTCCGCGGGACGTTCGGACGAGACAGGAAGGACGGGTCATCCGCTCTACGATTCGCTACCATCCCATCAGTAATCGGCGCCGACGAGCCGCCGGGTCCAGGGGAGGATCAGGCGGATCAGCGGGCGTCGCTCGACGATGATCGACGCCTGGCAGATCGTGCCGGTCTTGAGCGGTTGCGCCGGCCCCGACCACGACGACCAGCGGAACGGGTTGACGCGATCGGAACGGCCGCGCCGCCGGTCGTCGGCCGCGGCCGGATCCTCCTCGAGCTTCACCTGCACCCGCAGGACAACGCCGGGGGCATAGCGCTTGAGGAAGGCCTCGACCAGCTCGGGATGCTCGAGCGCGGCCTCCATGGCGAGCTTGGTGGCCGGCAGCTCGGCGATCGAGACGACCCGGCCGCGGATGTAGCCGTGCTCCTCGCGTTTCACGGTGGCGGGGACGATCTGGACGGGGTTGCCCAGGTTGATCCGCTTCCCCTCGCCGGCGGAGACGAAGACGATCGTGTCGTAATTAAGGCCGACGTCGTCGGCACCTGGCTCGGATTTCGGCGCGTGGAGCAGCACGACCGGCGCGCCCTCATGGAGCAGGCCGCCGATCGCCGAGAGCACCTGCGCGACCCGGCCGCCGGCCGGGCTGACGACGCGCGAGGTGCGATCGAGCTTCTCGCGATTGAGCCTGAGCTTCAGCTCCAGCTCGTCGATCCTGAGCCGCCGCTCGAGCCGCGCTCGCTCGCGGGCATTCCTGGCCGTGACGCGATCGAGCTCCAGCTCGGCGAGGCGCGACTCGGCCTTGTTGAGGGCGTCGCGGACGTCGTAGAGCTTTTCGCGGGATTCGAGCAGATCGAGGTCGCCGAGGTATTTCTTCATGCGGAGGCGGTTGGCGCTGTCGACAAGACGGTCGGCCAGATCGAGTTTTTCGCGGCTGTCGGCCCGGGCGCGGACGACGGCCTGATTCAGGCGGGCGATCGCCGCGTCCTTGCTGGCGCGCTCGGTCTCCTCAAACCGGAACAGCTCGGCATCCTGGCGGCGGAGGTCGGCGAGCCGCGCGCCATCCTGGCGGATCAGGTCCTCCAGCTCCTCCTGCGCGACCCGGCCGACGATCTGGCCGGGCTCGACCCGATCGCCGGCCCGGACGCCCAGCGCGGCGAGCCGGCCGGTCGCCCGGGCCCGGACGAGGAGCAGGCGGTCGCGCTCGATCAGCAGGATGCCGTCGCCGTTGACCTTCGTCGGCACCTGGTAGAGGAAGGCGAAGACGACGGCTCCGATGCCGATCGAGAAGAGCACGGACAGGTAGATCCACGACCGGATGGTCGTCACCTGGACGAGCGTATCGAGCTGGTCGAAGGCGGCGCGGCTGGGTCCGGTGGCCGCAGACGCTTGCTGTTCGGTGCCCACGCTCATAGGCCGGGTCCCGGGTGGAACTGCGTCGGATTCGTTTTCGCTCGGGTTGCGACCACCGGCCGGTCCGCCGTGGATGAGGGCACGTCCTGGCCCCCTGCGATCGGGCGCACCCCCGAGCCCCGGACGCGACGCTCGGTGCTCGCCGGGAGCATCTCCGGCGGTCTCGCGCGTCGCGGAGCGCCTGATTCAGTTTAACCGCTGTTCCGCGCGGAGAGATGGGAATGTGGCGGAATCGTAGGATTGGTGGACTGGGCGAATGGTTATGGCCGGCGGGGGGAAACCGGCCGGCGCGCAGACAGGCTACGGCCGGACTTCCCGGTGGGGCGTTGACGGCGGCGCCGGAGCGGAGCGGGCGACCACCCTGGGGCGAGCGAGCGTTAGCTGGTGGTCGTCGTCGTGATCTTGGGATTCGGCGAGGGGCTGCCGGTACCGCCCATGTTGCCGCCGGAGATGGCCTTCAGCTCCTCGGCCGTGAGCAGGACCGTCTCGGGCTGCTTCTTGTCGGCCTCGGCCTTCGAGGTCTTGGGCTTGGTGTCGCGCGATGGTTCGGCCATGGTTTTCTCCGTAGCCTTGGGATCGGGGCAGAGTTTGCACGACCCGATGCGGTCATTTGTCCGAGATATCCTAGCCGATTCCTCTCGTGTGCGGAAGATACCGCGGGGAATTCGCGGCGGCCGGACCGCCGGCGTGTGAATGGGTCGGTTGCCGTTGTCCGGGTGGCGCGATACGCTTGAAGCCGCTTGTCCGATCTCGAGGGGCCGGGTTCTTCTGTCCGGCGGAGGATGGCCATGACGTGTCTGCACGGGCTGATCCTGGCTTGTACTCTTGGCTGGCAGGCGGACCCGAAAGGTTCGGCTGACGGGTCGAAGGACGGGGTGCCCGCCCCGGCATCTCCGACGGCACGGAAGGCAGACGGCGGGAAACCCGACGAGCGGGGCGGAACGGCCGCGGCGCCCGAGGCATCGAAGGACCGCGATGCGAAGGACAGGGCAAACCCCACCTCAAAGCCGGCGACGGCCGCGAAGCCGGCCGCCCGCAAGCTCGGGGGTGGCCCGCACGTCCTGAGCCGGTCGGAGATGCAGAAGGCCCGCAGCCCGTTCCTGGAGATGCCCGGCTTGTCCCAGGGACCTGTTGATCGGTACAGTACCGAGACGACGGACTGGCGCGACGTCCCGCCCTGGCGGCAGACTTCATTCTTCGGCCTGCGCGCCCAGGGGCGGTTCTTCGTGTATGTCATCGACTGCTCCGAGAGCATGATCGACGAGGACCGGTTTGCTCGCGCCACGATGGAGGTGCGACGGAGCGTGCTGGCGCTCAGGCCGCCGCAGCAGTTCGAGGTCATCTTCTTCAACGAGGAGTCGATGCCCATGCCCGGCGGACCGAAGCCCCGGCCGGCTGACACCCAGGGCAAGGGCCAGCTTTTGACCTGGCTCCGGATCGTCGAGCCGGACGGGGGCACCGATCCCCGCGCCGCGTTGCGGCAGGCGCTCAGTCTGCGCCCGGAGGCCATATTCCTGCTCTCCGACGGCGCCCTGCCCGATGGCACGGTCGAGGCCGTCGCGCATACCAACACGCGGCGAATTCCGATCCACTGCGTGGACATGTCGGGCGGCGAGGGAGGCGACCACCTACGGCGGATCGCCCGCGACAGCGGCGGGCAATATGCCATCCGCGAGGGGAGCCTTCAGGGCAAACGCTAGTTGTTCGACACCTGGACCGTGGGGCGCGGCTTCTCGGTGCCGTCCATGGGCTCGGCCCGGATCAGCACCAGCCACTCGATGGTCTCGGGCTCGTTCTGGACTGTCGGCAGGCCGGCCGCACCCAATACGCCGTTGGCCAGCGACGCGGCGCCCCGGATCGGCCGGGCCTCGTCGTGCACGCCCAGACTGACGAGCAGGTAGGTGCCCTCGGCGAGTGTGCAGTCGAACGAACCTCGAGTTTTCGCAGTTGTGGGGATCTGGTACTGGGGCGCCTGGATCTGCTCGCCGATTCGATGGTACTGGTGCATCGTGTGGAAGCCGAGGAGCCGCGTGGCGTCGAGGCCGACGGTCAGCCGGGTCGCGTGCGGGAGGCGCTTGCCGGTCAGGTCGAGGGTGATCCCTTCCATCACGTTTTTCACGACCGGAACGAAGCCGACCTTGCCATTCTCGGGCCTGTCGATGCCGGCGACGTAGTGGTGCTTCCCGCGGTTGCTGATCGTGGCGCGGGCCCCGTCGTCGGCCGTGACCTTCGGTGCCTGGAGGCAGTTCGTGCGGGTGTCCTGCTGGGCCCTGGTGAGCAGGTCAATCACGGCCTTCTCGTCCAGCAGCCAGGCGTTAAGGTCGGAGTCCGCTGCCATCGCCTTGATCTGGTCGTCCGGCAGCCCGGGGTATTTGGTTCGAAGGGCCGCGAGGTCGGCGTCCAGCTTCAACGGCTTCAACCGCGGGAGCATGAGCATCCGCCAGGGCTCGGCGGGGCCGGTGATGAACCGGACCTCGTACCTGATCATGGGCCGGTCGGTCGACGATTTCGCGGCCGGTCCGGTGGACTCCCTGCGAGAGGTCTCGACGCGAGACGACGCGGCGGGGCGATCGTCGGCGAATCCGGCCGAGAGGGCGACGAGAGCGAACAGGCCGGCGGCCGGCAGTGCGGCGAACGGCCAGAGGGCGAGGCGGGGACGTGAGGGCGTCATGCCGATCAGCTCCTGGATACGGGGCAGCAGGGACGTGGACGGGCCGCCCAGCGACGCGCCGGCGGCCGCGGCGATGCGAGGGGACTCGAGGCGGAGACGTGCGATCGATTGCAGGGACTCGGCCAGAGCGAGCGGGTCGCCGGTGAAGCGGACCGCCATCGCGTCGGCGAGGTGCTCGCGCTCGCGGCGAAGCGAACGCGATAGCCAGTGCACCGCGGGGTGGAAGAACAGGGCGATCTCCAGCAGGCGCTGGAGGACGTTGACGAGTTGATCGCGGCGGACGGCGTGGGCAAGCTCATGAGCCAGGATCGCGTCGAGCGACGCGGTCGGGGCGTCATGCGACCAGCGAGCCGGCAGCAGGATGGCCGGGCGGAAGATCCCGCAGAGGAACGGCTCGACCAGGCGGGGATGGATCAGGACCGTCGGTGCCCTGGCAATGCCGAGGGGGAGTGCCAGCCGGTCGACGCGATCGCGGATCGAGTGTGGGGCGAGCTCTCCCTCGCGCCGGAGACTTGCCAGGCTCCGCATGCCGAGAATCAGGACGGCGGCCAGCGCCAGGACAACGATCGACCAGACCGACAGGAGCGGCGTTCGCGCCCGTTCAACCGCGGCGATCAGGCGAGCCAGGGCGAGCGTCGCGTTCGAGCGAGGGGCTTGCCGGGACGCCGGCGGGCCGGCCGTCGTGGTTCGCCTCTCCGGCTCCGGCTCTGGCGATGCCGGCCCGACCTGCACGATCAGCTCGGTCGAGGCGGGAGCAGCCTTCTCCACTGCCCGCGATGGCAAGGCGGCACTCCAGCCCACAAGGGAAACAGGCCCCGCGGCGACGACGATCATCGCGACGGCGAGGATCGCGTACCGCGCCCGGTGCGACAGCCGCACGCCGACCCGGAACGTTAGCGCGACCGTCGCGGCGGCGAGCAGTCCGAGCCAGACCGCGTGCAGGAGCATGATCCAGACCCCTTGCCCGGCCGGTCCCTCGATCAACGACGAGGCGAGCGTCGGCATGGCACGCCTCCTTTCTCATCGTCGCCGGCCGGGCGCGACTGGTAGGCGTCGAGCAGCGATCGGATCTTGTCGAGCTCGTCGGCCGATGGTCGCGACTGGTCGAGCAGATGAGCCACGAGCAGGCTGGCGGAGCCGTCGTAGACGCGCTTCAGGGTCTCGCCCAGGAGCGACCGGAGGGTCTGCTCGCGCGGCGCGACCGGCTCATACACGAACGCCCGGCCCTGCGGAGAGCGGCGCAGCAGGCCCTTGTCGGTCATGACGTTCAGCAGGCTCATGACCGAGGTATACGCACGTGGCGGATCGGCCTGGAGGTTCACCGACTCGAGGACGTCGCGGACGCTCGAAGGGCCCTGTCGCTCCCACAGGATCTTCAGGACCTCGAGCTCGGCGGGCGTCGGTTGTTCATGACGAGGTCGTGCCATCGTTGAGGGTCCTCCTTGCCCCGGTCGGGGTGCATTCTGCCGCATGACACGCGGGATGATACGGGTTTTGCCGTAGCCGTCAACGGCAAAAACCGTAGAGGGGGTGGTCCGACGAACCGGTCCGGTCGTCGCATGGGTTGAACTGGGGCCTGACGCCTCGGCGATGGGACCGGCTATGATGGAGGCCGTCGGATGGGTCGATGACGCGGGTTTCCGAAGATGGAGATGACGCCTGTGGACGCTCACGAGACACCCTGCTGCCCCTTCTGCAAGATCGAGCTTCGCGGCCTGGGGCAACTCCCCGTCCGAGTCGGCGGCGCGACCAGGGGTTGGCATTTCTTCCTGGGCGAGCTGGCCGACCTGGGCGAGTCGATCAGGCCGCTGGACCTCTATCGGTGCCAGAAATGCGGGCGGCTGGAATTCTACGACCACGATTTTAGCTTGCCCGAATGCTGATGGACTGGAGCAAACCACGAGGCGATCGATCATGACGACTCTGCTCAAACGCTTCCTGTCGCGAAAGCCCCGCGCGGCTCACTTGACCTTCACCGTCTACACCCGCGCCGGTTGCTGTTGCTGCCACAAGGCGCTCGAATTGCTCCAGGAGCACCGGGCGCGGTGGGACTACGCCATCGAGGAGGTCGACGTCGACTGCGACCCCGAGCTGGCCGCGCGGTATGGCACAGAGATCCCTGTCGTGCTGCTGGGCGGCAAGGTCCGCTTCCGCGGGAAGGTGAATCCGGCACTGCTGGATCGGCTGCTAACCGCGGAGGTGCGGGATTGTTCCGGCTCGGCGGATCGTGCCGGTGGGGAGTCCTGACATGGCCTGGTCGCTGCCGGAGGATGGCGTCCTGGGGATCTTCGTGGATCAGCCCGATCCCGAGGATGCGGGTTCGCCGATGGCCGCGGAGTGGGGCCTGGCGCGCGCCGCGGAGATCAGCGAGGCCATTTTGCTCGACACGATGGACCTGTGGAACGATCCCGCCACGCTCGAGCCTGGCGGCCGGCGTGTGCTGGTATTCGACCCGAGCGAGGCCGGCCCGTGGTTCGACGAGCGGGCGCCCGAGTCGTTCGCACTCCAGCCGAGGTCGGAGGGCGGCCGCGGCCGGCAGATCCAGGAGTTCCTGGCGGGTGAGCTGGAGGAGGCGCGGCGGGTCGTGGCGATCGTCGGGCCCGCGCCGACGCTCGACCCGGCGGTCGTCGTCGGGGCGTTCGTCTGCCTGGAGAGCAAGGACCTGGTGATCGGGCCCTCGACCGACGGGCGCGCCTACCTGATCGGGGCGCGGGGCGAATTGCCGCCGGTACTCGATGGGTTGGACTGGGATCGCCCCGATGCCCTGATGCGGCTAATGGACCGCCTGGCCGAGACCGGCCTGTCGCTGGCGGTTCTGCCGCCGTGGTACCTGGTCGAGACGCCCGATGCACTCCGGATGCTGGCCGGGCACCTGCGAGCGTTGCGCCGGTCGGGGTTTGACCCGAGGCTGCCGCGACTCGAGCGCCTATGCCGGGGGCTTGAGTAGGGGCCGGGCCCCGCCTGGTGATGGATTGCCGGCGCGACCTTGTGCCGACCTTCGGGGTTCGAGCGCGTTGCAGATGGGTGGCTCACGGAGGAGCCGGGCTGGTAGGAGTCTGTGCCGGCAGGGCTTCCAGCCCCCGTCAGGGGGCGGTCGGACGTAGCCGGGGGGCGTGAGCCCCCCGGGATCGGACCGCAGCGCCACCCACCGAATTCCCTCGACGGACCCACCCGGCCGCGACCCCGCGACGCGGGGTCGCGGCCGGGTGGGCGACACGATGGCGCGGAGATGAGGATTCGCCTGGCGTTCCGGGGGGCTCACGCCCCCCGGCTACGTCCTGACGCCCACTTCGTGGGCTTCCGGGACAGGCTCGAACCCCCATCTCTCGCCTGTGCGCCACGCCACGGCAATTCGCTCTATACAGTGATCGGCTTGTTCAGCTTCCGCCGCACGGCCACGAACTGGCCCGAGTGATTCAGCGCGTGCATCCCGGCCATGTTCAGGGCGACGCCGACGGTCGGTGCCCAGGGCGGAAGCTTGCCGCCCCGGTTGTCGGCGAGGTCGGCGTCGCTCAGCCGGTCGAGGACGGCCTTGGTCGCGGCGCGCTGTTCGTCCCAGAGCTTGACGTACTCGTCCTTGCTCCGAAAGCCCGAGGTGCCCTCGGGCTTCTTCAGGTCGTGGGCCTCGGCGAACCCGGTCGGCAGGGCCGGGGCCGAGCCGGGCTCGACCAGCTCGTTAATACTGTGCTCGACGGCGATCAGGTGGCCCATTTGCATGGCGATCGGGTTCATCCCCTCGACCGGCGTCAGCTTGATCTCGTCGTCGGTGAGGTCGTTGATGTAGCTCTTGATGAAAAAGTCGCTCGTGTCCAGGGTGTTGCGGATGACATCCTTCGGGCCCATGGGTGGGGTTTCTCCAGTCGGTAACAGAAGAGGAAACGGTCCGTGTCGTGAGTGGAATCTGGGATTTCAGCGTGCGGCCGCGTGCGGGGCCGCCGGCGCGGGCTCGAGCGTGAAGTCGGCGATGAAGAGCTGGCTCTTGCGGTCGGCGGTGCGTCCGCTCGAGGTCCACATCAGCCGCTTGCCGTCGGGGCTGAAGACCGGGAGGCCGTCGAAGCCCTCGTGGTAGGTGATCCGCTCCTCCTTGCCGCTGTCGACGTCCATCAGGTAGAGCTCATAATTGGAATGGCCGTGGCGGCTGGTGGCGTAGATGATGTGGCGGCCGTCGGGATGCCAGTACGGGCCCCAGTTGACGAATTCGTTGTCCGTCAGTGCCCGCTCGGCCGTGCCCTCGGTGTTGTTGATGTAGATCTGGAGCAGGTCGTTTCCCTTGCGGTCGCTACGGTAGATGATCCGCTTGCCGTCGGGCGAGAAAAAGGGGCCGCCGTCGTATCCCTTCGCATGGGTGATCCGGCGCGGGTTCTTGCCGTCGGCGTCCATGATGTAGATCTCGCCGTCGCCGTCGCGGAACGAGGTGAAGACGATCTTCGTGCCGTCGGCCGAGTAGCTCCCCTCGGCGTCGTAGCCGGGCGTGTCCGTCAGGCGGACGAGATTCTTGCCGTCGAGGTCGGCCGCGAAGATGTCCATCGACTCGGGGAACTCCCAGCGGTAGCGCGCGGTCCGGCTGTAGGCGGGACCCCTCGGCGGCTCGGTCTCGGTGCTGGGGTTCAGATGCGTCGAGGCAAAGAGGATCGAGCGGCCGTTCGGGTGGAAGAACGGGCAGGTGCAGCGGCCCTGGCCCGTGCTCACCATGCGCGCGGGGGAATCGGATTTCAGCGCGCCGAGATAGATCTGATAGCCGTCCTCGTCGGGTTTGGGCCGGTGGAAGATGGCCGGGGGCGTGTACGGTACGGCCTGGAAGATGATGGAACCGCCGTCGGGACTGAAATAGCCCTCGCCCGCGCGGGCCAGGCCCGAGGTGACCTGGCGAATGTCCTTCAGATGCTTCGCCTCGTGCCGCGCGACCTCCTCGGCCGGCATGCCCGGCGCGGGCGTCGATCCGGCGTGCGGGTGCTGCGCGACCAGGGCCGCGGCGAGGGTGAGAGTGGTTCCGAGGGTCGCAATCATCTGAGGCGCTCCGGCGATTCGGGATGTCGGTCTCTGGGCGAGCGTCCCGGCGGACGTCGTCCGTGCGGGTCGATTCCGGTGGCCGGGCCGGATCGTCGTGCATAGTATAGGGACTGTTGTCGCGCTCGCCAATGGCCGTGGCCGGACCCGGCAGGGCAAGGGAAGGATCGGATCGACGTGCGGATCTACACGAAGACGGGGGACGACGGCACCACCGGATTGCTGGGCGCCGGCCGGGTCTCGAAGGACGACCTGAGGGTCGAGGTCTATGGGACCGTCGACGAGCTGAATGCCGCGCTCGGCGTGGCGCGGGCGGCCCTGCCGGACGCAGACGAGTCCGCCGACGAGCTGATCGCGCGGCTCCAGTCCGAGCTGTTCGTGCTCGGCTCGGCGCTGGCGGACCCGAATCCCGAGGGGCGATTCCACCGCGCGATCGCCAAGGCGCACGTCGACGGCCTCGAGGCGGCGATCGACTCGCTCGAGGCCGAGCTCGAGCCGCTGCACCAGTTCATCCTGCCCGGCGGCTCGCCCGCCGCGGCGCAGGTCCACCTGGCTCGCACCGTCTGCCGCCGCGCCGAGCGGCTGGCCGTCGCGCTGGCCCACCAGGCCGGGCGCGACGTACCTCCCGCGATCATCGCGTACCTCAACCGGCTGAGCGACCTGCTGTTCGTGCTGGGGCGTGCGCTCAATCGTCGCGCGGGCGTGGCCGATACGCCGTGGGAGGGCCTCTGAGATGCCCGGGCCCGGCAAGGTCGTGTTGATCACCGGCGGCAGGCGGGTCGGCGCTGAGCTCGCGCTCCTCTTGGCGTCACGCGGCTGGGACGTGGCGATGACCTATCACACCAGCCGGGCGGCCATCGAGCGGACCATCGCGGGCGTCGAGGAACGCGGTCGCGCGGGACTGGCGATCGCCGCCGACCTGGCCCGGCCCGAGCAGGCCGAGTCGACCGTCCGCCAGACCGTTGATCGCTTCGGCCGGCTGGATGCGCTCGTCAACATGGCGAGCACCTACCGCCGGACGCCGTTCGCATCGCTCGCCCCGCGCGACTTCGACGAGATGGTCGCCGCGAACCTGGCCGCTCCCTACCACGTGGCCGTCGCCGCGGCGCGCGCGATGCTCGACCAATCCGGCGACGCGGGGATCCGAGGGCGGATCGTCAACTTCGGCGACTGGGCGACCGAGCGGCCGTACAGGGACTATCTGCCGTACCTGGTCGCGAAGGGCGGACTCGCGACGATGACGCTGGCGCTGGCCGCCGAGCTGGCGCCTCATATCGCGGTGGCAATGATCCAGCCGGCGATGATCGACCCGCCGCCCGATTTGAGCGAGCAGGAGCGTCAGGCGGTGGTCGACCAGACGCCGCTGCATCGCGTGGGAACGCCTGACGACGTCAATCAGCTCGTCGTTTACCTGCTCGAGGCGACGAGCTTCGTCACGGGCGCGTGCTTCCGGGTCGACGGCGGTCGGTTCCTGGGGACGAGTTGAACGACCCGCGGGCAGGGGCCTTTGGATTCTTCGGTGGAGCGGGGGCGGACATGGCGAACAACCGGTTCGGCGCCCGCCGGCTCGCCGCGGCCCTGCTCGTACTGCTGGTGCTCGGCTGCGGGGCCTGGCTGGCGTGGCGGCGTCTTCATCGTGGGGGGAATGGGATCACCCGCGCTCCCGGCGTCGCCGCATACGAGGCGAAGGACTGGCCGTCCGCCGAGAAGGCCGCGAGGGACCGGCTACGGACGCACCGCGACGACCGCGAGGCCCAGCGATTGCTGGCACGGTCCCTGATTCGGCAGGGTCGCGACCAGGCCGGGCTGGCGATCCAGCTCCGCCTGCCCGATGCGATGCTGACGGCCGAGGACTATTTCCTCCGCGGCCAGGCCGCGCTTCGGATGGGCCGCAAGGAGCACGCGATTCTGGCCTGGAGGCAGGCGCTGGGAAAGGATAACGACCACGTCGAGACCCTCGTGGCGCTCGAGCAGACGTTCCTCCGCCTGGACCTGCTCAACGAGGCGGCGCGATCGGCGGAGCGGCTGGCGAAGGTGCCAGGCTGGGAGGCTCGGGGCGCCCTGATGCTCGGGCGCATCCGCGCCGAGCAGCTCGACCCGGCCGGCGCGGCCGAGGCCCTCGTCGCGGCGCTCGACCGTCCCGACGAATGGCACGGGGCCGAGGATCGCGATCGCGTGTTGAGGCAGCTCGCGCGGATGCTCCTGAGTACCGGAAAACCCGGTCGGGCTCGCGAGGCGCTCGGCCGGCTGGGGAAGCCGGCGGCCGATGACCCGGAGGCCTGCTGGCTCCTGTCGCGGTGCGACCTTCAGGAAGGACGCGCAACGCCCTCGCCGATCGCCACGGCGGCCCGCGGGTATCGCGATCAGCACCCGATCGAGCCCGAGCCCTCGCCGTTCGTGGGCGAGGCCGGCTGTCGCGAATGCCATGAGCCGATCTATCGGTCCCAGCACCACAGCCGGCACGCCCGGACGTTCTTCCGCGGGGACCAGCTTGCAAAGCTGGACCTGCCGGATCGGCCCGTGGCGGATCCGGATGACCGGGCGGTGGCCCACGCGTTCGACCGAGGCGCGGGGAACCCGAGGGTGCAGACCCGCGTCGGCGAGCGGGTTTTCCAGACGGTCGTCGACTACGCGTTCGGCTCGGGAGACCGGGGGCTGACGCTCGTCGGCCATGATAAGGACGACCGGCCGTACGAGTTCCGCCTCTCGCGCTACTCGGATCCGCCGGGCTGGGACGTGACCTCGGGCCAGCCGCGTGGGACGGGCCAGGCGGAGCTCTACCAGGGGATGCGGATCACGGCCGACGCGGTGCGCCGCTGTCTCGTCTGCCACACGACCGACGCGCGCTCGATCATCACCGGACGCGGTCCCGAGGCGGCGGACGCCGCGATCGGCTGCGAGCGGTGTCACGGACCGGCCGGGAACCACCTGCTGGCGCTCAAGGCCCATGCCGAGGACCCGGCGATCGCCCGCCCCCGGCTCGCCTCGGGCACGGCGGTCGTGAAGCTGTGCGCCCAGTGCCACAGCCCGCGCGACCCGGAGCTGCCGATGATCCCGGGCTCCGATGAGTCCGTGCGGTTCCAGGGGACGACACTGACCTGGAGCCGCTGCTACACCGAGAGTCACGACGCGCTCGGCTGCGTGAACTGCCACGATCCGCACCGGGACGCCGAGACCCGTGAGGCACGATACGAGGCCCGCTGCCTCGACTGCCACGGTGCGAGTCGCTCAAAGGCCCAGGAGTCAACGGCAGCAGCAGACGTCCGGTCCCGAAAGCCCCAGGCCGAGGCCGCGTTCTGCCCCGTCAATCCCGAGAAGGGATGCATCGGCTGTCACATGCCGAGGGTCCGGATCCCGATGACCCACGCGTCCTTCACAGATCATTTCATCCGCGTTCATCGCGAGGGCGCGGCGGGATCGGCAGCGGCGGGGCGATAGCCGGGCAGGGGCTCGGCAGTCGACTTTCCCTCGACGAGGCGATGGCCGGTGTCGGCCGCGAGATCGGTGTAGCGGTCGACCCGGCCCGATGGCCATTTCACCTCAACCGAGTCGACCCGCGTCGCGTTTCCCAGCCCGAAATGAAGCCGGTGATCGTTCGCCGAGAGGTAGCTGCTGCCGGCCATGCGCTCGCTGTACCGGGTCCGGCCGCCGGTCGTGACCGTGACTCGGGCGCCGACGGCGTCGCGACTGCTGCGCGGCGAGTCGCCGCGGAGCTCGAGCACGACGAAGTGCCCGGCCGGCCCGAGGTTGCGGAAGAACGCCAGCGGAGTTCCCTCGGAGACAATTAGCAGGTCGACGCGGCCGTCGTTGTCGAGGTCGCCGCGGGCCAGGCCGCGCCCCAGACGAGGGATCGACCAGCATGCGCCGGCGCGGCTGGACACGTCGACCAGACGCCCGGCCGGTCCGCCCATCAGGAGCTGCGCCGGCATCGCGAAGGGCAGGAGGGGTCGCAGGTCGTTGACGTGGCCGTTGGCGATGGCGAGGTCGAGGTAGCCGTCGTTGTCGGCGTCGAGGAACGCGATGCCGAATCCCAGGACGTAGCGCGTCGGCGCGGCGAGGCCGATCGCCGCGGTCTGGTCGGCGAACTGGCCGGAGCCAAGGTTGCGGTAATAGGTGGTGGACTCGCCGTAGAAGTTGGTGACGGCCAGGTCGAGCCGCCGGTCGCCGTCGAGGTCGCCGCAGGCGATCCCCATCCCCGCCAGGTAGCCGCCGGATGTGCTCGTCGCCACGCCGGCCTCGGCGGCGGTCTCCTCGAACCGGAGCCCGCCCAGGTTGCGGAAGAGGAAGTTGGCCGACATGTCGTTGGCGACGAAGAGGTCGATGAGGTCGTCGTCGTCGAGGTGGGCGGCGACGACGCCGAGCCCGCGGCCGTCGCGATCGGCGGCGCGGACGCCGGAGGACTCGGACACATCCACGAACCGGCCGCCGTCGTTGCGGAACACGTGATCCGGCGTCGAGGCGAACGTGCGCGGGCCGCAGTACGTGTACCGCTTGGGATCGTTGGGGTGCGGGCAGAGCGGAGACTTCTGCGGGTCCCAGTCGGCGTAGTGGCAGACATACAGGTCGAGGTCGCCGTCGCCGTCGAGGTCGACGAAGACCGCCGACGCCGGCCAGTCGCGGCTGCCGGCCAGCCCGGCGCGGGCGGTCGCGTCCTCGAACGTCCCGTCGCCCCGGTTGCGGTAGAGGGCGTACGACCGCCATCGCAGGACGAGGATGTCGGGGTGTCCGTCGTTGTCGTAGTCGCCGACGGTCGCCCCGTGGCCGTAGCCGCCCGGGAAGGCGAGGAGTCCGGCGGCCTTCGTCACGTCCTCGAACGTCCCATCGCGACGGTTCCGAAACAGGCGGTCGCCCTGAGGGGCCTGGGGAGGAGGCGACTGGTTGGGCAGCTTGCCGCCCTGGACGGCGTACACATCGAGCCAGCCGTCGCCGTCGTAGTCAAACAGCGCAATGCCGCCGCCCATCGACTCGGGCAGCCGGGAGAGCGGCGTGGGGTCGTTCTCGTAGGTGAATCGCAGTCCGGCCGCCTCAGCGCGGTCCTCAAAGGTGGGGACGACGACCACGGCGCTATCGGCCGTTTTTTCCTGGACGCCCTTTGGCAGCAGATCGGCCATCGCGTCGGCAAGCGTGCTCGACGCGGAGCCGCGGTCGATTCGATCCGACTCGGCCAGCTCGCGATCGATCTTGTCGAGGCGCTCGAGCGCGGATCGCGCCTCCGTCTGGTCGCCCGATTCGCCCAGGGCCAGCATCCACCACCCGCGTGCCTCGAACCAGCGTCCGAGCGACTCGGCCTGGCGGGCCAGCTCGGCGTAGTGCTCGGTCGGGACGCTGTCCGCCAGGGCGCCTCGGTAGGCGTCGCTTGTGCGGTCAAGCTCCGCCTTCTTCCGGCGCAGCTCGGCGGCCTCGGCGGCGGGTCCGGTCCGCGACTTGACCGCGACGAGCCGCGCGAGGGCACGCAGCTCGCCGGGGACGCGGCGGACCCAGCGGGTAAGGGCGTCGGCCTCGGCCTGGGCTTCGCCGATCCGGCCGGCGAGCCAGGAGCGCGCGGCCAGTCGCTCCTCGGGGCTCATCGAGTCCACCGGGATGTGTCGGAGAGCGGCGACCGCCTCGCCCAGCCGATCGGCGGCCATCGCCCAGTCGAGCCGCGCCCGCCAGACGACAGGGTCGTCGGGCCGCCGTTCGAGGCAGCGCCGGAGCCACCCGTCGGCCCGGTCGAAGTGCGCGGTGCGGGTGGCGAGCACGGCCTGGCCCAGCCAGACCCGGTCGTCCTCGGGCGCCAGCCGGCCGGCCTGATCGAGGCGGGTGCTCAGGGCGTCGATCGGGAACGAGCGCGGGTTGTCGACCAGGTAGCGCTTGCGCAGGATCTCGGCCGGATTGGCGGCGCCGTTCCATTCGAGCTCGATCCGTCTCTTGAGATCCTCGAACCGGCCGGTGAAGAGGTCGAGCTGCTGGAGGATCGACTCACGCATGCCGAAGGCCAGGCTGGTGCGGGGGAACTCGACCGACGCGAGGGCCTCCTCCGCCTCGGCGAAGCGTCCCTGCTCGAGGGCCAGCCGGGCCCTTCGGATGCAGGCGTTGGCGTGGCGGGACGAGCCGGGTCGGATCGACGCCCAGGTCGCCATGGCATCGTCAAACTTCCCCTCGGCTTCCTCGCAGGCCCCGCGCCAGTAGCGGGCCTCGACGCCGCCCAGGTGCAGCGCCGAGATCCACGCGAGCCGCGATCGGGCCGAGGCGATCCGGCCGGCCTGGACGTCGCGCTCGACCCGACCCAGCTCGGCCTGGACCCAGTGCTCTCCGGACAGCCAGAGGGCGATCCCCGTCAGCACGGCCAGGAGGACACCCAGCGCCAGTCGCGGCCGGGTCCGGGCCGGCGTCGGGGCCGGGGGATTGCCCGGCGGCCGGGTCTCGGTTGGCATCAGCGATGGGTTCACTCGGGTATTTCCTGATGCGGGTTGACGGGAGCTTACCGATCGCTCGAAGGGCTTGCGGTTGGACCAGGGGACTTCGACTTGGGGGCGGCGGACGATCGAGCGGGCGCGGAATTCCACCCGCGGAGTGCGGACGCCTGGGTCTGCCCCTCGCGCAGGAGGTACCCGGTATCGGCCGCGAGATCGGCGTAGCGGTCGACCCGGCCCGACGGCCATTTCACCTCGACGGAATCGACGCGGGCCGAATCACCCAGGCCGAAATGGAGCCGCGGATCGGCGGCCGAAAGGAAACTCCCGCCGCCGCACCGCTCGCCGAACTGGGCGCGGC
Organism: Planctomycetales bacterium; assembly: GCA_027452145.1. GTDB lineage: Bacteria > Planctomycetota > Planctomycetia > Isosphaerales > Isosphaeraceae > JAKAUH01. The sequence goes on from DAIDHB010000427.1 coordinate 15,979, forward strand.
CGCCGGCCGTGACAGTTACCCGGGCGCCGACGGCGTCGCGATTGCTGCGCGGCGGGTCGCCCCGGAGCTCGAGCACGACGAAGTGTCCGGCCGGCCCGGTGTTGTGGAAGAACGCCAGGGGCGAGCCCTCGGAGACGACGAGCAGGTCGACGCGGCCGTCGTTGTCGATGTCGCCGCGGGCCAGCCCGCGCCCCAGGCGAGGGACCGACCAGCACGCGCCCGCCCGGCGGGACACATCCACCAGCCGGCCGGCCGGTCCTCCCATCAGGAGCTGCGCCGGCATCGCGAACGGCACGTTCGGCCGGAGGTCGTTGACGTGGCCGTTGGCGGTGGCGAGGTCGAGGTAGCCGTCGTTGTCGGCGTCGAGGAACGTGGTGCCGAATCCGAGGAGATAGCGACTGGGGGCCGCGAGGCCGATCGCCGCGGTCTGGTCGGCGAACTGGCCGGAGCCAAGGTTGCGGTAATAGGTGGTGGATTCGCCGTAGAAGTTGGTGACGGCCAGGTCGAGCCGCCGGTCGCCGTCGAGGTCGCCGCAGGCGATCCCCATCCCCGCCAGGAACCGGCCCTCGGCGTTGGTGGCGACGCCCGACTCGGCCGCGGTCTCCTCGAACCGGAGCCCGCCCAGGTTGCGGAAGAACAGGTTCGCCGTGCGGTCGTTGGCGACGAAGAGGTCGATGAGGTCGTCGTCGTCGAGGTGGGCGGCGACGACGCCGAGCCCGCGGCCGTCGCGATCCGCGGCGCGGACGCCGGAGGACTCGGACACATCCACGAATCGGCCGCCGTCGTTGCGGAACACATGATCCGACGTCGCCGCGTATTCGAGCGGCCCGCAGGAGACGTACTTCCCGGGATGGCCGGGGTCGACGCAGGGTCTGGACGTCACCGGGTCCCAGGTGGAGTAGTGGCAGACGTAGAGGTCGAGGTCGCCGTCGCCGTCGAGGTCGGCGAAGGCGGCCGACGTGGGCCAGTCTCGGCTGCCGGCGAGGCCGGCGGCCCTCGTCGCGTCCTCGAACGTGCCGTCCCCCCGGTTGCGGTAGAGGGCGTACGACCGCCATCGCGTGATCAGCAGGTCGGGATGGCCGTCGTTGTCGTAGTCGCCGACGGTCACCCCGTGGCCGTAGCCGCCCGGGAAGGCGAGCAGTCCGGCGGCCTTCGTCACGTCCTCGAACGTGCCGTCGCCCCGGTTGCGGAAGAGCCGAGCGCGCTGGGGAACCGCGGGAGGGTCGGCCTCGTTCGGCAGCTTGCCGCCCTGGACGGCATAGACGTCGAGCCGGCCGTCGCCGTCGTAGTCGATCAGCCCCACCCCGCCGCCCATCATCTCGGGCATGCGCCAGAGCGGCGTCGGGTCGTAGTCGTAGACGTGGCGGAGCCCGGCCGACTCCGCCGCGTCCCGGAAGGTGGGGACGACCCGGCGGTCGGGCTCCTCGGCCCGATCGCGGCCGGCGATCCGGCGGTCGCGGACGAGGTCGGCCATCGAGTCGGCCAGCGTCGAGCCGGAGGCGGGGGCATCCCGGCGATCGAGCTCCGCGAGGCGGCGGTCGACCCGATCGAGGCGCTCCAGGGCCGCGCCGGCGGAGGCGCGGGCGGCGTCGGACGAGCCTCCCGTCTCAAGCGCCAGAGTCCACCAGCCCCGCGCCTCGAACCATCGGCCGAGGGCTTCGGCCAGCCGTCCCAGCTCGTCGAAGCCGTCCGCGGGGACGCGGGTGAAGAGGAGCCGGCGATAAGCATCGGCCGCGCGGTCGGCCTCGGCCTTGCGGCGGCGGAGTTCGGCGACGCGATCGCTCCGGCCGTCGAGCGCGGCGAGCTCGGCGAGGCGGGCGAGGACACGCGTGTCGCCGGGGACGCGATCGAGAGCCTGATTCAGGGCGTCCTCCTCGGCCCGGGCGTCTCCCGACCTGGCGGCGAGCCAGGCGCGGATCTCCAGCCGGCGGTCGGCGTCGATCCGATCGCTCGGGACGTGCTGGAGCGTGTCGAAGGCGTCGGCGGGGCGGTCGGCGGCCATCGCCCACTCCAGCCGGGCGAGCCAGATCACCGGGTCGTCGGGCCGTCGCTCGAGGCAGCGGCGGAACCATTCGTCGGCCTCGTCGAATCGGGCGGTGCGGGTGGCCAGCATGGCCTGGCCCAGCCAGACGCGGTCGTCCTGCGGCGCCAGCTTGCCCGCCGCCTCCAGCCGGGCGGCGATCGTCCGCAGGGGGGCGGCCTTGGGCTCGTCGATCTGCCAGTGGGTTCGCAGGATCTCGGGTTCATGGGCCGGGCTGGCCCATTGCTTGTGCTTCCGCCGCCTGAGGTCGTCGGACCGGCCGGTGAAGAAATAGACGTGCTGGAGGGCGCGTTCGCGGACCGCCCTCTGGGCCCGGTTCGGGCCGATGTCCACCGGCTCGAGGGCGGCCTCGACCTCGGCGAAGCGGCCCCGCTCGAGGGCGAGCTGGGCCCGCCTCAGGACGGCCTCGAGATGAAGCGGCGAATCAGGAGGTATCGCCGCCCACGTCGCGAGCGCCTCGTCGTAGCGTCCGTCGGCCCGCTGGATGGCCCCGCGCCAGAATGCGGCCTCGGAGCCGCCCAGGTGCAGGGTATCCAGTCGTCGCAGCCGGGCGCGGGCCTCGGCGACCCGGCCCTCCTGGAGTTCCCGCTCGACCCGGCCGATCTCTGCCTGCGACCAGGACGAAAGGGTCATCGAGACGGCCGCGACCCCCAGCGCCGTCAGCAGCAGCCCTCCCAGGACACGGACCGTCCGAGATTTCGCACCCGGGTGGCACGCTCCGGCCGGCGTCGCGGTGGGTGCCGGTGGCAGGTGCGGGTGTGCAGATTCCCCTGGTGGCATCGCATTGTCCGATCGCTCAGGCGGCGCCCGGCCGCGATCCCCGATGTGGGACGCCAGTCGCCGCGCCGCCGACGCATCTCGACGGCCCTGAGCTTCGACCATCGAACACGGAAAGGCGAGCGATCCGTCGCGGCCGTGCCGGGGGCCCGGCCGCAAGGGATCCTCGCCCTGTCGATCTGGCGACCGCCGCGAGGCGATCGTCCAGGATCATGATACTCGATCGGGGCCGTCTTCGGCGATCGGTTCGGTGGCGATCGCCGGAAACGGCCGGACGGGCGTCAATAGGAGCCGGACGCGATGACCTCGCCGTCCAGGCGGGTCCCCAGCGCCCAGTAGGTGTTGATGGCGATGCTGCTCTTGAGGAAGTGCACGCTGCCGTCGGCGAACAGGAAGTTGGCGCCGCCGGGGTGGCCGCTGTTGGCGTTGGCGATCTCGGCGTGGTCAGCCAGGCCGCAGGGACCGCCGCCGCAGCAGCCGTTGCAGCCGCTCCGGCAGAAGCTCCAGCCGTACTGCTGGGCGTTGGGCGGGACGATCGTGTTGAACAGCACCATCGCCTCGGCGCCCCAGCCCCAGTAATTCCCGCGATTCACGCCGAGGGTCGCGCTGCCGTTGGACCCGCTGGTCCGGATCGCGTTCCAGCCGGCGTTGCAGCTCGGGAGGGCCACCGTGAGGTAGTAATTGGCGTTGTCCTCGGCGTCGTAGTTCCAGCAGTAGCCGGAGATGGCGACGCCGTTGCCGGCGTAGGTGTCCTGCGAGCCCTTGCGGCCGCCGTCGCCCACGAGGGCCTCGGCAAACGCGATCGTGTTGGACGAGCCGTCAGTGATGGCGGCCAGTCCGTTGGGCTGCTGGTACGAGAAGACGCCGACCGAGTTCTGGCCGTAGTTCTGCACCACGCCGATGGTGGTCCCCATGCTTCCGCAATAGTTGTTGATGTAGCCGCCCCTCTTGCCCGAATTCGGGTCGGTCGGGCAGAGGAACGCGGGGATCAGGGTCAGGAACGCCGTGTTCTGGAAGTTCTGGCTGTTGCAGACCAGCGGGTCGAACGAGAAGTTGATGGCGTTGTAGACCGGCGTCGCCTCGAGGTAGGGCAGGAGGGCCGCATGGACGCTCCACCCGTTCCAGGTGACCAGCGCCGAGCAGCCGTTGGCGGAATTCCAGGGGTTGTTCGACGCCGACACGCCCATGGGGAAGACGTCGTACGTCGAGTGGTAATTGTGCATCGCCAGGCCGATCTGCTTCAGATTGTTCGTGCACTGGGCCCGGCGGGCGGCCTCGCGAGCGGATTGCACCGCGGGCAGTAGCAGGGCGATCAGGACGGCGATGATCGCGATAACGACGAGAAGCTCGATCAGAGTAAACCCTGGTCGCGAACGAGAGCGCATGGGCCGTGACTCCTCTGGCATGAGAAAATAAACGGATGCATGTTCGGAGCTTGAAACGACGGAATGAGCGGAAAAGAGTGCAGCACGAATTGCCGAAGCCGGGTCGATTCGGCACCAATGCTGGACGGCGGACGGTCCGGTCCTCCGCCCCGAACTGGTCGGGTGCCCGATCCGCAAGCCTCGCGGCGTACGGGGATCACGCCGGGATCCGGCGGGATCGGCAGTCGGCGATCACGCGAAGGCCCGCCTTGGCCTCCCGGCTCTCCTGCTCGAGGAACCGCCAGGGCCTCCACGCGTCGTCAGCGGGTCATTTCTTCTTGGCCGCGGGATTGCCGCGCTTCTGACCCTGCTCCATGTAGGCCTTCATCGAGTCCTGGGCGTCGGGGGTCTGCGTAATGTCGCCCTTGTTCTCGAGCTGACCCCCGCTCTTGTCGTCGCCGCAGCCGCTCATCACGGCCGCCGAGCCCAGTGTGAGCGCCAGACCGAGGAACGAGAGGCTCGAGGCCAGGAACCGACGCCGCTGCGGGAAAGAACCGACGGGCTGGGTCATGATTGCGCTCCAGGGGATCGAAGAGGTCAGGGTGAACGCTGGCGGACCCGGCCGTTCTGACGCCGATCGACCGGCTCGGCTCGGCTCTGCTGAAGAGGCAGCGCAAGACCGATGCCTGGAGCCGGGGCGGAACGAATCGCACAGGATTTGCCATTCACGTCACGTGGATGTAAGTCCACGCGCGCATCGGGACCGTTGAGTCCGCTCGAATTCCGAATATTATAAGCCCGATGGCGGCAAGCACAAGGGATGTGCCCCTCCATAATCTCGATCGATGCGAGATGGCGCAATCGATGTCATGTGTATCCGATGTGCCACTTCAGTCTTCCTGCGCCTTGCTCGGCGATCGAACCGGGCCCGCGACGCGATGCGCCGGCGGTGGCGCCTTCCGCACCAGCGGTTTTCGGCTTAAACTGCCGGGATTCAGGCGCGGCCGAAGGGTGAGGGAAGGCCGTCATCGTTAGAAGTTGCCGCGCGGTTCCGGGGTTCGGGCCGCATCCCCTGGGCTGCCACCCGGGTATGCCGTCCCCCGCCGATTGCCGTCCCTGACGTCACGCGGCACGGTCTTCACTATCCAGGCGCCGTCCCGGAGTCGCCGGGGGCGCGGGAGGGATGAAGTTGTGAGCGTGAACCAGCCGGACGTTGCCCGGGACGATGTCTCTTCTTCGTCGCGCCAGGACAGCCACGGGGGATGGCCGTGGTTCGGCCGCGCGCGGTGGATCCTTGTCTTCTCCGGGTTGATCGCCGGTGCCGTCGCGTTCGGGATCGGCGAGAAGACTCACGACCTGGTCCCCGCGGAGAAGGTTGCCAGGGAACTTCAGGGTTCCACCATCATGGAGCCCAACTGGGCGACCGCAACCGCGGCCGCGACCAGGAACGCGGCCCTGACCTATGGGGTGCTCGGCCTGTGCCTCGGCGCGGGCCTGGGAATCGCCGGCGGCCTGGCGCGCCGATCCACGCCGAGGGCCGCGGTCGCCGGTGTGCTCGGCGCCATCCTCGGGGCCGGGCTGGGCGGAGGACTTGCCAGGTTGACGCTGTTCCGGTTTATTGAGGCGCGGGACATCTATAACGATCAAGCTCTGCTGATTTCGCTCGGGATGCACGGCCTGCTGTGGGGCATGCTGGGTGTGTGGGCGGGGCTGGCCTTCGCGATCGGGCTGGGTCATTACCGACGAATTCCACCGGCGATGACTTCCGGCCTGATCGGCGCGGCCCTCGGCTCGCTGGCCTATGACTTCATCGGGGCGGCGGTTCTTCCCATGGCGGCGACGGACGAGCCGCTCGCCGTGACCTGGGTGGCCCGCCTGCTGGCGTGCGTCCTGGTCAGCCTGGGAGCGGCGCTCGCGGTAGCAGCCGTGGGGCTGCCGGTCACGGCGCCGGCCGCGGAGCGGGACGAAGCCGGCTCTGGGCGATCGGCCACGGCGCCGGAGGCCGCGGTCAAGGATTCCTCGCCGGCTTCGGGCGGTGCACCCGGATGAAATGGTCGGTGAGGGTTGTGTGGAGCTCGGTCACCGGGACCTTCGGCATGTGGCAGGCGATGCACCCGGACGCGGGCCGTACGGGGCAGGGCCGGGCCATCGCGATTCCGGGCGTCGGGTTTGCCGACGCGGCTCCGGTGCGACCGCCCGAGTGGCAGGAGAGGCATCGGTCGTCGTGGTGCGCGGCCGATGCCTCCGCGACGCGATGCGGGTCGTGACAGGACAGGCAGCTCAGCCGGCCCTGGCTTTCGGTGTAGCAGCGGCTGAAGGTCAGGGTGAGGCCGGGCGAGCGGACGAACCGCGGGTCGTCGGGCGCCTCGCGGATCGCCGGACGGAGGTCGACCGTGTGGCACTCGGAGCACTGGGCGTCGAGGGTCCGGGCGGGCCATGCGGCGGCCCGGGCGACGGCGATGGCCGGGTCGGCGAGTCCGGCGGCCACGGCCGCGAGGTGGTTGCCGCCCGGGCCGTGGCATCGCTCGCAGCCGATGGCGCGGTCGTTCGCCTCGGGGCCCGCGTCGCTCGGAGGCGGATCGCGGAAGTCGCGCGGGCGGGTGACGTGGCAGACCAGGCACCGGACGACGCCGTCGCGCACGTCGATGGGCCGGCCCCGGATCGGCTCGCGCGGGTCGGAGTTCCCCGCGTCGCCCGCCGTCCGGTCCCAGCCCGAGCCGTGCGTGCTGTGGTAGTAAGACAGTCGCAGTCCCCGGAACTCGCCCGCCTCGTCCCGGCCGATCATGGTGACATAGCGCTCGGGCGTGCCGAAGGCGTAGGCGACGACCGCCTTCAGCACCTGGTCCTTCGCGTGGGTGTCCGCCTCGATCCGGCGGCCAACGCGACGGATGGCCACCGTCACGCCCGGCGCCGTGGGATCGGGCAGGGGGCCCTCCGGGACCGGCAGGGCCGCCAGGTCGTCGCCGCGGTGGAAGGAATGCGCGTGGCGAGTGGCGGCGTAGGACCTGGTGATCTCGCTGTGGCATTCGACGCACCGCCCGGAGCCGACGAACGGAGACGGCTCGGGCACGAGCGGATGATCGCGGCGATACGAGCCGGCCTGTCGGAGCTCGGACGTCGCCTCGTCGATCCGATCCTGCTGGAGCGCGGCCCGGCTCGCGAGCCAGCGGGCCTCGCCGTCATCGGCCGCGGCGCCCGAGCCGAGGATCTGCCGGAGCGCCTCGCGCGCGTGGGCCGGCTGGCCGAGCCGGAGCCGGCAGCGCGCCAGGAGCCGGCGGTAGCGAGCCAGCTCGGCCGGATCGCCGTGCGTGCTGTCGGCGGCGGCCGAACCCAGGCCGCGATCGAGCGCCTCGGCGGCGCCGGTCGGGTCGTCGAGCCGGTCGCGGGCCTCGCCGGAGAGGAGCCATCCTTTCACCTCGGCGCCGGGCAGCCGGGCCAGCCGGCGCGCCCATCGGTCGGCCGCCTCGAGCCGGCCGGACGCGAGCGATTGCCGCGCGAGGGCCTCGAGCAGCTCGGTCGACTCGACGCCCTCGATCGCGGCGCCCTTTTCCCAGAGCTGTATCGCCGTGTCGGTGCGACCCAGGCGCGCCATCGAGAGGCCGACGAGGTAATAGTCCTCGGCGTCCATGCCCCGGGGGCCAAGGCGATCCCTGTAGACGGCGTTGCCGACGTCGTCCCGGCCGCGCCGGATCGAGGCCCGCGCGTAAAGTTGAAGGGCCTTGCGATCGGCGGCCGGCCCGTCGACGAGCAGCCGCCGCGCCGCCTCGGCCGCGCGGTCCCAGTCGCCGTGAGCGTAGGCCCGGCGCGCCTCGGCCAGCCCGTCCGGCGGCGGCCGGAACTGCCAGGCGGTCACGCCGAGGGCCAGGGCGATGGCCGCGGCGGCGATCCCGATGGTCCAGGCTCGTCGCCGGCCGGTCGTGCGTGTCGCCATCGTCGTCACCGCTCGGCCCTCAGTCTTCCAGCACCCGCTCGCCGCAGTGCGGGCAGTTCCCCGACGACAGCACGATGATGCCGTGGAGATGGGCGAGCGGGCTGTTGCACCAGGGGCAGAGCAGCCCGGGGTCCAGGCGCGCGTCGCTCTCGGCGTGGCGCACCGTCAGTCCGATGGCCGCGAGCACCACGACGACCGCGAACGCCATCGCGGCCTCCGAGCGTACCGTGGGGTCTTCCTGCGGCGAGACGAGGCCGGCGAGCAGCCAGACCCCGAGGAACGTGACCGCGCCGACGCTGAAGATCGCGAAGATCCTGGCGCTCTGCCGGCCGCAGTATCGCCAGTAAGACCAGCGGAATTCCGCGTGGTTTCTCATCGGACCTCCACCGCCCGGCGCGGAGAGGCCGGGCCCAGGGCATCGGGACGTCAGGCCGTCGACCCATCATGAGGTCCATTCTCACCGCCGATGCCCGGAGTTTCCACCCGAGTTCGCGCGAGAGGAGCCGGAGATTCGCGACCGCCGGGAGGGTGATCGGCCCGGGTCGAAGGGGCTGTCGAGCAAGCGGCCCTCGGTGTCGAGGTGCTGGATTTCCTTGACCCACGGCAGGGCCCGAAGCGGTCCCTCAATCTTCGCCCGATCGCCGACGATCAGGACCACCATGCGATCCGGGGTGACGTACTTCCGCGCGACGCGGTCGACATCGGCCCTGCTCACCGCCTCGACGCGCGGCTGGTAGTGCAGGAATTCGTCGTCGGGCTGGTCGTCCTCCACCAGGACGGCGAGCTGTCCGGCCACGCCGAACGTGGTCTCGAACCGGGCGGGGAAGCCGAGGACGATCCGCTCCTTCGCGAACGCCAGTTCGTCGTCGGTGACGGGTTTCGCCCCGGCGATGCCGGCCAGCTCCTTGAACAGTTCCTCCAGCGACTCGCGGGTGAACCGCGCCTCGACGGGCCCGCCGGCCACGAACGGGCCGGGTCCGCGGTAGAAGGCAAAACCCGACTCGGCGCCGTAGCTATATCCTTTTTCCTGCCGCAGGTTGATGTTGATCCGGCTGGCGAACTGGCCGCCGAGGACCGCGTTCATCACGACCATGGCATGGAAATCGGGCGTTTTGCGCGGCGCCGCGATTCGTCCGATGCTGAGGATCGACTGCACGGCGCCCGGCTTGTCGATCAGGTAGACATTCCGTCGTTCGGGCGGAGACGGCGCGGGTTCGAGGGCCGGCGGGGTCGGTACCGGCCCTGGCTTCCAGCCGGCCAGGCGCGACTCGATCGCGGCGGCGATCGCGTCGGGCCGCACGTCGCCGACGATCACGAGCGTCGCGTTGCCGGGGACCACGATCCGGTCGAGGAACGCGCGAACATCGGCCCGGGTGATGGACCTGACCGACTCGGGCGTCCCGACGTCGGGACGGCCGTAGGGGTACTTCGGCCCGTAGATGAGCCGGGGGAAGACGGCCGCCGCGGTCTCCTGCGGGTCGTCGGCGCGGGCCTTCAGGGTCGAGAGTCGGAGCTGCCGGAGCCGCTCCAGCTCCTTGTCGGGGAGCGCCGGGTGGAGCAGGACATCGGCAAACAGGTCGAGGCCCCGGTCGAGGTGGCGCGAGAGGGCCGTGAGGCCGATCGTGGTCGACTCGAGACCGCCGTCGCAATCGATGCTCGAGCCGATCTCCGCCAGGTCTCCGGCCAGTTGCATCGTGGTCCGCGAGGTCGTCCCCTCCTCGAGTAGGCTCGCGGCGAGCGATGCCAGGCCCTCCTTGCCCTGCGGGGCGAGGGTTTCGCCCGATTTGACGATCAGGTCCACGGTCACGATCGGCAGCTCGTGGCGCTCGACGATGCGAAGCTCGAGGCCGCTGGCGAGCCGTCGGCGCAGGAAAGTCGGCGGTCGATAGCGCGGCGTCGGGCCGAGCGGC
>DAIDHB010000428.1 GCA_027452145.1 Planctomycetales bacterium
TCCCGCTGATCGTCGTCAGCGCATCGTCCTTGACGGTCGCCTTCTGCGTCACGCTCAGGTTGCCGCCGCTCAGCGAGGGCACCAGCGGGATGTCGATCTCGCTCCCCTGGCCCTGCGCGTAGATGTTGACGGACCCGGTAATCGACGCGAGTGCGGGAAGGGACAGTGTCCCCACCGTCGCCGAAGTGTAGTAGGCGTAGGGCTCGTAAGCCTGGAGCGTATTGTAATTGCTCGTGTACGAGGTGACGGCCGGGAGGGACAGATCGCCCCCACCGTAGACGTAGATGTTCGTCTTGTCGATGTCCGACAGCGCGGCGAACGGCGAGTTGGTCGTCGAGGCGTAATTCCCGCCGATGATGTCCAAAGTCGAGCTCGTGAGGCTCGTCCAGCCCGTCGTGGAGACCGTACCCGTCCCGTCGAGCGTCACAGTCGTCCCGCTGATCGTCGTCAGCGCATCGTCCTTGACGGTCGCCTTCTGCGTCACGCTCAGGTTGCCGCCGCTCAGCGAGGGCACCAGCGGGATGTCGATCTCGCTCCCCTGGCCCTGCGCGTAGATCTCGACCGGCCCGGTGATCGACGCGAGGGCGGGAAGGGACAGCGTCCCCACCGTCCCCGTGCCGTAGTAAGTATTCTGGTAGGCCTGCAGCCAGTTGTAATTGCTCGTGTACGAGGTGACGGCTGGAAGGGACAGATCGCCTCCACCGTAGACGTAGATGTTCGTCTTGTCGATGTCCGACAGCGCGGCGAACGGCGAGTTGGTCGTCGAGGCGTAATTCCCGCCGATGATGTTCAGGGTCGAGGTCGTGAGGCTCGTCCAGCCCGAGGTCGAGACCGTCCCCGTCCCGTCGAGCGTCACGTTCGTCCCGCTGATCGTCGTGAGGGCCTCGTCGACGGTCCCATCCTGGACCACATAGAGCGAGCCGCCGCTCATCGAAGAAAGGGCGGAAAGGTCGATCAGGCTGCCCTTGCCCGCGGCGTCGATGTTGACGGAGCCGGTGATGGTCGCGAGATTCGAGAGTGAGAGCGTGCCCGGCTCGAGCGTTCCATAGCCGTAGTAATACGGCTGATAGGCCCGGAGCACGTTGTTACTGCTCGCGAAGCTGGTCACCAGCGGCAGCGACAGCGCTCCCCCGTTGTAGACGTACAGGTTGCTGCCGTCGATGTTCGACAGGTCAGTGAAGGCCGACGAGTAGTCGCCGCCGTTGATGTCCAGCGTGCTGTTCTTCAGGCTCGCCCACTGCGCGACCTGGATCGTCCCCGTCCCGTCGAGCGTTACGGACAGCGACGTGACGGCATCAAGACTTCCGTCGTCCACCTTCCCCGAGTTCGTCACGCTCAGCGTTCCGGAGGCGATGCTGGTCACCAGCGGCAAGTCGATCTCGCTCCCCGCTCCGTTCACATTGATGTACACGTAGCCGGTGATGGCCAGGAGATTCGGGAGGTCGATGAGGCCGACGGTCTGCGTGTAGGGATACGTACCGGTGGTTCCGTAGGCCTGCAGCGTGCTGTAATTGGCCGCGTACCTGGTCACTCCCGTGAGGTCGATCTTGCCGCCGCCGTAGACGTGAAGGCTCGAGCCGTCGATGTCGGTCAGATTCGCGAATGGGGCTCCGGTCGAGTAGTCGCCCGAGAGGATCGTGATATCGCCGTTGGTGATACTCGTGAACTGGCTCACGGGGATGTTGCCGGTCCCGTCGAGCGTCAGGTTGACGTCGTTGAGCGCCGTGAGGGTGGACGCCAGCTTGACCTGGCCGCCGTTCGTCGCCCCCAGCTCCGAGATGTCCGTGCCCGTGTTGTACGTGGCCAGAGTCGAGACGTCGACCACGCTATTGGTCCCGTCGGCCACGATGTTGACGGGCGCATCGTAATTGGAGGTGTCGATCGAGGTGAGGGTTGGCAGCGACACGTCGCCGCCCGTGCTGGCCTCGATCGTCAGGGGATCGTAACCGTAGTTGCTTTCGGTGATCTTCGCCAGCGCCCCCAGCGTGAGCGAGGAATTCGCGCCCGTCGCCTCGAAGAGATCGCCGTAATTCCCGTTGAAATAGCGTTCGTACGCAGGCTGATACGACGTCACGCCCGGCAGCGAGAGGCTGCCGCCGCCCGAGACCAGGAGGTTGGACCCGTCGATCGTGGTCAGGGCGCCGAACGGCCCGCCGGTGTTGTTCGCGGTCGGCACATATTCGCCTCCATTGATGGTGAGAGCCCCGCCCGTGAGGGTCGTCCACTTCGTCGTGTCGATCTTGCCGGTGCCGTCGAGCGTCACGTTGATGCCGGAGAGACTGGTCAACACCGGCGCGTCCACCGTCCCATCCTGCGTGACCGAGAGCGTCCCGGTCGCCGCGATCGAGGCCAGCTTCGGAAGCCCGATCCTGTTGCCCTTGCCCGTGGCTTCGATGTCGACGTTGTAACCGGTCAAGCTCGTGAAGTTCGGCAACGACAGGCTGCCACCCGCGGCGTTATGGCTGCCGGTACCCGTGCCCGCGGTCTGGGTGGCGGAGAGCAGGACGCCTGCGGCGGCCTTGACGCCCGGCAGCGAGAGGCTGCCCCCGCCCGAGACGTAAATGCCCGAATTGTCAATCGTGGTCAGCCCGGTGAAGGCATGCGAGGAGGCGGACGTCGTCTTCGTCGGCGCGTAATTGCCGCCGACGATCGACAGGCCGCCGCCCGTCAGACTCTTCAACTGCTTGATCGCCAGCTTCCCGGTCCCGTCCAGCTTCACGTGATAGCCGCTGATGGCCGTGAGGTTGGGCGCGTCCACCGTGGCGTTGTCGAGGGCCCTGAGATACGGATCGCTGTAGGAGCGGTCGCCGTATGTATCGGACAGGGACTTCAGATTGGTCAGGACGATCTCGCTCTGCTTGCCGGTGGCCTCGATGCCGATCCCGCTGTTATAGTATCCGCCGATCGTGGTCAGCGCAGTCAGGTCGATCCGGCCGCCTGCGCTTGCCTCGACCTGCCCGTAATCGCCCTCGTAGGTGGTCAGCGCCGGCAGGTCCACCAGACTGCCGGCCCCCGTCGACAGCGCGCCGACCGAGACATACTCCGCCCCCGCGGTGATCGAGGACAGGTTCTTCGCCACGACCTTCCCGCCATTCGCCGCGTCGAGGGTGAGGGAGCCGTAACCGTACAGCACGCCGGCGGCCCCGACCCCGCTGCCGCTGCCGCCGCCGGCCCCGGAACTGCTGCCGGTGTTGACGGGCGCCGAGCTGCTCCCCGTGACCGAAGTGAGATTCGGAAGGCTCAGGACGGCCCCCGAGCCGCTCGCCTCGAACTTCAGGGAGTCGTCGCGCGTGTTCCGCGGGTTGAAGGACGTGACCCCCGGGAGCGTGAGCTGCCCGCCCGACACAAAGATCCCGGAGCCGCGGATGTCGGTCAGGCCCGCAAACGACGCCGTGGACGTCCCGGTCGTCGGCGAGGGGTAGTTCGTCCCCGTGACCGACAGCTCGCCGTCGGTGAGGCTCTTCCACTGGCGCGTGGCCATCTGGACCTTGCCGTGGATCTTGACGGTCACCCCCCTGAGGCCGGTGAGCGCGGTATCCTGCACCGTCCCGCCCTGCGCGACTTCCAGCGACGAGGGAGTCAGGTATGAGGCGAGCGGCGAGCCAAGGTCGGTCAGCTTGGGGACGTCGAGCGCGCTCGACGAGCCCGACACGTCGATCACGAAGCCGTACCGCCCGCCGATCTTTGTCACGCTGGGCAGGTCGAGCGTCCCGCCGGACGTCGTGTCATCGACGCTGACATAGATCCCGGTCGAGTACCGGCTGTTCAACCAGCTCGTCACGCCGGCGAGCGTCAGGCTGCCGCCTCCCGAGACCGAAACGCCCGTATTGTCGATGTTGGTGAGATTCGGCAGGGTATACGTCCCGCCATTGACGTTCAGGTAGTCATAATTGAGAGTGCTAAAATTGTCGAGCGAGCTGGAATCCGTCGGTGTGACGATCCCGCCCGTCCCGTCGACGGTGAGGATCGTGCTCTCGAGCGAAGTCAGCCCGGCGCCCAGGGTAATCTGGCCGCCCTGGGTCGCCGAGAGCCGGGCATTGTAAGTTGCGAACGTCGTCAGCGACGGCAGGTCGACGAGGCTGCCCGTCCCCTGGGACTGGATGCCGGCAGAGAGCCTGGTGGCGCCGGCCTGAATGCTCGCCAGGACGGTCGCCTGGACCTGGCCGCCGCCCGACGCCTTGAAGTTGAAGCGGTTGCGGGCATAGTAGCCGGACGAGTAGGTGCTGCCATAATTCGCCGACTGGCTCGTTTTGGGCCGGCTGACCGACGTGAGGGCGGGCAGGTTGAGCACCGCGCCCGTGCCCGACACGTCGAACTCGCCGTCGCGGAAGCCGGGGTTGTAGGTCTTCACGGCCGGCAGGGTCAGGCTCCCGCCGCTGAAAACGTAGAGGCTCGAGCCGTCGATGTTGGCGAGATTCGTGAACGAATTGTCGGAGTTCCTCGCCGAGGCGGTCGGCGAGTAGTCGCCGCCGTTGACGCTCAGGCTGCCGTCGTTGTAGCTCGTCCACTGGCTGATCGCCATCGCCCCGGTGCCGTCGAGCGTCACGATGACGCCAGTCAGCGAGGTCAGGTTCGACTCGTCGATGGTCGCCGATTGCGTGTCGCTCAGCGCCGCGAAGGAATAGAGTGCCGAGATCGAGGTGAGGCTGGGCAGGTCGATCGTGCTCGTCGCGCCGGCCGCCTCAACCTGAAGGCCGTTATTGCCTCGGATGGTCGCGAGCGCGGGCAGGTCGAGCGTCCCGCCGCTCGTGGCGTCGTTCGCCAGGAAACCGGGGTTGGAGACGCTGTTATCGGTGTAAGTCTTCACCCCGCCCAGCGTGAGGCCCGCGCCGCCCGAGACCTGGAGGCTTGAGCCATCGATGTCGGTCAGACTCGGGAAGGAGTAAGTCCCACCGAGGACGTCGAGCCCGCCGTCGGTCAACGACGTGAGGTTGCCGATGAGGCTCGTCGCCAGGTCGCTCGTGCCGTCGATGGTGAACGACACGCCGTCGAGCTGCGTGAAGCTCGTGTCCATCGCGACACGACCGCTGTTCGTCTCGGAGATGGTCGTGCCGCTCCCGCCGAAGGTCGTGATCCCCGTGATGTCCAGGGTGCTCCCCGTCCCGTCGGCGGAAAGCGTCATCCCGGTCCCGGCGAATGAGGTCAGTCCCGGCAGGCTGAAGCTGGCGCCGCCCGTGGCCGAGACCTCGCCGTAATCGGCCGTCACCGTTCCGGACGCATCAAGGATTGTGGATGATCCGCTGGCGATCAGCGTACCGCCCTGGATCGTCAGATCGCCCGTGATCGTGGAGTCGCCCCCGGCCGTCGGGTTGCCCGTGACCGTGAGCGAGCCCCCGAGCAAGTCCAGGGGGTCGGCGGCCGTGAGCGAATGAACCGAGTAGGCGTCTCCTGCGCTTAGCGTGACCGTCGGCGTTGCGCCGTTCACATTGATCACGACGTCGTCGCCGGGCCCCGGAACCGTCCCGGTGCTCCAGTCGGTTGCCGTGCTCCAGTCACCGTTGGACGTGCTCGACCAGTACACCGTGGCGAGCAACCGGCGGTCCTCGAGGGCCTCAATCGCGGGCAGCGCCACGACCCGGCGGGAGCGGCGGCGGCGAGACACCTGGGCCTTCTGGATGTACGCGCGCGTGGGACGGGCGCCCATGGTTCCATCTCCTCGGTGCTCTCTCAGGGCTCGATCTGTCGAGATGCCCCGCACTTCCACGCGTGGGGCCAGGGCTCAGGCCATCATGACGCCATTTTCCTTGTATCCACACAGCAATGCATGGATACTGGTCTGTCGCTGAGCACTTCACTGTTGTTAGCAGCCGATCTCATCACGGCAGACATGCCCGTTCCGATAATAAAACGGACCGGCCACGCGCCGGCACGCAATCCGCCGTGTCCGCGTAGGCGCTCTAATAAGCTACGCAAACTGGGAAAGGAATCTGGTGTTAGCCCGAAGCGAATGAGGCCCCGTCCGGCCGGGCAAGAAGGGCCGCCATCATCGATATCGCCCTAACAATCACGCTTGCCCACGACCGAGGGTATCGAGAGCTGAGTCGCGGGGGTCAGCCAGTCTTTTGAGTGTCATGGAGCTGACCAAGGACGGCTGTCCAGACCCGGGCGGGGCGAAGTTCGGCCATGCAATCGAGTCGGCCGCACGATTTGAGGAAGCTGGCGGCACAGTGGACGCCCGTGCGGACCGAGATGGCCAGGGGACCATAAGGCCCGGTGAGAGTCGGGTCGGTGCAGGTGTAGATTCCGACGGCGCGGGCACCGACCGCGACGGCCAGGTGGAGGGGACCGGTATCGTTGGAGACCACCAGGTCGGATTCGAGGCAGACGGCCGCCAGCCGGGGGAGCGTCGTCTGGCCGCAGAGGTCGAGGACGGGCACGGGGTCGAGCCCGCGCTTGAGGGCGTCGACGAGCGGTCGATCGCCGGTCGATCCGACGGCGATGAGCCCGGCTCCCAGCTCGTCGAATGCCCGCCGTGCAAGGGCGGCAAAATGTTCGGGCGGCCATCGCTTCGTCTGCCATTGCGCCCCGAGGTTGAGCAAGATCCGGGGTCGGGGAACGCTCGCGAGTCGTTCGGCGGCCCATCGCCGGTCATCGGGGCCCACCGGCACGTTGTATCGCGGCTCGGCCTCCGATGCCCCGAAGGCGCGCGCCACCTTGAGCGCGCGGTCCACGGCGTGTATCCCCAGTCGGGGAGCGTCGACCCGATGTGTGTAGAACCAGCGGGCGCCTTCGCGTGCGTCGGCCATCCCGACGCGAATCGGCGAGCCGGTCGCCGCGACCATGAGTGCCGAGCGGAACAGGCCCTGGAGGTCGATCGTCAGGTCGTAGCGACCGCGGCGTAGCCGGCCGAGGAGCGAGGCCATTGAGGCGATCCCCGACGGGTCGACGCCCCTGCGTCCACGGTCGTAGACGATCAGCTCATCGAGGCCGCGGTGCCCCTCAAGCAGGTCCTTGAACGGCCGGCTCACCACCCAGGCCAGGTGGGCCGACGGCCAGCGTGACCGCAGTGCCGCCAGGATCGGCATGGCGTGGACGACGTCGCCCATGGAGCTGGGCTTGATGATGCAGACGCGCTTCGGTTCAATCGTCGCGAGCTGGTCGGCGGACGGGCACATCGGCGTGGGACTCCCTTCCCCCCGAGCATGAGGGGCCATAATCTAAACCAGAACCCCCCTTCCGGCAACCGCGAGTCGCCTCGACCGAACGATCACGGAGCTTCCGACACGATGTTCCCAGTCCTGCTCGCCTCGGCGCTCTGTCTTCCGACCGCCGAAATCGAGCGCGGTGAAGTCGCCTTCCGCCCGGGTCCACAGGAGGCATCGGTCCCCGAGCGATTCCGACTCGAGCGGGCCGACTTCCATTATGAGCTGGAGCCGGTCCTGGCGACCGAGCGCTACACGGTCTCGCGCCTCCGCTTCCCGTCGCCGGTCGTCACGGCCGACCCCGAGAATAACACCGTGCATGCGGAGTACTTCCGCCCGGTCGGCCGGGACGGGAAACGTCCGGGGGTGGTCGTGCTCCACATCCTGGGAGCTGATTTTCCCCTTTCTCGCTACATGGCGGCACGCCTGGCCGATCGGGGCGTGGCTGCGCTCTTCGTCAAGCTGCCGTATTACGGAGAGCGAAGGCCGGCCTCAGGAGGCCTCGACGCCCGGCGCTTTCTCTCGTCCGACGTCGAGCGGACGGTCACCGCGATGCGGCAGGGGATCTGCGACGTCCGGCGGGCCTCGGCCTGGCTGGCGACCCGCGCCGAGGTTGACCCCGGCCGGCTGGGCGTCACCGGCATCAGCCTGGGCGGGATCGTCTCGTCGATCGTCGCGGCCGTCGATCCTTCCATTCAGGAAAGTGCCTTCCTGCTGGCCGGCGGCGACCTGTCGCGCATCCTTTGGGAGATGCCCGAAGGGCGGACCTTCCGCGCGCGCTGGATCGAATCCGGACGCACGCGTGCCGACCTCAAAGCGCTGACCGACCCCTTCGACCCGCTCCGGTACGCCTCGCGGCTGAGGACAAAGCGCGTGTTCATGATGGCCGGCAAGGTCGACGAGGTTATTCCGCCCGACTCGGCGCGGGAACTCTGGCTCGCGGCCGGCCGGCCCGACATCCTCTGGTGCGACTGTGGCCATTACTCGGCGGTCGGATTCCTGCTGCCGGGCATCCGCCGCACGGTCGAGTTCTTCGCCGAACCGCCGCCGAAACGATGAGGGCCTCGGCCGTCGTCGGATCCGTCGCTCACTCCGGAACGCACCTCCGTTTGCAAGGAACGAGCGTCTCGATAAACTGGGGAATCTCGTAGCATCGTCATCCGAGTAAACCGCCGCCGTCGCTTCGACGATCGCGGGCCTGGACGAGGTCGAACCTTGAACCGCTTTCTCCTGGCACTCCACGCCTTCTGGAAGACCCTCACCGACCCGGCATTCGCCTCGCGCGTCGAGCCGCTGTTCGGCCGGGCGCCGACCGGCCCCGACCTGCGGGTCCTGGCCGTCCTCCAGCGCGACGGCCGGTTGATCGACTTCCTCCAGGAGGATCTCGACGGCTACAGCGACGCCCAGATCGGCGCGGCGGTGCGCGACATCCACCGGGGCTGTCGCAAGTCCCTGCACGACTACCTGACCATCGAGCCGATCATCGACGCCGCCGAGGAGCAGCGCGTGACGGTGCCGAGCGACTTCGACCCGGCGGCGATTCGCCTGGTCGGGAACGTGAGCGGCTCGCCCCCGTTCCACGGGGTCCTCAAGCACCACGGCTGGCGGGTGAAGACGGTGCAGCTCCCGGTCCTGCCGGCCGCCCGCGACGACTCCTCGATCCTCTCGCCGGCCGAGGTGGAGCTCGCCTGAGGAGGCGAACCTGAATCATGGATAAAGGACAGCAGCCGGCGGACTCGAAGTACGTGGTCGGGATCGACCTGGGGACGACCAATAGCGCGCTGGCGTATGCCGAGGTCGCGGCGACGGCCGACTCGCCGTCGCCGATCGCCGGGCTGGCGATCCCGCAGGTCGTCGGGGTCAACGATATCGCCGAGCGCCCGTTGCTCCCGTCGTTCCTCTACCTGCCCGCGGCCAGGGAGTTCCCGCCCGGGAGCCTCGACCTGCCCTGGAAGTCGCCGGGAGACCGCGTCATCGGCACATTCGCCCGGGACCATGGGGCGAAGGTGCCGGGCCGGCTGGTCAGCTCGGCCAAAAGCTGGCTGTCGAACGAGGGGGTGGATCGACGGGCGGCCGTGCTCCCCTGGACGGCTGCGGACGACGTCGCGAAGGTCTCGCCTGTCGCCGCCTCGTCGGCCTATCTGGAGCACCTGCGCGATGCCTGGAATGCCCGCGTCGCCGGCAAATCCACGGCCGATCGCCTCGAGAACCAGGACGTCTACCTGACGGTCCCGGCCTCGTTCGATGCCGTCTCCCGCGAGCTGACGACCGAGGCCGCATCCCGCGCCGGGCTGCGCCACGTCACGCTCATCGAGGAGCCGCAGGCCGCGTTCTATGCCTGGCTCGCGGCCAACGGCGACCGATGGCGCAAGAAGGTCAAGGTCGGCGACATCCTTCTGGTCTGCGACGTGGGAGGCGGCACCACCGACTTTACCCTGATCGCGGTGACCGAGGAGGGGGGCGACCTGGTCCTCTCGCGCCTGGCGGTCGGCGAGCACATCCTGCTCGGCGGCGACAACATGGACCTCGCCCTGGCCTACGCCGTCGCCGCGACACTGCCCCAGGGCATGGACGGACTCGACGCCGCGCAGCGCGTCGCACTGGGCCACGCCTGCCGCAACGCCAAGGAAGCCCTCTTCGCCGACCCGAAGAAGAATGCCGCGCCCGTCACGGTCCTCGGCCGCGGGTCGAAAGTGATCGGCGGCTCGGTGAAGACCGAGCTGACGCGCGAGGTTCTCCGCTCGGTCCTGCTCGAAGGCTTCCTGCCCGACTGCGCCCCGACGGACCTGCCCGCCCGCGGACGTCGCGTCGGCCTGACCGAGATCGGCCTGCCCTATGCGGCCGACCCGGCGATCACCCGGCACCTGGCCCGGTTCCTCAGCCAGCAGGCCGGCTCGTTGCACACCGGCGGCGCGACCGTGCTCCCCTCCGCGGTGCTGTTCAACGGCGGCGTCTTCAAGGCGGCCGAGCTGCGCCAGCGGGTCCTCGACGTCCTCTCGAAGTGGGCCGGCCGGCCGATCCCGGAGCTCGAAACGACGGACCTCGACCTGGCGGTCGCGCACGGGGCGACGTATTACGGGCAGGTGCGCCGCGGGCGCGGCGTCCGGATCCGCGGCGGTGTCCCGAGGTCGTACTACCTCGGCCTGGAGACCTCGGCCCCCGCCGTCCCGGGAGTGCCCCCGCCGATCAAGGCCCTGTGCGTCGTGCCGATGGGGATGGAGGAGGGGACCGAGGCCGACGTCCCCGGCTCCGAACTCGGACTCGTCGTCGGCGATCAGACCGAGTTCCGCTTCCTGGGCTCGACCACCCGCCGCGAGGACCCGGTCGGCACGATCCTCGACCGATGGGCGCCCGACGAGCTCCAGGAGCTGGCGCCCCTGGAAACCTCGCTGGCCGCCCACGACGGCAAGGCCGGCGAGGTGGTCCCGGTCCGCCTGCACGTGCGCGTGACCGAGGTCGGCACCCTGGAGCTCTGGTGCCAGAGCACCCGCGACCAGCGGCGCTGGAAGCTCGAATTCAACGTGCGCGAGACGGCCGAGGAGTGATCCGATGAGCGACGAGGTGGTGTTGATGATCGAGGGACTCGTCGAGGCCCCGATCCGGCTGACGTTCGCCGACCTCGACACCCTGCCCGATGCCGACCGCGTCGCGGACGTCTCGCGATTCCACGCCTCCCGGCGAGGGGCGGGCGTGAACCTCGAGGCCGTCCTCCGCCTGGCGGCCATCCGGCCCGAGGCCAACTATGCCACCCTGCACGCGGACCGGGATGACTTCCACGTCTCGGTGCCGCTCGAGCCCTTGCGCCAGCAGGGGATCGTCGTCCACCGCCTGGGCGAAGGACGGCTGCCTCCCGAGCAGGGTGGGCCCATCCGGCTCCTGATCCGCGACCCGTCCGCGTGCCACACCGGCGAGCTGGACGAGTGCGCCAATGTGAAATACCTCAGCCGGATCGAGCTGACGTCCCGCCGGGGCCGCGACACCCGGCCGACGAGCGAGGCCGAGCACGCCGCGCTTCACCTGCGCGAAACGGCGGGCTGAACGGGACCGAGACCGCCTGTAGCGTGGGGGAAACCCACCGAGTTCAGGCCGTGGCAATGTGGGGGTATCACCCACCCTGAACGATCGCGAAGAGGGCTCTGGGACCGGCCTCTCACAGCCGCCAGCCGAGCAGCTCGAGGAAGCGCGAGCTGAGGACCATCAGCGTCACCGAGGCCGCGCCGACGACCGCGACGAGCACGCCGGCCGCGGCGATCTCTCCGGCCGTCTTGAGGCGGGGGGTCGTCTCGGGATCGCCGATCGCCTTCGCCAGCGTGTCGATGGCGCTATGCATCAGCTCGGCGAAGAGCACGATCGTGGCGGCGAGCACCAGCAGGCACCACCCCCACTGGTTGATCCCAAGCAGGGCGGCCGTGATGCCGACCAGCGTGCCCCGGTAGAAGTGGGCGAAGAAGCTGGAATCGCCCCGGACGGCGGCCTTGAGCCCGCGCCAGCCGGCCGCCAGCTTGCCGCGGACGTTCCGCCGATCGGCCTGGGCCGCGGGTATCGGCCCCGGCTCCGCCAGATCGTCAAACGGATCCCTCGGCCCGCGTGAGGCCGACCCGCCCAGGGTCGGCTCGGGCCCGGTCCGGGGAAGGTCCGGCCGCCACTCCATCGCTCGCTCCGTCCTGCGCGGGTCGCTGTTCATCGCTTACTGACTCGGTGCGAACCGAGTATCGAACGTGTTCATCGCCGCGTTCGAGCCCATGCGGAACGCCGGGCTCATCCTCGGCGTGATCTGCACGGCGAACTGGTAGCTCATACGTTGCGGATCGACCGAGAGTCCGATGGTGGTCAGATAGTCGGCCCCGATCCGCGTGAAGGTAAACATCGTACCCAGGTCGACCCCGTCGCCGAAGTCGTACGAGTTCGCGAACGTACCATACCACTTCGGGCTGAGCCAATAGTTGATCGACGCGTTCAGCGCGGACGTCTTGATCGGCCCCGAGTCGATGATCGAATAGCCCACGTAGATGTTCGATCGCGGCGGGCGCTGGAGGCTGATCCCCGACGTGATCACGTTGAGCCCGTTGGGGTTATAGCCGGTGGTCAGGCTGTTGTTCAGCGGGTTGCTCCCGACGAGCTTCCAGAACTCGAACCAGCCCTGGCTCACGATGCTGGTCCGGTCGCCGATGTACCACTGATAGTTATACTGCGACAGCCCCCAGGGCGTCCCGAAGTTGTCCCGGGCGGCGTCGGGGAAGTACGTGGTCGACGCGTCCAGGGTCATGAAGTCCACGATCCGCTGCTGGCCGGTCGGCCCGCGTTTGGTCTGGAGCCGCTGGTGAACTCCGAGCATGACCGTGTCGATCGACGACTGGATGTCGGTCGTGCCCGTGATCGGCGAGATCATGTTGCGCAGGATGTAATGCCGCGGGTCGTACGGGAACGGCAGGATGCCGCCCTGGAAGTTCGTGATCGCCAGGTAGCGCCGGACGAACTCGTAGGTGTCGTCGTCGAGGGTGTCCTGGACGGCGATGCTGTTGAGCCGGACATTCGAGAAGGCCGCCCTCGCGTCGGCGAAGAGGCTGATCTTGTTGTTCAGCCCGTGGATGTTGAGGATCTGGCTCCTGACCTTGGGATACTGCTTCCACAAGGTCATCTCGGCCCGCGATCCCACGGCGCCCCAGGCACGCCCCATCGGCCCGGACGGCTGATGGCCGAGCGGCCCGCCGCCGAGCTGGTCGTTCCATCCGACGAGCTGACCCTGGACGTACGGCACCAGCCGAACCGCGTTGAAGAAGTTCAACGGCAGGTCCAGCTCGTGGTTCGTGTAGAACCGCCCGCTCGAGAAGATCCCTGAGGTGTTCGAGATCGGGTCGTACGGCATGTACGCAAACAGCCGCGGGTTGTTGACCATGATATCCGTGGTGATCGTCGCGTAATCCAGCCCCGAGTGCTCGTAGTACACCAGTCGGTGGTTCAGGAGCGAGTCGCCCAACCGGTAGTAATCGACCTTCGGCAGGAATTCAGTCTGGGTGACCCAGTTCATCGGGTTGCCCGAGACCTCGACGTCGGCGAACCGGTTCTCGTTCTGGTAATACCCGAACGCCAGGGTCTCCTGGTCCATGCCCCGGTCCCAGAGCTGCTGGTAATACTCGAAGAGGAAATAGCGGTCCGTATAATAGGCCGCCTCGACCTGGAGTTTCAGGTTCCGGTAGGCATTGTCCTCGTCGTTGGGATCGAGGAACGACTGCATGTGCCTCAGGTCGAGCCGCAGCCGATCCTGCTGGAACGGCGGCGTGCTGTACATCTGGATTCCCGCCTTGCCCGCGCCCGGCGGCCCGTTGGTGACGATCGCCGGGCCCGAACCGAGGACGTCCGTGCCGAAGTCCTTGAGCCCCCAGATCGTGAAGTAGCCGTAATAGTCGTACGTGATGTTCGACTGCTTCGACGGGTCCTTGTGGTACGGATCGCGCAGGTCCTTGATGAAGTCGTTGCCGAACCAGCCGATCTCCGTGCCGAGCGCGGGGAATTCCTTCGTGCGAGCGCTCAGGTAGTCGACGTCGAAGTTCCAGAGGTCGATCCAGTCGGGCTTCTTCACGCCGATGAAACGGAACGCGTTCCAGTCGGTGAGGAGCTGCTGGCCGAAGTAGTTGTTCGTCCGGAAGAAGAATTGCCGGAGCGCCGGCTGCTGATCGTCGAGGTTGGCGACGACCCGCGGCCAGTAGAATGCCGGGAACGGCCCCATGTAGTAGAGGTTCTGCCGCGCGTCCATCTGCCAGACGAGGTCCCGCGGAGGGTTCGGATCGCCCGGGTTGTACAGGTGCTCGCCCGAGATCGGGTCGGTCGAGGGATTGGCGATCCGGTTCAGGTCCAGCGACTTCTGGTAAATCTTGTAGCCGGGGTTGGGAAACCGGCTGCCGGTCGTGACGGCCTGGTCCACGCGGATCTTGGGATCCTCCGAGGCGCGCAGGGTGCCGTCCGGTTGCTTGATCAGCTCGTGATACTGCTCGATCCGGGGCGACTTGATTTTCAGCGGGGCGAGCAAGCCCGGCGCGAAGACGTCGAGCTCGGCGTCGAGGGCGACGGCGCGGTCGGTCAGGAAATTGTAATAGATCCGGGGCGCTCGCATCGTTCGCTGGTCGCCCCGGCCCGCCCACCTCCGCTCGTCCTGCCTGACGATGACGTTCCCCTCGAGATAGACCTCCATCGGCGTGCTCTTGGAATCGATCTGCTCGCCGTTGGGCCCGATCTGCGTCCTGTCCTTCTCGGGAGTTGGGCCGCGCCAGATGATCGCCTGGTCCGCCTCCAGATCGATCGTCCCGATCTTGCCGGGCATGTTCGTGATGATGTTAACGCCGTTGCGCACGATATAGACCTCACGACCATCGTTCGACCGGGAGATCAACCGCATCTCGAGCGGCCGGCCGTAGCGCCCCTGGATGGTCGTGACGCGCTGGGTGCCTGACAGCATCGGCGCCAGCGCAGGCGGGGCCGAATCCGCGGGCTTCTCGCCGGCCGGCGGCATCGCCTCGCGGTCCGCGGCGCCGGGCAAGGGCTCGATGGAGGGCGGCTGCTGGTCGTCTCCAGGCAGGACCGGCACCTCGACGTCGGGCGGTCCGTCGATCGGGGGCAGGTCCACCAGCGGCGCGTCGGCGCTGCCTCCGGGCGGCGGCGGCAAGGGCCGGCCCTGGACCGGCGCCCCGCCCGACTGCGGCGGCATGCTGCCGCCGGCCGGATCCTGAGCCTCGGCGGCGTCCGCAGTCGTCGTGCCGGCCGGTGCGGGACCGCGCGATCGGCGCACGCCCGACGGCGGCGCCCCGCCTGCCGCGCCCGTCGCCGGAGCACCCTGCGGCAACAACCGCGCGGGCCTGACCATCGGGTCGCGCCGGGGATTCCTACGCTGGGGGATTCCCGGCGAGATCGGCGGCGGGGGCGATGTGTCCGCGTACGGCTCGGCGGCCGGCACAGTCGCCTGGGTCGGGACCGGCGTCGCGGCCAGGAAGCCCGAATGACGAAGGATCTCGATCCGATCCGACGGCGAGTTCCAGCGCCGGATTCCGCCGGGGCGATACGCCTTCATCCGCACCTCGGGGGCGTGGAACGTCGCCCGATCGCGGTCGAGCGGGCCGGCGTCCCGCGCGGTCTCTCGCACGTCGCCCTCGGCGTAGACCTCGACCTCGAAGACGGGCTCCTTGCCCTCGCCGATGTTGACGATCCGGCAGACGATCTGCTTCGCACGCAGCCCGTCCGTACCCCCTTGCAGCGCCGAGGCCCCTCCCGAGAGGTAGAGAAACTGCGCATCCGGACCGCGCCACTCCCAGACGTGCTCGGCCGAGAGCTCCAGGGGCTCGGTGGAGGCGCGCGGGTCCGCGCCCGGCGCATCCTGCGCCGCGACGGCGCGCACG
Organism: Planctomycetales bacterium; assembly: GCA_027452145.1. Taxonomy (GTDB): domain Bacteria; phylum Planctomycetota; class Planctomycetia; order Isosphaerales; family Isosphaeraceae; genus JAKAUH01. The sequence continues at coordinate 15,530 of DAIDHB010000428.1, forward strand.
GAGAATGCGGCCAGGATCAGCGCATACCACACGCCGCGAGGCGGGCAGCGACTGGCTTGGTCGTCCCCTCGCACGATTCCTCCCCACGCTCGACCAGCATTTCGCGCGGACCGCCCTCCCTGGCTGATCCGACAGCAATCGACGCCCGCGGCACGAGGTCGCCGGATTCCTTCCGCCTTCCGCCGCGATCGCCGCCCCCTGTGCCTCCCTCCGCGGCGCGACGGCCTGTCCCGGACCGTAGCGCCACCGCACCATCGGCCTCGGGGCGAGGGGCCGCGGTCGGTTCCTTTTCAATAAAGGGCGAATCCAAGACATGCAAGTGACGGGATAATCGGGGCGGACAATAGCCGCTCCGCCCGCCGCCGTCAAGGGCGAGAGTCGCCGTCGAACTCCTTCGTTCATCCGGTTCACCACGCCCGCCGACGAGGTCGATTCCCGAACGCCGCTCCGCCGGCTCACCGATCGGCCATCGGCACCCCGTGACGCTCGAACGCGCGGTGCATCGGCCCGAGGAACGGCTCGTAATTCCGCCAGCGGCCGACCGACCTGGTGTGCACCGGCCTGCGGACCTGGATGAGGCTCGGGGTCCGGACCGGGCCCGGCCGATCGTGGAATCGAACGCACGCCGCGTCCCATTCCAGGCCGAGATGCGCGATCATCCGCCGGCCCTGGCCCTCGAGGTCGGCCACGACCTCCTCGTAATCGACTTCCAGCCACTCGATCGGCCGCGTCCTGTTCCAGTGTCCGACCAGATCCACGTAATCGCGAAACCGCCGCGCCAGGTTGTCCCAGTCGTTGTTCCACGAGGTTGCAACCAGGCCCGACTGCCAGCACGAGACGGCCACGTCACGCAGGTCGCGCCGGCAATGGATCACGCGGGCACCGGGCCAGAGCAGGCCGATCAGTCCCAGGTAGTTGACGTTATCCGGCTGCTTGTCCACGACCCTGGCCGCCCCGGGGGGCGCGATGGCCTGGAGCCGATCGAGGTACTCCCTCGCAGCCGCCCGACATTGCCCGGGCGTCATCCCGGCCGCGACCACGAAGGGATCATCCCCGGCACGACCGGCGATCTCGGGCAGGGAGCGGAAGATTCGGCTTATCTCCTGCAACTCGCCGGCCCCGTGGACCGCGGGATGAGCCGCCAGTACCTGCTCGACCAGGGTTGTCCCCGAGCGCGGCAGCCCGACGATGAATACCGGCCGCGGATCGGGATCGCCCCAACCGCGGCGACTGGCCAGGAACTCCGCCGTGAACACCCCGGCCATCTTCCGGACGAATTGCCGGTTCGCCACGGGGTTGAAGACCAGGCCCCGCGACTCCTTGCACCGGGCCTGCGCGGCGTTGGCGGCGTCGAACCGCGCGGCGGCCTCGGCGAAGGCCCCGCGCCGGTCGAGCACCCCGCCGAGGGCGAACCCCAGAAGCGCCCGGTCGTCCGGGCTCGTGCGGCGGTCCTCCAGAAGCCCCTCGAGCGCCCGAACATCCTCATCGGGAAGGCGATCCTCGAGCGCGGCGGCGAGCATCCGATACGCTTCCGCCAGCCCCGGTCGGACTGCCAGCGCCGACCGCGCCGACCGGCAGGATTCCTCGATCTCGCCCCGCTCCTGCTGGATCCTCGCCAGCCTGAGCCACGAATCGACCGCGGCCGGGTCGACGCGGAGCGCCTCGCGGAAACAGGCCTCGGCCTCATCGAGACGGCCATGCTTCCAGGCCAGCAGGCCCCGGGCATGCTGCGGCGAGAAGGCATCTGGACCGGGCGCCAAGGACGATCGGGCGAGATTACGAGTACCGGCGAGCGCTTTCAACTGCTCGACGACTTCCCGGGCGTCCTCGTGCCGGCCGCGAATCCGCAGGACATGCGCCAGGTTGTTCAGAGCGTGGGGCAGGTCGGTCGCCAGCTCGACGGCCCGACGACACAGCGCCTCGGCCTCGTCGAGACGGTCGGGGTCCCGCAGCTCGGCGAGGATCCGCCCCAAGTTGGTCATCGCGACGGCGTGCTGCGGCTGGACTTCCAGCGCCCGACGCAGCACGTCGGCCGCCTCGGCGAGGCGCCCTCGCGCCAGGAATGTATTCGACAGGTTGAGGAACCGGACGGCGCTCGGAGGCCCGAGCCGGATCGTCTCGCGAAACGCGGTCTCGGCATAATCATGGTGTCCCCGCGCATGAGCCAGCAGGCCGAGACTGTTCCACGCCGGGGCAGACCCGGGCTCCAGCTCGGTCGCTTTTCGGAGCGATCCAAGCGCCTCATCGAGCCGGCCAAGGCTCCGCAGCGCCTCGCCGAGATTCCCGTGGAGCCGAGCGGAGTCGGGACGAATCGCCAGCGCGCGCCGGAGCAGGTCGACGGCCTCGCCGGGCCGACGGTCCCGCATCAGCAGGACGGCCAGCCCCTCGAGTGCCTCGACATCATCGGCACGCGCGGCGAGTGCCAGCCGGAACAGCATCTCGGCCTCGACCGTCCGCCCCTCGAGCTGGAGCGCGCGGGCCGCGCCGGTGGGGTCGTTCGTGGCCATGGACGTCACCGGTAGGTCGATTCCAGGCGGAAGCTCGGGGACTGGATCACGGCAGAACCTCCGCACCAACGCCCGCGTCCTCGCCCTCGCCGAGCAGATGATCATGACATGACATGCCGCGGCTTCGGGTCCTTGAAGTGGCGGCGGAGCAGGGGATCCAGCCCGTAGGCGAGGCTCAACAGCTTGACCGGGTGGAGCGTCCGCTTGACGGAGCCCTGTTCCATCTGGATCCGGCACGCGCTGCACTCCGTCGCCCCGATGTCGATATCGGTCTCGCGCAGTCGGCCCAGCAGGCCCCGGCCCGCGCGGAGCGACGTGCGGAACCGGCGCCGGCCGAGGCCGTGCGTCCCGCCCATCCCCGAGCAGCCCCGGTCGATGAATTCGACGTCCAGGTCGGCGATCGACCGCAGTAATTCCAGGCCCGGCGTGCCGATATCCAGCGCGCGCAGGTGGCACGGCTGGTGATAGCCGACGCGCGCATGCAGCGGCTCCTGGGGCGCGGGAAGCTGACCGCGGCCGGCCAGGCCGAGCAAGTACTGGCCCAGCTCGAGCGTGTGCGCCGCGACGAGCTCGGCGTCCAGGTCCTCGGTGAGCTTGACGTATTCCTCGCGAAGCATGAGCGCCGCGGTCGGCTCGGAGCAGACGACCGTGTAGCCGTCGCGCACCGCGTTGGCGAGAATCCGGAGGTTGGCCTGGGCCTGCTCGCGGGCATATTCGATATCGCCGACGACCAGCGAGGCCATGCCCGAGCTGCGCTGCTGCCGCGGCACGTACACGTTGACATTGGCGTGCCTCAACACGGCCACGGTCGCCTCGGCGAGCTCCTGGTCGTAATAGTTGGCGAAGACGTCCAGGAAGTAGACGACCCGCGGGCCGGGCTGCTGGGGTTTCGGCCGGTCGAGTCCGAGTCGTGCGGCGCGGCGGGTGAACGGGGTCCGCCGAACGCGCGGGAGCACCCGGTGCCGCGAGACGCCCAGCACCCGCTCCAGCAGCCGGCGCGCCCACCGCCGGGTCAGCAGGTAGTTGGAAACAATCGGGAACCGCGTACCCAGCCGCCCCCACATCTCCAGCCGCGAGAACACCCAGTCGCCCGGCGGCAGGCCGTGTCGCTCGACGTGCGCCGCCTTCGCCTCGACCATCAGGCTCGACACGTCCACGCCTGAGGGGCACTCGGGCTTGCAGAGCTTGCAGTGGATGCACAGGTCGGCCCGCGCCTTCAGCTCGTCGCCGCCCCAGAGCCTCGGATCGACCGCACCAGTCGCGACCTGGCGGATCAGGTTCGCCTGCGCCCTCGGCGACGAGGCCTCGGTCCGCGAGGCGCGGAAGCTCGGGCACATCCTCAGGCCCGCGTCGATGGTCCGGCAGCCCCCGCAGCCGTGACACGACGCGGCCATCTCGAGCATCTCGAGCTGGGGCCAGATCAGCGCTGGCTCCAGCGACGGGACCGAGCCCGACACTGCGTGATGTTCGCCCGAGCCGGCGGCCGCCGTCGACTCGTCGCCGTTCTGCCTCGCACGGACCGCAACCTGGCTCCCGTCCCCCGGCTTCGCCCCCTCGACGTCCGCCGCCGGCAGCCGGCTGCCCGAGTCCAACACCGGCACCGGCGCCAGGGGGGGGAGTCGGCGCAGGTTCCGTGTCATCAGGTGAGGATCGTCGCCGATGACCTTCCCCGGATTGAGCTGGCCCATCGGGTCGAATGCGTCCTTGACCTCGCGGAACACCTGGATCAGGTCGCCGAACTGCCGGCGCAGGAACTGGGTCCGCGACAGGCCGCTGGCCGACGAGCTCGACACGGTGCCCCCCTCGGACAGCACGATGTCGTACACCCGCGCGGCCAGCGGCTCGAGGGCCTCGCGCTGCTCCTCGCGCGACAGGTCGAGGAACGGCCGCACCCGAAGCCGCCCCTCGGCCGCGTGGGCATCCAGCGCCCACGAGAGATTCTCCTCCTGGAACAGCCGCTGGAGCCGATCGAGCGTTCGCGATAATCGCTCGGTCGGCACCGCGACGTCGTCGATGAGCGACACCGGGCGCGACGGCCCGCGGAACCGCATCAGCAGCCGCTCGACACCGCGACGCCATCCGAGCACTCGCTCGCATTCCGCCCGCCTCGCGAACGTCGCCGGCTCTCCCGCGAGCGTCCCGGCGCGTCCGGCCCGCTCGATCGCCCTGCCGATGCGCTCCTCGGCATCCCGCGGCGTGCCCGCCTCGTATTCGACCAGCAGCACCGCCTCGGCGCCTTCGTCAACGGCGGCGCGCATCAGCGGGTCGGCGTCGCTCGCCAGCCGGAGCGAGCGGCGATCGAGCAGGTCGCACGAACACGGCGGCATCGCGGACCCCATGAGCTCCGGCACGAAGTCCGCCGCCTGCGAAAGCCGGCCGAACGGCAACAGCGCCACGGCCTGAGCCCCCGGCAGCTCCACGGTCCGCAGCACGGCCCGGGTTATGACCGCGAGCGTCCCCTCCGAGCCCGCGACCAGCCGTCCCAGGTGGATGCCGCGATCATCGGCCGCCCGATCGAGCGCATACCCCGCCCGATCGCGACGCGTGAGCGGCCGCGACCGGGCCAGCCGCTCGCCGGCCCGCCGGTACAGGTTCAGCATCTTACGGACGATCAGCTCCTTCAGGCCCGTCGGCTCGGACTCGTACTCCGGCCAGGGCTCGTAGCCCAGGTCATCCGACTCGCCGCCGGCGAACACCACGCCCAGCCGCTCGACCTGGTCGCCGATCGAGCCGTAACACGCCGACCGGCCCCCCGCCGCGTCGACCGCGATCATCCCGCCGATCGTCGCGATGTCGGGGTCGCGCGGCAGCGGCTCCAACCGCCGGCCGAATGTCGCCAGCAGCGCATTGAGCTCATCGGGGACGACACCCGCCTGCACCTCCACCCGCTCCGGCTCGATCGCGATGACCCGCCGCAGGTGGCATCCCAGGTCGAGCACCAGTCCGGGCCCGAGCGAACCGCCGGCCGGATCCGTCCCAGCACCTCGAGCATGGATCGGGATCTGCTGCTCGGAGGCGTACCTCACCGCCGTCACGACGTCGTCCTCGGTGCGCGGGACGATCACGCCCAGCGGATCGATCTCATAGAGGCTGGCGTCGTGCGCATACGGGGCCCGCTCGAGCGGGCGGAAATGGAGCTCCCCGTCGATCAGGTCCCGCAGGTCGTCGTGAATCCTCGCGCGGCGCTCGTCCATCTCCGCTCCATCACCGCCGGGGCGGACCCGACAACTCATCCAGCGACAATCCCGGCGCGAACTCGCCTCGCGGCACCACGGTTCAGCCCGGCAGGCCCTGCCGATGACGCCCGGGTTCGACGCCGGCAAGACAGCCGTCGCGACACGACTCGCCCGACTCGACCGCGAAAACCTCCGATGGCACGTACCCGACCTGTCACCACGGCAAGGCCGTGTCTCACGCAGGTCAGGCTGGATGGCCTGGCCTGCTTTCGTGCCGCCGTCCTGCTTTCGTGCCGCCGTAATCAAACAGGCGCGGGCGCGGCGAGAAACCTCCCGCGCACGCCAATTCTAGAGGCTCGCGTCGGGCCCGACGTCCGACCCCCCAGAGCCCCGTATCCGGCTCAATCGCCGCCCGATTGTAATCGATCCGGTGGTGCGAGTAAGCAGGATGGGCGGCGAACCGCCCGATTTCGCCCACGACCGCACCCCTTGAACCGGGAAAGCGTCGCCCCCTTGCCGCCCGACCCGCCGGCCACTCGACGGCTGTACGAAGTTCTCTGGCGGCCGACCCTCGCGCGTATGTATCCTGAATCACCAGAATTGCGGGACGTCCTTCCAGACTCCCCATCCCGACACGACAGCGCCGCGATCGCGGGAGAGCCCGAGCGCATCCCGAGGCCGCCCCATTCCCTCCGGAGTCCGCCCATGAATCGCTCCCTCCTTCGCTCTTGCCTCTGCGCACTGTTCGCGGGCCTCGTCGCCGCGACCTGCGCGATGGGTGCCGACCGATCGGCCAAGGCAATCCTCGCCGATCTTGACGCCATCAAGCCCCCGGCGTTCGACCCTTCCCGGCGGTCGGATGCCACTTACATGCGGAAAATCCAGGACGAGTACCGCCAGGTCGCTGTCAAGCAGGATGCCCTGATCGTCGAGCTGCTCAAGGCCGACCCGAACAACGATCGACTCGCCTCCCTGCTGCCGATGCACTGGAGGCAGATGAACCCGTTCACCCAGAGCGAGAAGCTGAACCAGGAAATCGACGACGTGCTCGCCAGGACCCACAACGAGAAGGTCAAGCTCGAGGCCCTCTTCACGAAGGCCCAGCTCAGCCTGATCAAGGCCCGGCAGTCCGGCAAGGTCGAGATGACCGATGTCGAGAAGTTCCTCAAGGAGGCGGGCAAGGACGAGCGCGGCGCCCTCCTGCTCCAGATGTGCACGATGGTCGAGAGCAACGACAAGGCGAAGCAGGCGATCGAGGATCGTATCCTCAAGGATTACCCGGACTCCAATTCGGCCGCGTCGATCCAGGGGACTCGCCGCCAGCGCGAGGCCGTGGGCAAGCCGTTCAAGCTGGAGTTCACCGACGCCGTCACGGGCTCGCCCGTCTCGATCAAGGGCCTTCAGGGCAAGGTGGTCGTCATCGACTTCTGGGCCACCTGGTGCGGCCCGTGCATCGCCGAGATGCCCAACATGAAGAAGCTCTACGCCGAGTACCACCCCAAGGGCGTCGAGTTCATCGGCGTCAGCCTTGATCAGCCCCAGGAAGCAGGCGGCCTGGACGCGCTGAAGAAGTACGTCAAGGAGAACGAGATCCGCTGGCCGCAATACTATCAGGGCAAGGGCTGGGAGAGCGAGTTCTCGCGCTCCTGGGGAATCAACGCCATCCCCGCCATGTTCGTGGTCGACGCCCAGGGCAAGCTCTACTCCGTCGAGGCCCGCGGCAAGCTCGAGCAGATCCTGCCGAAGCTGCTCGGGCAGAAGGACGGCCATGCCGCGACCTCGCCCGCGGGCGAGTAAGCAACGCTCCGAGCGAGTGGTTGATTCCTGGCGAACCGGCGACGTCAGTCGCCGGTTCGCCAGGACCTGGGCCAGCCGCTCGCCTACCGCGAGCCGAAGATCAGCGACATGACCTCGCTCCGCGTCGCCAGCCGCTCCCGGAACGTCCCCCGCATGGCGCTGGTGACGAACGAGCTATCGGGCTTGTTCACCCCGCGAATCGTCATGCAGCTATGCGTCCCCTCGATCACAACCGCCACCCCCTTCGCGTCCAGCTCGCGCATCAGGAGGTCGGCCAGCTCCTCGGTCAGTCGCTCCTGCATCTGGGGACGCTTCGCCAGGACGTCCACCACCCGGGGGATCTTCGACAGGCCGATCACCTTGCCGTTGGGGATGTAGGCCACATGCGCCCGGCCGATCACCGGCAGGAGGTGATGCTCGCAGAAGCTCACCATCCGGATATCGCGGATCAGCACCATCTCGTCATACTTCTGCGTGAAAAGCTTCTTCAGGTGGACCCCGGGGTCCTGGTGCAGCCCCTGGAAGACCTCGGCATACATCCGCGCCACCCGATCGGGCGTCTCGCGAAGGCCCTCGCGATCCGGGTCCTCGCCGACGGCCAGCAGGATCTCGCGCACGGCGCGGCGGATTCGGTCCATGTCGATCGACGCGCTGTCCCGCACGACGCTCAGGCCCGCCGAGGAATCGTCCTCGGCCTCGTCGAAGGAGCAGTCCACCGGCTCGCCGTTCCCGTTCCCATAAGCCGAGGCTTCCGCCCAGAACTGGTTCGATGGCATCACGATCACCTCGCCGTCCGGGTGCCGAAGAAGCAAACGACGCCTTCGGACGACCGCGGCCCGGAAGGTCAGTTTGTTCGCAAGTCCCGATTCTTGAATGACTTCTGCGTAGCCCAGATATTCTAGTCGCGCGGTGCCCGGAATCAAGCCGGCAGGCCAGATTTCAGTTCAGGCTGACGGGCGGCGGATAGGGCCGCGAGCAGGCCCCTGGGCCACACATCCGCCGCAGTATCGACAGCAGATAGCCGACCCTCACCTCGACCCGGACCTCGTCCAGGAGGCTCTGCTTCACGAAGGGCGGCAACTCCAGCGCATGGGCGATAATATCGGCCAGCATGCCCAGTGGCAGGTCCGATTGGAGCAGTTGCGATAGCTCCGCATCGGGCTTTCCATCGGATCGCAGCAAGTCCAGCGCCAGGGCCACCAGCTCGGTGCGGCGGGACTCCGGGGCCTCCGGCCACTCCTGGTCCTCCATCAGCCTCGCCCGGGCGATCCGGTAGAGCTTCGAGCTCGGCGTCTCCTCCAGGAGACGCACCCGCTTGCACCCAAGCAGCAGGATATTGAACCGGCCGTCCGGCAGCCGCTCGTGCCGGACGATCTTCCCGACACATGCGACATCCATGATGGGCACCGGCTCGGTCCCGGCGACTCCGGCAGCCGTCGGACGGATCTGGACCATCGTCACGAGCTGATCGCCGTCGAGCGCGTCGCTGGTCATCTGGCGATAGCGCGGTTCGAAGATGTGCAGGGGCAGGATCACGTGCGGAAAAAGCACGAGATTCGGCAGGGGAAACAGGCGGCAGCGGCCCGAGAAATCTGGGAGTTCGGTGTGAAATTCCATGGTCCCATCCGGCCGGCAACCGAGTTGCGAAACGATCCCGGCGAGGCGGCGATGCGGGAGACTCGCCGCTTGACAGACGCCGTCGAACTTCGCGAAATCGAGCGGCCGGGGCGTGTCCGGTCGGCCGCGAACGGCGGAGAAGAGAAGCAGGACTGGTCCCCGCGCAAACCGTGTCTCGCCCGCATTTCGACCGGGCCTTGAGACGTTCGCATTGTAGTTGAACGGGCCCGATCGACAAGGCGGATGGGCGTGGCAGCAGAGCAGCATCCGTCCGGGTACGATCCGTCCCCCCGAGAGGCCGTCAGCATGCCAGAGCCCGCGCGGAAGGTTCGCAAGAAAGGCGGCGCCCACGTCCTGCGGGTCGTCGAGGCGCTCAGGGCCGAGTATCCCGAGCCCTCCTGTGCCCTCGTCCATGCCAACCCGTATCAGCTCCTGGTCGCCACGATCCTCTCGGCCCAGTGTACCGACGCCCGGGTGAACCTCGTGACCCCGGGGCTGTTCCGCCGCTATCCGGATGCCAGGCGGCTCGCGGAGGCCGACCCCGCCGAGCTCGAGGAGCTGATCCGTTCCACCGGATTCTTCAGGTCCAAGGCTCGCAACCTGCTCGCCATGGCCGGCCAGGTCGTCGAGCAACACGGCGGCGAGATCCCCGCCGACCTGGCCGCGCTGACGGCGCTCGGAGGCGTCGGCCGCAAGACCGCGAACGTGGTGCTCGGCACCGCATTCGGCATCGCCGAGGGGATCGTCGTCGACACCCACGTCAAGCGGCTGGCCCGCCGGCTCGGCCTGGCCGACGGCAAGACGCCCGAGCAGATCGAGCGGCAGTTGATGCAGCACGTCCCGCCGCGGGATTGGGTCGACCTGAGCCACCGCCTGATCCAGCACGGCCGCAGGGTCTGCGTCGCGCGAAAGCCCCGCTGCGAAGCCTGCCCGCTGGCCGAGCTCTGCCCGCGTGTCGGCCTGACCGCATCCGCGAAGGCGTCGCCGGCGAGAAAAACAACCGTCAAGGTGAAGAAGAAGTCCGACCTCGCCCGCTGAGGTTGGACCGGGCGTCGCCTTCGCGCCCCGGAGCGGTATCGTGTATGCTAGTGCCCCGGGGGCATTGACCGCAACGACGCGACGGAGGCTCAAGGGACTCGACGACGATCATGCATATCCGAGACATCTTCCAGACGCGGCCGACGACCTTCAGCTTCGAGTTCTTTCCTCCCAGGACGGATCGGGCCTCGGACGAATTGTTCCAGACGATCGCCCAGCTCCAGGCCCTGCGCCCCTCGTTCGTCTCGGTAACCTACGGCGCCGGCGGCTCGACCCGCGAGCGCACCCACGACCTGATCGTGCGGATCCAGCGCGAGACCCGATTAACGGCCGTCTCGCACCTGACGTGCGTCTGCCATTCCCGCGACGAGCTGGCCACGATCCTCGACCGCTACGCCGCTTCGGGCATCGAGAACATCCTGGCCCTCGGCGGCGACCTGCCCCGCGGCCGAGCCGACCACGACCGCTCGTGCGATGCCTTCCAGTTCGCCGACCAGCTCGTCGCCTTCATCCGCGCGCATGACCGCGCGCCCGATCCCCGCGGCTTCGGGATCGGCGTGGCCGGCTTCCCCGAAGGCCACCCCGCCACGCCCAACCGCCTCAAGGAGATCGAGTACCTCAAGCGCAAGGTGGACGCGGGCGCCGACTACATCTGCACCCAGCTCTTCTTCTCGAACGCGGACTTCTACGACTTCCGCGAGCGCTGCGACCTCGCCGGCATCGACGTGCCCATCGTCGCCGGGATCATGCCGATCACCTCGAAGGACAATCTGGCGCGCATGGCCGAGATGGCGCTCGGGGCCCGGTTCCCGGCCCGGCTCCTCCGCGCGATCGGCCGCTGCGGCGACGACCCCGAGGCCGTCGAGAAGGTCGGCATCCACTGGGCGACCGAACAGTGTCGCGACCTGCTCGACAACCAGGTCCGGGGGTTGCATTTCTACACGCTGAATCGATCGAACGCGACCCGCCGGATTTACGAGAACCTCGGCGTGAAGGACTCGGGCGCGCTCGAGAACCGCCCGCATTTCGCCTCGACGAACCACCCGGCCCCGAATGATCCCCCCGCCCATGTCGCCGAGCGAGCTGACCGAGCGCCTCAGGTCTGAAGCGGCCCGACTGGGCTTCGACGCCGTCGGGATCGCGCCCGCCGTCGCGCCGGGCGGCCACGCCGACTTCCTCCGCTGGCTCGAGGCCGGCCACGCCGCCGGGATGGACTACCTCCGTCGCCAGGAGCCCGCCCGCGCCCATCCGGACGCCGTGCTCGAGGGGGTGCGCTCGGTCGTCATGGTCAGCCTGGTGTACGGCACCAACGACCGGCGGCCGGCACAGGCCGAGGTCGCGCCGACCATCGGCAAGGTCGCGCGCTATGCCCGGCGCGCCGACTATCACCGCGTGCTCTGGGACCGCCTCAGCCTGCTGCTCGACTGGCTCCAGGCCGAGCGGCCGGGTGCCCGCGGACGGGCCGTCACCGACACGGCCCCGCTGCTCGAGCGCGACTTCGCCCGCCGCGCCGGCCTGGGCTGGATCGGCAAGAACACGATGCTCATCGACCGTCGGCTGGGGAGCTTCACCTTCCTGGGCGCGCTGTTGACCGACGTCGAGCTGGAATACGACGCGCCTCACACTTCGAGCCACTGCGGCACGTGCACCCGCTGCCTCGACGCCTGCCCGACCGATGCCTTCGCCGCGCCTTTTGTGCTCGACTCGCGGAAGTGCATCAGCTACTGGACCATCGAGCACCGGGGGCCCATCCCGGACCCCGAGGCCGGACAGCTCCACGGCTGGGTCTTCGGCTGCGACGTCTGCCAGGACGTCTGCCCGTGGAACCGCAAGGCTCCGTCCGGCCGATGCCCCGATCTGGCCGATTCGCCCGAATGGCTCGAGCCCGATTTGCTCCGATGGCTCGAGGACGATGAATCAAAGTGGCGCACACGCCTGAAAGGATCGGCGGCCAGTCGTGCCCGGCGGCGCGGCCTCCTGAGGAACGCCGCGCTGGTGCTTGGCACGCGCGCCGAGCCGTCGGCCGTCGGTCCGCTGTCGGCCCGGCTCGACGATCCCGCCGAGGATCCGGTCGTCCGCGGCGCGGCCGCCTGGGCGCTCGCCCGCATCGGCACCGGCGAGGCGGTCGACGCCCTGGTCCGGCACCGAGACGACCCGGACCCGGCCGTATCTGGGCCGGCCCGGTCCGCCATCGCGGGCCTGATGCAGCAAGATCAGGGTAGGGGAGGGGAGGGCCCCCCGGACCGGAACACCGGACATCCGGACCGGGAGGAACCTCCGAACCGCCCGTGACCGATCAGCCGCCGGGCGTGTTGCCCGCCGAGGTCGGCGAGTAGACGACCGGCGAGATCGAACCCGAGATCGACTGGCCGAAGCCGTCCTTCGTCGTCACCGTGAAGGTGTTCGACCCGGGCACCAGCGGCACCATGATGCTGTAGGCCCCGGTCGCGTCGGCCGTCGCGGTGGTCGTCGCGTTGTTGTTGGCCTGGTTGGCGAACGTCACCGTCGCCCCCGGAGTGACCTTGCCCGCGAAGTGCACCGTGCTGTACTGAGTCGTCCGGTTGTTCGCCGGATCCGACGCCGGGTCGAGGTTCACCGACACGACCGGGCTCACCAGCGTCGACGCCCCGACGTTCTGCTGCGTGAGCTGCACATCCTGGCGATTGATGATGCCGTTGCGGTTGATGTCGGCGTCGAAGTTATAGTTCGAGCTCGTCGCCGCGTCGCCGATCAGCGACTTCACGGTCGTCACGTCGGTCTTCGTCACCGAGCCGGTTCCCCCGACGTCGCCCGGCAGGTAGAAGCCCAGCAGGTATTTCCCGGTCGTGTGATTCAGCCCCTTGACCTGCACGGTATAGGTCTGCGGCGCCTGGCTGGCCGCGGGCGGCCGGATCGTGAAGAGCACCGCCGAGGTCGGCATGTTGCCCAGGTGGTTCGCGTGGGCGATCTTGGAATAGTAATGCGTCCGCTCGATCGGAATCCTGTGGCCGTTCGAAGAGGTGATCGACACCACCTCGGGCGCCACCGGATTGTTCGGGACGTTGCTCGTGCTCGCCTGCTGGTTGATCGCCGTGACGTCGACGCCCAGCGTGAGCTTGCCGTGGGAGTTCGCATGGAACAGCGACGGGTCGATCGTGAACGACGTCGACGTCACCTGACCGGCCGTCGCGACCGACGCCGGCAGGATCGCGAAGGTGCTCCCCTGGCCCGAGCTGAGCACCACCCGGTCTTCCAGCATCTCCGGGGTGAGGCACCGGCTGCGCCGCGCACGCGGCATGTCCTTCGAGGTCTTCATACGGCCCTCCTTGGCCTGCGACCGGATCGGGAAGTGAGTATCGGCCCGGCGAATGCCGGCCGGATCGCTATGGTCCGATGCGGCGTCCATCCTGGTCGCCGGGACCTCGAGTGTTGTTTGAGACAGGTCGTAATCCCGGGGCCCCACGCGACAGGCCCCCGGGAAAAAACGGATGAATTCCGAGATCAAGCCACGACGTGAGGGCCCTCGAGCGCGGCGTGGCCGGTCGAGTACCGATCCACGGCCGACGGCCCGGCCGCCGGCTCGTTCCGTCGCGCCCAGACCCGCCAGGCCACCGTCGCGTAGAGCACGACGCCGGCCCACATGAACATTCCATACGTCTGCGCCACCTCGTGCGCGTCGCCGTCCCCGAACAGACCGCCGATCTCCGACGACGTCGAGGCCATCAGCATGAACGCCATCGCCCAGGACACCACGATCGCCTGCCGCGCTCGCGGGCCCAGCCGCCCCGAGAAATACTCGTACGCCAGATAGGTAATCGGCAGAAGTACGGTCACATAATGATGTTTCCAGCTCCGCTCCGACACGAACAGCATCGTGAGCACGACCAGCGAGAACTCGCCGAGGAGCCTGGGATCCCGGCGATCCGCGGCCTTCGTCCGGCAGAAGAGCGCCAGCAGCAGGAGCAGGGATCCCACCACCGCCTTGATGATCAGCCGCGCCACCCAGGGCGAGAGCGACACGACGTTGACGTCGTGGTCGAGGGCGTACGGCCCCTGGCCCGGACCGCGCCGGCAGAGCATCCGGAACAGCCAGCCGACCACCGACTGATTGATCTCCGCCGGGCTCGCGGCCCCCTTCGCGACGAACGGCATCACCATCCGGTTCCACCACGTCGCCAGGCACTCGGCGTTGAAGCTCGGCCCGATGATCGCGCTGGGCAGGATAAGCAGGAAGATGCCCATCCCCAGGAAGCCCCAGGTCACCGTCCGCCACGACCGCTTGTAGAGGAAATACGGGAAGAACAGGGCCGGAGTCACCTTGTACGTCGTCGCCAGGGCCAGGAGCAGCCCGGCGGAGACGTCGCGCCCGTTCCGCCACTCGGTGAGCATCGCCACGATCAGAAACAGGATCAGCAGGTTATTATTGCCGTGGTGCAGGTCGCCCAGGATCGGCCGCAGGCTCAGCAGCAGGATCAACGAGCGGAACAGGGGGGGATACACGCCGTTGCTCGGACGCACCATCCGGAAGCACATCGCCAGCGAGGCCGTCGTCAGCCCCACCTTGATCGCGAACCACGCCATCGCGCCGACGATCGTCGGCAGGAACATCAGGGGCGACAGCGTGATCGGCATCAGCGGCGGCGTGGGGAAGAGCATCTTTTCATAGATGTTCACCCCCTGCCAGAACTGCAAGACCTGCGGCCGCCAGCGCACGAAGGCGCTGGCCTGCCCGCTGGCCTTGTCGTAATAGAACCCCGCCGCGATCAGCGCGATGACCGTCCAGAGCGTCCAGAAGACCAGCCGCGACCGCCGGTCGCGTCGCTGGAGCTCGGTGAGTCCGGTGTCCGTCCCTGACACGGTTTACCCCTTCCCTGGGGGCCGAGGAGGCTCGCCTCGGCCCGATTCGCGATATCCCTTCGCGCCGGCGCAGGTTGCGGTCTCGCCCGCGGTGCCGTCATCTCGGCACGGGCAGCTCCATCCGC
>DAIDHB010000429.1 GCA_027452145.1 Planctomycetales bacterium
GGGCCTGGGCGGCGGGATCTACCTGGGCCAGGGGACGATCAGCCTGATCGGCGGCGGCGTGACGAATAACCGGGCGGCCGGCGGCGCCGGCGGCGCGGGCGGAACGGGCGGCGCGGGCAGCAGCCTGGTGGCGGGCAGCAACATCAGCCTGCCGGGCGTGACGCAGACGAAGTCCGGCAGCGTGAACATCCCGACGGGCACCAGCCTGCTCAATGGCACGGCGCTGAGCAAGCTGTTCCACGGCGGGCCGGGGGGCGCCGGCGGCGCCGGCGGGCCGGGAGGCAATGGCTCGGGCGGCGGGGTGTTTGTCGCGGGCGGCACGCTGACGATCAATCGCGCGTCCCTCGCGGGGAACCAGGCCGACGGCGGCCAGGGTGGGACGGGTGGCAAGGGAGGTCAGGCCGGGATGGCGGCGCTGATCGCCGGCATCGGCGGCGGGAGCACCGGCAAGGTCGGCTCGACGGCTGCGGGCGGCACGAAGACCGCGCCGGCGCCGCTGGGCGGGCTCGGCGGGACGGGCGGATCCGGCGGCGACGGCGACGGCGGCGGCCTGTACCTCGCCGCCGGGAACGTGACCCTGCTGGATAGCACGGCTAGCGGCAACGCCGCGCACGGCGGGGCCGGGGGAACCGGCGGGACCGGCGGCGCGGGGGCCTATGCCGGAGGGCTCAGCGGGCTGAGCGGCCTGGGCGGCGGCGGTGCGGGGGGCGGCGGCACTGCGACCGGGTCGGCCGGGGCCGGGATCAAGCGGACCCACGAGGGCGGCAGCCGGCACCATGTCAAGCATGCCACGACCGGCGGCGGGTCGACCAAGGTCGGCGGGTTTGCCACCGGGGGCAACGGCGGCGCCGGCGGGACCGGCGGGAATGCCCTGGGCGGTGCACTCTATGTCGCGGGCGGGTCGCTCAGCCTCGAGCA
Organism: Planctomycetales bacterium; assembly: GCA_027452145.1. Taxonomy (GTDB): domain Bacteria; phylum Planctomycetota; class Planctomycetia; order Isosphaerales; family Isosphaeraceae; genus JAKAUH01. The sequence continues at coordinate 919 of DAIDHB010000429.1, forward strand.
GGATACCGTCGCGGCCAACGCGGTCTCGGGCGGGGCGGCCGGCGCGGCGGGGCTCGGCGGCAAGGGGGGCAGCTACGGCCTGGGCAACGGCCAGAAGGGGGCGGACGGATCCTCGGGCTCGGGCTCGGCCGGGGCGATGTATGTCCACGGCGGCACGGTGAGCCTGTTCAATAGCACCATCGCGCTCAACAAGCAGACCGGCCACGGCGCGGTCGGCGGGGTGCTCCAGGTGGGCGGGACCGTCAAGGCCGCGAGCACGATCCTCGCCGGCAACGGCGCGGTGGATTTCGCGGGCACGATCGACGCGACGAACTCCCTGATTCAGGCGCCCGACGGCAAGGCCAGCATCACCGGATCGAACAACCTGACCAGCGTCGACCCGAAGCTCGATACCAATGGGCTGGCGAAGAACGGCGGGCCGACGGAGACGATCCTGCTCCAGTCGGGGAGCCGGGCGCTGGGCCATGGGTCGAACCCGCTGAACTTCCTCACCGATCAGCGCGGGTACGGCCCGCGAGCCGGCTCGGGCGGTACGGACATCGGCGCGGTGCAGATGGACGCGGGCGCGGTCACGGCGACGCCCTCGGCGAAGCTGGCCGCGCCGGACGTGACCGGCGCGCCGGCGTCGGGGGCGTACCGGTTCACCGTGACCTACGCCGACAAGGTGGCGATTGAGGGGTCCACCCTGGGCGGCGCGGTCGTGCAGGTCGATCCGCCCGGCGGCGCGGCGCCGATGGATGCCTCGGTCGTCTCGACCAGTGCGGTCGGGAGCACGGACCCCCTCGGCAATGCCCCGTCGTTCGTGGTGACGTACCAGATCGCGGCGCCGGGGGGCTCGTGGTCGGCCTCGGACAATGGGACCTACACCGTGACCCTGGGCGGCTCGCCGATCACGAACGCGGGCGCGGTCGCGGTGCCGGGCGGGAGCCTGGGCACGTTCGCCGTGAACATCCCGGCGGCCGACCACATGGCGATCACCGCGGTGTCGATCGGCTCGTCGACCTCGATCCAGGCGGGCGCGACGTTCACCGCGACGATCTCCATCGAGGACAGCCAGGGGCAGGTTCAGGCGAACTACAGCGGCTCGGTGACGATCGCGCTGGGCTCGGGCCCGAGCGGGGCGACGATCGGCGGCACGACGACGGTTTCGGTCAACCAGGGGATTGCGAGCTTCACCGGCCTGGCGATCGACCTGGCGGGGTCGGGTTACTCGCTGGCGTTCCGCTCGTCCGGGCTTGCGCCGGTGGCCGCGACCGGGACGTTCGACGTGACCCCGGCCAGGGCCAGCAAGCTCGTCGTGACGGTGCAGCCGCCGTCGACCGTCACGGCCGGCGGGGCGTTCCCGCTGAGCGTGAGCGCCGAGGATGCGTATGGCAACGTCGTGACGGGTGCGCAGGGGAGCGTGACGCTGACGCTCGTGGCGTCAGCCGCCGGCGCGACCCTGGGCGGGACGACCTCGGCGAATTTCAGCAACGGCGTGGCGAGCTTCAGCGGCGTGACGGTCAGCGCGGCGGGGACGAGCGACACGATCCAGGCCGCGTCGTCCAGTCTGACCGGCGCGACCACGTCGGCGTTCGCCGTGAATCCTCCGGCGGGCGGTCAGATCAGCCACGATGCGCCGACGCAGGTGGTCGTCACGACTGCGCCGACGGCCACGAGCACGAGCCCGATGACGGCGGGCTCGACCTTCTCGTTGGCTGTGTCGCTCGAGGACGCCCAGGGCCAGGTGCAGACGGGCGACAACGGATCGGTCACGATCACGCTCATTTCGGGCCCCAGCGGCGGAGCGCTCGGCGGCACGACGACCGTGCAGGCGAGTCAGGGCGTCGTGACGTTCTCGGGCCTGACGCTCGGCACGGCGGCGGGCGATTACACGATCAGCGTTTCATCGCCGAACGTGCCGGCAGCGGCCACGCTGACGCTGGACGTCGCCGCGGCGAATCCGCCGCCCTCGCAGGGCGGCGGAATCCCGCCGTCGGGCACGGGAACATCGTCGGGCACGGGCACGCCGACCGGGGGCACCGTCACGCCGCCGGGCGGTGCGCCGACGGGCGCCCTGTCGTCGACTCCCGCGGGATCGTCCGGTTCCAGCCCGACCGCGAGCGGAGGAAACGGGGCGGGCGCCGGGGGTGATCACAAGCCGCACGGGAAGACCGGGAAGCACGACAACAAGCCGGGCCGGAAGGATCACCACGGCGGCGTGGAGCGAAAGCATCCGAAGAGGCCGCACGGGTTCTTCACGAAGAAGCCGAAGGAGCGGCCGAAGGCGGAGCCGGGTTCGACGGCGATCCATCCCAGGGACGTCATCCTCGGCGGGCCGCCCGTGGATATCCGGTCGCATCCGCTGCTGGATCGGACGCTGCTCCTGGTGAAGCGTCGGTAACCGGCCGGTCTGCGTGCGATCGGTCCGGCGCCCGGCGCGGTCCGCCGCCCGTCGCTCGCCATTCGCCACCTCCGGGCCCGCGTCGGGCTGGAAAGCCCGACCGACTTCCAGGCCGGTGTCATCTCCTCGGCGACGCCGCCGGCCGTGGTTGCCGCCGACAGGTCGCGCGCCGTATCATCGGGGCGCACCGAACGGGATCGGAGATGGAAGAGGCACGCACGCATGGCACCGCCGCTCGCAACCCGGCGGCGACGCGCCCGCGGGGAATCCTCACGACGGAGGTAAGGGCGCCATGGCGGACCGGCGCGGGTCGCGGATCCTCACGATCAACAGCGGCTCCTCCAGCCTGAAGTTCGCCCTCTTCGAGATGGGCGACGACGAGGCCCTGCGGCTCGCCGGCAGGCTCGAGGGGATCGGCCTGGGAGGTTCAGGCCGGTTCGCGGTCAAGGACGGGGAGGGCAATTCGCTGGTCGACGAGGCGAATCCGCTCGACGATCACGAGGCCGCATTGTCGCGGCTGTTCGACTGGCTGAAAGGCCGGCCGGAGCATGGCGGGCTCGACGCCGTCGGGCATCGCGTGGTGCACGGGGGCAGTCGGCACACGCGGCCGGAACGGATCACTCCCGAGGTGATGGCGTCGTTGCACGATCTCGTGCCGCTGGCGCCCGACCACCTGCCGCAGGAGATCCGCGCGATCGAGGCCGTCAGCCGGGCCTATCCGGAGCTGCCCCAGGTCGCGTGCTTCGACACGGCGTTCCACCGCACGATGCCGGCCGTCGCGCAGGCGTTCGGACTGCCGAGGGACCTGGCCGACGAGGGAGTCTTCCGCTACGGCTTTCACGGGCTCTCGTATGAATATATCGTCGGCGAGCTGCGCAAGGAGGCGGGGTCGGCGGCGGCCGGGGGGCGCCTGATCGTGGCGCACCTGGGGAACGGGGCGAGCCTGGCGGCGATCCTCGGCGGTAAGAGCATCGATACGACGATGGGGTTCACGCCGGCCGGCGGGCTGGTGATGAGCACCCGCTCGGGCGACCTGGACCCGGGTATCCTCGTCTACTTGCTGAGGCACCGGGGCCTCGATGCCGAGGAGCTCGACCGGGTGGTGAACAAGCGGGCGGGGCTGCTGGGTGTCTCGGGCACGAGCGCCGATATGAGGGAACTCCTGGAGCGAGAAGACCAGGACAAGCATGCGGCCGAGGCGGTGGCGCTGTTCTGCCGGCAGGCGCGGAAGTTCGTCGGGGCGCTCGCGGCCGTGCTGGGGGGACTGGATACGCTGGTCTTCACCGCGGGCATCGGCGAGAATGCGCCGCCGGTTCGCGGGCGCATCTGCGAGGGGCTGGAGTTCCTGGGCGTCCGCGTCGACCCGGACCGCAACGCGCGGAGCGACGCGGTGATCTCGCCGGATGGGGCGCCGGTGACCGTACGCGTGATGGGAACCGACGAGGAGCGGATGATCGCACGGCACACGCGCGACGTGGTGCGTGAGCGGGGACCGTCGGGATCGGAACCATGATTCGAGCTGGCCTTTACGGAGCCGATAGATGGACGGACCGCTTTCGCCGGAGTTGCTCGCGCGGATCGACGCCTACTGGCGCGCCGCCAATTACCTGTCGGTCGGGCAGATCTACCTGTATGATAATCCGCTGTTGCGGCGGCCGCTCGCGCTCACCGACGTCAAGCCGATGCTGCTGGGCCACTGGGGCACGACGCCCGGCCAGAACTTCGTCTACGCGCATCTGAACCGGGTCATCAAGCAGTACGACCTGGACATGATCTACGTCTCGGGCCCCGGCCACGGCGGGCCGGCGGTGGTGAGCAACACCTACCTCGAGGGGACTTACAGCGAGATCTACCCCGAGATCACCCAGGACGAGGCCGGGCTGAAGAAGTTGTTCACGCAGTTCTCGTTCCCGGGCGGCATCCCGAGCCACGCCTCGCCCGAATGCCCGGGCTCGATCCACGAGGGGGGCGAGCTGGGGTACTCGCTCAGCCACTCCTTCGGCGCGGTGTTCGACAACCCCGGGCTGATCGTCGCGTGCGTGGTCGGCGACGGCGAGGCCGAGACCGGGCCGCTGGCCACGGCGTGGCACTCGAACAAGTTCCTCAACCCAGCCACCGACGGCGCCGTGCTGCCGATCTTGCATCTGAACGGATACAAGATCGCCAATCCGACCGTGCTCGCGCGGATCGAGCACGAGGAGCTCGAGCAGCTTCTCCGCGGCTACGGCTGGACGCCGATCTTCGTCGAGGGGGACGAGCCCGCGCGGATGCACCAGGCGATGGCCGCGGCCCTCGACACCGCCATCGAGCAGATCCGGCTCTTCCAAAGGCAGGCGCGCGACGAGAAGAAGCTGGGCCGCCCGCGCTGGCCGATGATCGTGCTGCGGTCGCCCAAGGGATGGACGGGTCCGAAGGTGATCGACGGCGTGCCGATCGAGGGCTCGTTCCACTCGCACCAGGTGCCGCTGACCGGCCTGGCGTCGAACCCCGAGCACCTGAAGATGCTGGAACAGTGGCTGCGGAGCTACCGGCCCGACGAGCTGTTCGACGCGCAGGGGCGGCTGGTGCCCGATCTCGCCGAGCTGGCGCCGACGGGCGAGCGCCGGATGGGCGCGAACCCGCACGCGAACGGCGGAATCCTGCTCCGCGACCTGCGGATGCCCGATTTCCGCGAGTACGCGGTGGACGTCCCGGTGCCGGGGGTGATGAGCATCGGCGATACCCGGGTGCTCGGGCCGTTCCTCCGCGACGTGGTGAAGCTCAACGCCGACCGGCGGAACTTCCGGATCTTCGGGCCGGACGAGACGATCTCCAACGGCCTGGGCGCCGTGTTGGAGGCGACCGAGCGGCAGTGGAACGCGGCGACCGTGCCGACGGACGAGGAACTCGCGTTCGACGGCCGCGTGATCGAGATGCTCAGCGAACACCAGTGCGAGGGGTGGCTCGAGGGATACCTGCTCACCGGGCGGCATGGGCTCTTTAACTGCTACGAGGCCTTCATCCACATCGTGGATTCGATGTTCAACCAGCACGCCAAGTGGCTGAAGGTGACGGCGCACCTGCCCTGGCGGCGGAAGATCGCATCGCTGAACTATTTGCTGGCCTCGCACGTCTGGCGGCAGGACCACAACGGCTTCACGCACCAGGACCCCGGCTTCATCGACCACGTCGTCAACAAGAAGGCCGAGGTCGTGCGGGTGTACCTGCCGCCGGATGCGAACTGCCTGCTCTCCGTGATGGACCACTGCCTGCGCAGCCGGCATTATGTGAACGTCGTGATCGCCGGCAAGCACCCGGCGCCCCAGTGGCTGACGATGGACGCCGCCGTCAAGCACTGCACGGCGGGCATCGGCATCTGGCCGTGGGCGAGCAACGACCGGGATCATTCGCCCGACGTCGTGATGGCCTGCTGCGGCGACGTGCCGACGCTCGAGACCCTCGCCGCGGTGTCGATCCTGCGCCAGCATCTTCCCGAGCTGAGGATCCGCGTGGTGAACGTCGTGGACCTGATGCGGCTCCAGCCGCAGTCGGAGCATCCGCACGGGCTCTCCGACCGGGACTTCGACGACCTGTTCACCCGCGACAAGCCGGTGATCTTCGCGTTCCACGCGTATCCGTGGCTCATCCACCGATTGACCTATCGACGCACGAACCACCACAACATCCACGTGCGCGGTTACAAGGAAGAGGGTACGATCACCACGCCGTTTGATATGACGGTGCTGAATGACCTGGACCGCTTCCACCTGGTGATGGACGTCATCGACCGCCTGCCGCAGACCGGCGACCGGGGGGTGTATCTCAAGCAGATGCTCCGCGACAAGCTGGTCGACCACCGCGAGTACATCCGGCGGCACGGTCAGGACCTGCCGGAGGTCCGCGACTGGAAGTGGACGGCGCAGGGCTGAGCGGGGCAGGGTCGGAAGGTGACGCGAAGGGGCGATCCTTCATCGAAGGGCGATCCTTCACCGAAGGGTGATCCTTCACCGAAGGGGCGATCCTTCACCACGAATGGCACGAATGGCACGAATGACGACCGGGATCGGGCTCCCCACCTATTCGTGCTCTTCGTGTGATTCGTGGTTCGCTCTTCCCGACGAAGTGCGACGATCGGTGGTCCGCGCCGAGCGAGGTTGAGGGGTGCGGCCCTTCACCACGAATGGCACGAATGAAGACCGGCCTCGGCCTTCCTGTCATTCGTGCCCTTCGTGCGATTCGTGGTTCATCTCGGCGGTTCATCTCGATCCCACCCGAGCCTGCGGCGATCCGCGGCCCTTCACCACGAATGGCACGAATGAAGGCCGGGATCGGGCTCCCACCCATTCGTGCTCTTCGTGTGATTCGTGGTTCACTTTCCCGGATCTGGGGTGGGGCGAGGACGGTATCAGTCCCTCCGGCCGTCTCAACCCGGCCAGCCGCTGTGGATCCTCGGGCCGGGCGGCTGGGCGGCGATCGTGTCGGCCTCGATCCGGAGCATCTCGCGCCAGCGGGCCTCGACGTCGTCAGCCGGCGCGACGTGTCCGGCCAGGCGCAGGAAGACGCGGTAATGCCCGAACTCGGACGACCAGAGCCGGCGGTAGAACCGCCCGAGCGCCGGGTCGCGTCCGGGGGTGTCGCGGTCTCCCTCGCAATGGCGCGCCAGGACCTCGAACCGCTCGCATGAGCGGAGCTCGATCAGGGCCGAGATCAGCAGGCGGTCGAGCAGGTCCTCGGGCCCCCGGCCGCTACGGACGTGCCGGCGTAGCTCGCGGGCGTAGTCATTCCGGTGCGAGCGCTCGAGCCGGCCGCCGCGCTCGTTCAGCAGCCGGACGACTCCGCCGAGGTGGTTGGCCTCGTCGCTGGCGATCGCGGCGAGGGTCTGCGTCCAGTCGTCGGGCGGCTCGGGCCCGGGCCATCGGTTCAGCAGCTCGAGCGCATTGGCCGCAGCCTTCTTCTCGAGGTAGGCGTGGTCGCTCAACAGCGCCATCGGCTCGCGCAGCACGGCCGCCGCCCAGCCTTCGGGCGTGCGGGAGAGGAGCGGCAGCTCCTCGCGCGACGATCGATCCACCATTCCGACGGTCTCCACCCCATTTGCACGATCGAGGGCCGTTCTTCCCGCCCGATCCCCCGATCAACGATAGCCGGTCGGGCCGGGAATGGGGACACCGATTCGGCCGGTCGGTTCGCGGCCGCGCGCTTCCGACGGGCGGGTCGGGCGATCGACCCCCGTCGCGTCGCGACGCCACGGGCTGTACACTGGGATTGACGTGATGCGAGGCGAGGAGCTGGTGGAGGCCGCGATGGCGAAGCGATCCGCGACGTCGGACGATTTCCTCACGATCGGGCCGGGGATCCGGGTGATGCCGATCATCCATGGGTCGGGCGACTTCGCGATCCAGGTGCGCGAGGAACTGCTGCGGCGCCCATATGACTGCGTGGCGATTCCTCTGCCGCCGTCGTTCCAGGAAGAGGTCGAGGCCGCAGTCGAGCGGCTGCCGGAGATCTCGGCCGTCGTGCAGGTCGACGCCGAGGACGACGAGTCCGACGGCGAGGCGGACTTCGAGCTCGACGCCGACGTCGACGCCGAAATCGAGGCGGACGGCGGGCCGACCCAGGGCTTCAGCTATGTGCCGATCGACCCGTGCCAGGGGGTGATCGCGGCAATCCGGACGGCGATGGGCGAGCGGATCGCGCGCGAGTTCGTCGATCTTGAGACGCCCCGGTTCGTCTCGGTGACCGGGACGTTCCCCGACCCGTATGCGCTCAAGCGCGTGCGCCCCGAGCGGTTCGCCGCGGCGATCCTCGCGGCGGTGCCGCCCCCGCCGGCCGGCCAGGTCGCCGAGCGGATCAGGTGGATGGCCGCCCGGCTGCACGAGCTGGCTTCGAGGTATCGGATGGTGCTGTTCGTCTGCTCGATCCTCGACTGGCCCTGGATCCGGGACGCTTATCGTCGACGCCTCGCGCCGCCCGAGCCGAGGTCGTTCTTCTCGCCGATCCAGACGTTCCGCGTCGACCCGCGCACGCTGGTCTTCGCCCTGGGCGAGCTGCCTTATATCACGGCGCTCTATGAGCGAGGGCGGCGAGAGCTGACGCCGGACGACAACCTGTCGGTCGACGGCGTCAAGGAGATGGTGCTCGACGCGCGCGAGCGGCTGCGGGCCAAGCACCCCAGGATCGCGGCGCGGATCACGCCGCAGGTGCTCGCGACGTTCTTCCGCTACGTCCGGAACCTCTCGCTGGTCGACCGGCGGCTGACGCCCGATCTGTACACGCTGATCGTCGCGGCCAAGCAGACGGCGGGCGACGACTTCGCGCTGGCGCTGGCGGAGACGGCGCGCGAGTACCCCGCCGATGCCGGGGGTTCCGACGACGAGCCCGAGGCGCCGGGGTTCGAACCGCCCGGGATCCTGCGGATGGGCGTGCACCGCGGCGAGGTGCCGATCTGGGGGCCCGGGCCCATGGTCAGCCGGCTGCCGGGCCAGTCGTTGAACTGGCGGACGTGCGAGCTGCGGCCGCGGCCCACGGTCGACGAACAGACCCGCTGGCGGCAGCGCTGGAATCCGTTCGGCATGTGCTCGTGGCCGCCCGAGGACGACCGGATCGAGAGCTTCCACCGGCACGTGCGCGACCAGGCGAAGGCCGTCCTGGGCGCCGACCTGGCGCGTACCGAGAAGTTCACGACGAGCGTGCGCGACGGCATCGACATCCGCGAGACCCTGCGCAACTGGCACACGGGGGACCTGTACGTCAAGGTCGTGCCGCCGGGCCGGGGCACCATCGAGGTCGTGGTGTTCCTGTTCGACCTGCCCGCGGATCCGCGCCTCTATAACAACCGGATGACCTGGTACGCCGAGCACGGCGAGGAGTCGACGCTGGCCTTCTACGCCACCGACCCGATGAAGAACCTGATCGGCCCCGGCATCGCGCAGGCCGAGTACGGCGGTGCGCTGTTCTTGTTCCCGCCGCGGGCGATCCCGGATATCTGGAGCGACCCGCGGCTCGATTTCACCGAGACGCTGGAAGACCGCCTGCTGGCCGGGGCGTTCTTGCACAGCCGCGAGCGGCATGTCGCCGTGGTCAGCCCGAGGCTGCCGTCGGCGTCGTGGCGGCGGCTGGCCCGCCGGTTCGGCCGCCGGATCGTCCATCTGCCGCTCAAGCGGTTCAGCGGCCAGCTCCTCGAGCGGCTGCGGACGTTCCACGTCCTCAACGGCAAGCAGGTCCGCTCGTATGCGGCGAACTTCATTCGAGAGATGTAGCAAATCCAGAGCCCTCATCATCCGTCGCTGAACAAGGATCGCGCATGACAAGCTTCTTCCTCCTCGGCCTGGCCCTGATCGCCCAGGCCCCGAAGGCGCCGCCGACGCCGGATTCCCAGTCCTTCGAGTCGCGCCGCTATGGCCTGGCGGCGCGGATCCCCGCCGAGTGGAAGGTCGCGGATCGCGAGAGGGACGACCGGGTCTTCGTCGCCGTGGTGCCGCAGCCGGGCTTCGGCGCGCCGGGGGTCGCCGCGTGCGAGCTGGCGCTGGCGCCCGAGAGCCTGGACGACTACCGCACGCGGATCGACAAGAACGCCAAACGCGACGACGGCCGCGACCGGAAGCTCGTCGTCAACCGGATCGTCAAGGACCCGCGCGGCGATCGGCTGGAAACCATGTGGGAGTCGCATCCCGACTCGGGCGGGTTCTGGCGCGATGTCCGCATCCGGATGGTGGCCAACCGGCAGCTCTACCAGTTCGTTTTGATCGTCGAGGATTCGGCGTATGCGAAGGCCCGGCCGGCGTTCGACGCGATGATCGCCGCCACGCAGTTCACCCCGCCGGACACGGGGGCCGACCTGCTGGCGAAGGCCGAGAATCGCTGGCTCCAGCGCGAGTACAAGTTCGCGATCGACCTGCCCGAGGGATGGGGACCCGTGCTGGCGCCCAGCTCGGTCGCGCTTCTGTTCGCCGACGGCCCGCCGCACGGCATCTGGTCGGACAACCTGCTGGTGCTGGCGCACGACCGCCGCGGCCCCGACCTCGCCCAGGTGGTCAAGGAGCTGCCCGAGCAGCTCCGCCGCGAGGAGCCCGGCTGCGAGATCCTGTCGTGCAAGCTGGTCCCGCGCGGTAAGAAAAGGGACGGGGCGCTCGAGACCGTGGTTCGCACGAAGCGCGGGCCGTTCTCGATGACCGTAATCGAGTGGCGATTCCGCGGTGAGCGGTTCGACTACGAGGTGAAGTTCACCGTGGAGTCCGAGCGGTTCGACCGCCTGGTGCCGGGCTTCCGCAAGAGCTTCGAGAGCTTCCGCGAGCTCCCCGGCGCGGTCCCGGCGACGCGGGGGCGCAAGGCGGCGTGAGTGGGTATTCTCGAAGGACGGTCCGGCGGTAGTCGGGTGGGTGCAACCCACCGGGTTCAAGCCGTGGAAGATGGTGGGTTTCACCCACCCGACAAGACGGCCCCGGGACCTTGCGGGACGGGCCGCGGGCACGGCTCGGCTCGCGGCGCTCGCCAGGATTGACCGCGCCTCGCGGCGGAGGCGATAATGGCCCCGCGAGATGGCTGCCCGTTTCCGGGCGTCCCGGCCGAGGGAAGAGAGCGGACTCGCGGGCTTGAAGAACGGGGCAGAACGCTGGTGATCGCGATCGAGAACGTCCGTGAGTTTCCCGCGCGGGCTCGCGGTGCCTTCGTGACCATCGGCAACTTCGACGGCGTCCACCTGGGCCACCAGGCATTGTTGACCCGCTTGCGAGACCGGGCCGACGCGGCCAACGCCCCGGCCCTGGCAATCACGTTCGACCCCCATCCGGCGACGATGCTCCGGCCGGCCGAGGCGCCCGTGCCCCTGGTCTGGCCCGAGCGCGAACTCGAGCTACTCGCCCAGGCCGGCGCGACCGAGGTCGGGGTCTTCCGCACCGGGCCGTGGCTGCTCGATCTCTCGGCCCGCGAGTTCTTCGACCGGGTGATTCGCGAGCAATTCGGAGCCGTCGGGCTGGTCGAGGGGCCCAATTTCGCATTTGGGCACGACCGCAAGGGAAACATCGCGATCCTGGCCGAGTGGTGCGCCGAGGCGGGGATCGCCTTCGAGGTCGTCGAGGGCACCCAGGTCGACGGCCAGCTCGTGTCATCCTCGCGGATCCGCCGCGAGCTGTCGGCCGGCTCGGTGGAGGAGGCCGCGCGGTTGTTAACCCGCCCGCACCGCATTCGGGGCGTCGTCGCCCGCGGCGCCGGCCGGGGCGCCGGGCTGGGCTTCCCGACCGCCAACCTCGAAAATGTCGACACCCTGATCCCGGCCGACGGCGTGTATGCTGCGGTTGCCAGGATCGAGGGACGCGAGCCGGCCTTTCCCGCCGCGTGCCACATCGGTCCCAACGCCACGTTCGGCGAGCAGGCGCGCACGGTCGAGGCGCACCTTTTGGGCTTCACGGGCGACATCTACGGCGCCCGGGTCGAGCTCGATTTCCTCCGTCGGCTCCGCGGCACCCGGCGGTTCGACGGCCTTGATGAGCTTGTCCGCCAGGTGCGTGAGGATATCGAGGAGACGCGGCGGGTCTGCGCGGGCGGAAATCGAAAGTCTCGGATTTAACCACGAAAAACACGAAATCACACGAAAATAGGATGAGGGTCCCGCCGGCCATGGGCGCGATCGCCGGTTCGGCGCGGGGCTGCCGGCCGATCGACAGGACAGGTACGGGTGGCCCTGGAGTCTCGACGATCGTTCGGCCGGCGCCGTCGAGGGTCCTTGCGCTCCTCCGCTATCGCTTCCAGGCAAGTCCAGTCCGGGTGAGCCCCCCGTGCCTTTCTACCAGGTGCTCGGGAGTCCTTCCTCCTGGGGCGGTTTTTTGTTCCTGTACAGCTCCAGGTTCTCCTGGCCTTTCGCTCTTTCCTCGGCTGTCCCTCCCTCATTTTCGCTTTCCATCAATCTGTTGGCCCTCTTCTGATACTCGACGGCCTTCTCGAAGTCGCCCGACGCCGCATGGGCGGCCGCGAGCGACGCGAGTGGAGGGACTTCGTTCCACAGGCTCAATTCGCAGGCACGGGTCGCCGACTCGACGGCCATCTTCCCATCCCGGAACTTCGGGTCGGAACAGGTGGCATAGAGCCAGGCAAGGCGGTAGTGTGCCCCGGGATACCTGGGTTTCAGGCGGATTGCCCTCTGGTAATCGTCCTGAGCCTTGTAGTATTCCTTTTTGCGATGCCAGCTCATGCCCCTGTTGGAAAACGCCACGACCAGCCTCGGATCGCGCCAGATGGCCTCGGTGTAGTCGGCGATGGCCCGATCGTATTCCTGCTTCGCATGCCAGCTCTCGCCTCGGTTGTTGAACGCAGGTCCCGACCAGGGATACAGGCGAATGGACTCGTTGTAGTCGTCGATGGCCCGGTCGTACTCCTCCCGTTGGGACCAGACCATACCTCGATAGAGATAGGCCGAGGAGGGGAACCGGGTCGTAGCAATCTCTCGAGTATAGAAGTCGATGGCCTGTTCGGAGGGTATCACCGCATCGGCATGAACCCATCCGGAGATGCCGCCGCTAACGATCAGGATCCGGTCGCCCTGGACCTTCCGGATGGTATAGACCCGCCATTCGATCGGCACCACGGCCAGCTTGCCGACCATCAGCGGGGGGTTATACCTGGGGACGACCCGCTTCGCCACCCGCGGCGAGGCGTCCTGGGCATTCGCGAGCGGCGCCGCGAACACCAAGACGAGTGCGGCGACGGGCTTCGTCCACATCGCTGATCCTCCGTCGAGGAAAACCAGAGGACTGACCGGCCCGGAATCGGCGACGCGGTTTTCCGGGCTGCTCTTACGCTATTTCGGCAACGCGGCGGCGGGATGTCAAGCCTCAACAAGAGTTTACCCATGACCCCGGCCGCGATGGCCGCCCCCGAATCGACCGGCGGGATTCGATTTGTCGACTTTCCTTGCCGGGGTGATCGCCGGCCGAGACTCGTGCGCCGAGAACAAACGGCCGCCCGGCTTCGTAAGAGCCGTACGGAGTGCAGTCGTTGACGAATGCGGCGCCCTGCGGGGCCCCGGCGGACTTCGTGGTCCTCGGTCCGTCCGCTTATCGCGATGCCCGGCGGATGGACCAGCGAACGGGGTGATACCATGGCCGAGGCGTGGAAGACGACCCCGATCCCGACGGGCGATCGCGGCGAGGCGCCGGCGGGCGCAGGACGGCCGGCCGTGCCGGGCCTGCCGGCGGACTGGACCCGCCTGCGTAGGCAATGGGGCCTGATCGCCCTGGTGGCCGTGCTCTCGGTCGGGCTGGACGCCGCCATCGTGGTGAAGCTCCGGGGCCGGATCGCGGGTCGGACGGCACCGGGCCCAGGCTCACATCCACGGCAGGAGCCGGTCCGCGGGGGCGCGAAGCCGGGGGAGCATGCGGCCAGGGGCAATGCCGACGAGGCTCGCGGGGCCCGGCCGGCGGACGGCGGGGCAGGTCCACAGGCGGCGAGGCCGGTCGGTCCGCCCAGACCGGCCGAGGCCGTAGCCGCTGCCCCTGCCCCTGCTCCTGCTCGTGCTCCTGCCGCGCCGCAGCCGCCGGCGGATCCCGTCTCGCTGGGGCGCGAGCTGTTTGCCCGGACCTGGCTCCCCAATGACCCCCGTTGCCACGGCGGCGACGGCCTGGGGCCGGTCTATAACGCGGCCTCGTGCGTGGAGTGCCACCGCCTGGGCGCGCCCGGCGGCGCGGGGCCGGGTGGCCTGAACGTCTTCCTCATGACGGGCGTCGGCTACATCGTGCACCCCGACCGGCCGCGGGCCGATATCCCCTTCGGGAATAGCGTGGGCGGTGGCCCGGGCGGAGCGCTCGAGATTGTGATGGCGCCCCGAAAGTCCGACCTGGTGAAGGCTCATCCGGGCTTCCGCGAGTCGAGGAGCGCCGTCGTGCATCGCTACGGTGTCAACCCGGATTACGACCGATGGCTGCGGACCGCCGTCAGGAATGTCGAGTCCGACCGGCACACCGTGAACGTGCTGGGCGATAGCGGGGTGATGATCGCCGTCTCCGAGCGCAACGCGACGCCCCTGTTCGGGGCCGGGATGATCGATGCGCTGTCCGACCTGGACCTCGAGCGGGCTGTCGGCCAGGAGCCGCATGCCGTCAGGGGACGGGTCCGCCGCCTGAAGGACGGGCGGATCGGCCGATTCGGCTGGAAGGCCCAGATGGCGAGCCTCGAGGACTTCGTCCTGACCGCCTGCGCCAACGAGCTGGGCCTCGAGGTCCCCGGCCACCACCAGGCCCCCTCGCCCCTGGCCCCCGACGCCACGGCCAGTCGACCGGATCTCACGCAGAAGGAGTGCGACGCCCTGGTGGCCTATGTCCGGAGCCTGCCCCAGCCGGTCGTCCTCGACGAAGGCGGGCCGGGCGAGTCCACCGGCGTCGCGAAGGGCCGCGAGCTGTTCCGAACCATCGGGTGCGCCGAGTGCCATCTCCCCGACCTCGGGCCGATCCAGGGCATCTACAGTGACCTGGCGCTCCACGAGATGGGCAGTGATCTGAGCGATCCCGGGGACTACTACGATGACGAGGCGCCCCGAGTGCCCGGCGCCGTGGGACGCGGCGAGTGGCGGACGCCGCCGCTGTGGGGATTCCGCGACTCGGCCCCGTATCTCCACGACGGCCGGGCCCGGAACCTGGCGGGGGCGGTGGCGCAGCACCAGGGCCAGGCGAGGTTTTCAAGGATAGCGTTCCAGTTGATGTCCGCTGACGGGCGGGCCGAGATCGAGGCATTCCTGAACTCGCTGGCCGCGCCCGGCGTGTCCCGACCGGCCCGACACCGGGCGCCCCGGCCCGACGGCCACGGCCACGCCGGCGCCGACGCCGACGCCGGCGCCGATCCCGCCCCGCACCCGGACCCGGGCCGGCGGGTGGCCGGGCATGGGTCCGTGCTCGGAGGCGGTTAGCGCGTTGCAGATTCGTGGCTCACGGGCGATTCGAGCAGGCATGCCGGCCCCGTCGCCCGATCCGGAATCCGACCGCCGGCCCGTTCTGCTACAGTCCCTCGACCGGGCGGGCCAGCACCTGGCCATCCTTCGCATCGTGGACCGCGGCCGGGGCGCCTCATGGCGGTGGTCCCTGGGATTTTCCGAGGACCATGCGGCAGTTGGCCAGCGCCCCCGCCGCGAAGGGCGTCGCGACCAATGGGTCATCCTCCTTCGACGCCGTGAACCGATTGGACCAGGTCCCGTCGGCGCGCTGGCGGCGGACCAGCTCGTCCGCGAGCGCCTCGGCCCAGGCGACCTTTCGGCCGTCGGATTCGATCTCGGCGAGACCCAGCGCGCGGAAGGCGTGGGCGGCCGACCACGCATAATAGAAATAGGTCGCCTCGCGGTCGGACGCGCGGGCGGGCTCGAACGTGCCGGGATTGGTCGTGGCGGAGAAGTGCGTCTCCAGCCATCGCCGCGCCGCGATCACTCGAGGATGATCCTTCGCGAGGCCGCAGCGCAACAGGGCGCGCAGGCCGTCGGCGGTCGTGCTGCCATAGGAGTGGTATCGCGTCTGGCCGTGCCTGTCCTCGCCCGCCACGCCGGCCTTGTTGCGCACCGGGTCGGTCGTCGTGAAGAAGAAGCCGCCGTCGTCGAAACGCGGGTCGGCGGCCTTTTTGTCGGCGAAGTTCTGGCAGCGTTCGACGAATATCAGGGCCTTGCGGATCGCGGGATCCTCGGCCGGGATCCCGGCGACTCGCAGGGCTCCGACGGCGAACAGGGTCGACGAGAGGTCGGTGTCGGCGTGCTGCCCGAACGTCGAGTCCGCATCATCGCGGGACTGGGGCTCCATCGAATAGCCCCAGCCGCCATACGCCGGGTCGTCGGGGTCCCAGCCGAGGTCCTCGGTGAGCTGCCGGCGGCGCAGCTCGCGGAGCCAGCCGTCGCGGGCCTTCCGGCCTTCGGGGACGTTGAGGAACGTCAGCGCGATCGCCGAGGCCGACGCCGAGTACACCGGATACACCATGCCGAACGGGCCGCCGTCGATCGATCCGTCGGCCCTGACGCGAGCGATCAGGTATCCGGCCGCGCGGCGCCTGGCCTCGGCCGAGCCGGCGACGTCCGGCCCGAAGGCGATCGCCTTGAGCACTGTGGGAGTCAGCGAGAGGCCGTCCTTGAACATACCGTAGGTCGACGATCGCCAGGCCCCGTCGGGCGACTGGGCGGCGACGAGTGCCCGCAGGGCGGCGCCGATCGCCCGATCCACCCGGTCGGCCGGGGCGTCGGTCCGCGGGCGGCACGAGGCCAGGCCGGCCGTCAGCGCGACCACCAGGAGGACGGCGATCGGGCGGACGGGACGGATCATCGATCCGGGGCTCCATCGCGGGCGGCTCATCGCGGGTGGGCGGACGAGGTCGGGGCCGGCACAGGTGCGCGGTCGGCCATCAGGGTCAGGAGTGCTGCCGAGGTGCAGAAGGTGCGGCCCGTGATGCAATGACTCCCGGACCAGCTCCCGTCGGCGTTCTGCGTCCTGCCGAGGCTCTCGGTCATCCCGGAATCCCAGCGCTCCCACGTCTCACCGCCCTGGGTGGCCAGGCTCTCCGCGAGGTTCATGTAGCTTAGGAACTCCTCGCCGCCGTTGGAGCCGAGGCCCGCAACGAAGCGCGGGGCGCTGAGGGACGCGACGACCGCCGTCTGGGCTCCCTGCTGGGCATTCGCCACCTCGGCGATTCGTGCGAGCTTCTTCCTGGCGGCGTCGCGCTCGCCCGGGTCGTGGGAATGCGCAGCCAGCTCGCGGAGCCGCGGAACCTGGGCCTTGCCCGTATTGAGCGAGTCTTGCAGGATGCCGAGGCAGGCGGACCAGCCGTAGAGCGGGATCCCCGCCGCGATGTCTCTCATCCCCGCGCGGCCGACGCCCGCCGCGCCGATCGCCACCCTCCTCCTGTGTGGGTGCGCTGGGGACGCCGGATGACCTGCCAGGGGCTCCGTGCGGAGGTCGTCGTTCTCGCGGTCCTTCGTCGCGCCGGCGGACGATGGCGGGCTCGAGCCGGCGTCGGCCAGCCGGCTCCGGCGGCCCGCATCGTCTCCGCGCTCGACCGCGGGCGGCGCGGGCGCCGGGCTGCCGCCTCCCAGCAGACTCCGGCGGCCGGTGTTTTCCCCGGCCTGCGCCGTCTTCCCGGCCGTCGGCGATGAAGGGGACGGGCTGGCCGCCGCCAGCATACTCCTGCGGCCGGTCTCCTCGCTGGGAATCTCCCTCGCCAGCGACCGGCGCGACCCCTCGTCCGCCGGGCCCGCGCCGTCGGTTGTCCTCGGCTGCCTGGCTGCCCTGTGGGCCGCGTGGGGATGGCGCATCGCCATCGTCCGGCCCGCCGAGTCGTCGATTGCCGGCCAGCCCCCCATGGTATAAGCCGTCATCGCGGCATTCTCCATCCGGACCAGGGCGACGTCGGAGACCCGCGCCCCCGCCTGCTTCGCGCGATTGAGCCCCTTGGCGGACATGGCCAGCGACAGGACCGGAGCCCACCCCTGGGCCTCGATTGCACCGTCCCGCGCCAGGTGCCGTTCCATCTTGACGATCACCCTGTCCAGGGCGGCGCCGACGGCCCGTTCGCTCGCCTGGTCTGGCATGCGCCCCTTCACCTCGGCCAGGAGCATGGAGGCCATGTAAGTGTCGATGTTGGGCCCGATCTTCATCTTGGATCGCGTCCATCGCTCGGGCGAGATGGACGGGGATTCGGCATCGGACGCCTCGACCTGGGTGCGGACGTACTCGACACCCTTGACGATCGCGACGCGGTACGGCCCCTCGCTCGGCGTGCTCCCCGATCGGATCAGGGCCAGCGAGGCGATGGAGGTATCGGTCACGTTCTCCGGGTCGAGGAACGCGGCGCCCGGGAAGCCCGCGCCCATTTCCGGCAACTGCTCGCCCTCGGTCCACCCGCCGTCGGGGAGCTGATGCTCCACTAGCCAGTCGAGGCCCATCTTCACGCTGGGACTCAGCGGTTTGGGCTCGACGGCTGTCTTCCAGGTTATTGGGCCCCGGTCAGCCCGCCGCTCGGCCCGGTCGGCCGGTGCGTCCGGCTTCCGACCCGCGCCATCATCGCCCCGGGCCAGCCCGACCCGGCCGATTCCCCAGGCGGCGAGGCACAGCAGGGACAATACCACTGCGAGCGTCTGCCGGCGACCGCTCATGGTCACGTCTCCTCGGGATAGGCGCGGAGCGTCGATCCGATCCTACTCATTCAACGAATCAAGCGCCCGGATGGTTCACTACTGATGAGAACATCGATTGCGTCTGGCTGCAATACCGCGGCCCGGCGTGGGATCGGTCTCGTGACCCGGGCGGTCCCGGCCGGACCGGCGCCAGGCTGAGAGGCTGACCTACTACGGACGGCCGGATCGGCCCGGGCCGGCCCGCGTCGGACAGGAAAGCCGCCTGACCTCGGGCGGATCGGCCGGGTCGTGATCGGCCACTCCGATAATGATGATGGACACGCGGGAAGCGCCGCGCGGCGCCGGGCTTGTTTCGGTGGGTGACTACAGTTCTTCAAGGTCCGAAGCCGGTTCCGGCTTCCCCTGGCCGCGAAAATACTCCTTGAACGCGGGTCGGAGCGTGATCGCCAGTGACGGAATTCCGTAGAGCAATCCGCCGGGGATGAGGATGACCAGGGCCGACCCGACAACGTGGGAATAGTAGCCCCAGCGCTTTCGCCGGATCATCCCGAGCGCGGCGGCCGTCAGCGCCGCCATGGCGGCGAGACTGAGCGCCGCAAGGCCGAGGAGCAGGGCCAGGGCCAGTGGCGTCTCCTGACGGCCGCCGCGTCGCGGCACCCTGCCGAGGCGACGGTTGAGGCCCAGGACGCCGTCCCAGAGATCGTCCAGGCATACGGCGGCCATGAAGAGGAGGGCCGATGCCAACGCCAGCAACAGGATCACGACGACGAGATCGGCGACGACGAAGACGAGCACCGTCCGTCGGGTCACCGGCCGGGTCGGTTTTGCTGATTCCCCTGGCGGGTCCCAGCGGACCTCCACCGGGCACCGGGCCGGCGAAAGGCAGAACCATTGAGGGTTTCCCAACCGTACCAGTCCGCGTCGGGTTGACCCCTCGCCGTCCAGGAGGACAACCCGGTAGATGTGATGCCCGCTACCCTTCGCGAAGGACCACCACTCGAGCGGCCAGGCACTCCGCCTCTTGATGACCTGGTAGCTGTGGTCCTCGGCCCAAAGCCTGAGGGCGGATGGGGCGACATGGCACGAGAAGTAGAGATACGACCCCATGATCGTCGCCCAGGCGACGAAGAACAGCACCGGGAACAGGAGATTCTGTTGTGCCATGATCTTTCCACCGCTTCGGGGCCTCGACCGGTGGGCGATGCCCACCCCACGCCATCGGACCTCGCCGGCTGCTTGGGCGGCCGGAGGGGCGATGAAACGCCTCACGGGTCGCTGCGATTCTCATAGTACCGGCCCAGGGCGAGGAAGCGCTTGACCTGGCGGACGACGACATAGCCGGTCAACAGCAGCGCCGCCAGGAAGATGTTCTCGTACTGGAGGCTCGCGGTCGGCTTCCACGAGAGGCGGCCGGCGTGCCATTCGAGCGAGGCATCCAGAAACAGGAACAGGTAGCCCAGCATCGCCATCGCGGTGGTGAGCCACACCAGGCGCACGCGCCACCAGAGGCCCGAGGCGGCGATCAACAGCGGATACGCCGCTAGCAGGGTCGTCTCGACGCGGCCTAATAGCTTCAGCTCGAACGTCAGGCAGACGATATCGAGCGCCGACCAGAGCCCGCGCACGCGGTCGGGCGGCCAGCCGCGGCGGAGCAGCGCCTGAAAGACCAGCGAGGCCGCGGCCCAGAAGGCCAGCACCGACTGGATCAGGTAGTGGATCGTGAAATCGGGCTCGCGCGAGCGGAACAGGTAGTTGTACTGGGTCAACAGCGCGATGATGGCCAGCCCGGCCAGCCGGGCGACCAGCTCGGGCTCGCGGCGGTTCCAGCGCCTGAGTCGCGAGAGCATCCCGGCGGCCTCGGTGCCGTCGCCCTGGAGGTAGCCGTCCAGCTCGTCGGCCAGCGCGGCGGCCGTGGGATACCGGTCCCTCGGCGCTTTCTCGAGGCACTTGAGGCAGATGCTGTCCAGCTCGCGCGGGATCCCGGGCCGGATCGATCGCGGCGGGGCCGGGTCGCGCTCGAGCACCTGGACGACGGTCTCCATCACCGTCGGCGAGCGGAACGGCGGGCGGCCGGCGAGCAGCTCATAAAGGATCGCGCCCAGGCCATAGACATCGGTCGCCGGGCCGAGCCGGGCGCGCGAGCCGGTCGCTTGCTCAGGCGCCATGTAGCTGGGCGTGCCGAGGATCGCGCCGCTGATCGAAAGCGAGCTATCCGCGCCGGCCCGGCGCGCCAGGCCGAAGTCGGTGAGATAGGGCCGGCACTGGGTGTCGAGCAAAACATTCGACGGCTTGAGATCGAGGTGGAGGAATCCGCGGCCGTGGGCGTAGTGGATCGCGCGGGCCAGGATCGAGACCAGCCGCGCCGCGGCCCTCGGGTCGTCGGCGAACTGGCCGACCTGGCGCGAGAGGCTCCCGCCGTCGACCAGCTTCATGCTGAAATATGGGCGGTCCTCGTACTCGCCGACCTCGTAGATCGGCACGATACTCGGGTGGTCGAGGTTGGCGGCCAGCTCGGCCTCACGGAGGAACCGCTGGCGTTCTTCATAAGTGGCCATCGCGCCCGAGAGGATCATCTTGAGCGCGACCATTCGCTTGAGCCCCCGGTGCCGCGCCCGGTGGACGACGCCCATGCCGCCGCGGGCGATCTCCTCGATCAGCTCGTACTCGCCGACGACCAACGGCTCGGCGGATGCGGGCGGACATGGGCCTGCCGATCCAGTCGAGATGGTCGGAGTGACGGTGGCGCGGCAGCCGGGACCGCGCGCGGCCTCAGAGCCGGTCGACAGCGTGCTGTCGGACTCGGCGAAAATGGCCTCGATGGCCTGCGCCTGGTCGGGGAACCGCGCGGCGTACTCGGGCTGGGTTGGGGACTCGCCATCTTCCCGACGGAGCTCGATCTCCAGGGCGAGCAGCTCGCGGAACAGCTCGTCTCGTTCGTCGGGCGTGGCGTTTTCGAGGGAATCGGCGATCTCGGGACGAGGGCCGGCGCGCCAGGCGGCCTCGAACGCCTCGCAGGCCCGGTGGATCGAGCGGGCCCGGGCCAGCGGGTCGTCTGGCGGTTGCTGCGGCGGCGATGGTCCGGGGCACTCGGGGTCGGAGTGCATCAGGCCTCCTCGACGAACGCGGCCCAGGTCTTGCGGATCAGCTCGAGCCGGCGTGCGACGGTGCGCCGGGCGCAGCCGAGCTGGTCGGCGATCTCGTCGTTGGTGTAGCCCTCCATGCGGCTGAGCGCGACCTGGCGGAGCGAGTCGTCGTCCAGGGCATCCAGCAGGCGCTGGCATTCCTCGGACATCATGGCGGCGAACTCGGGAGTCGGTCCCTCGCCGGCGATCCGCTCGAGGCCGGCGAGCGAGCCCTCGTCGGCGGCCATCTGGCCGAAGAGTGCGGCCTCATCGACGACGCGGCCGCCGCCGCGCTTCTTCCGCCCCTCGCGCTGGGCCTGGGCCATCGCCTTGCGCGCGGTGATCACCACCAGCAGCTTCCACAGGTCGTCGCGGTCGGCGAGCTGCGGGAACCGGCCGCGCGCCATGCCGCCGCAGAAGCTATTGAAGGCCGAGAGCGCGGCGTCCTCCTCGTCCTCGCCGGCCGAGGTCTTGCGCACCTTCCGCAGCTTGCCGCGGGCCACGCCGACCAGCCGGGCGAAGTAGCGTTCCCACAGGGGCTGCGCGGCCGCGAGGTCGCCGCCCTTCAGGTTGCCCAGCCAGCACGTGACCGATCCGCCGTCGTCGACGCTCATGGCCTGTCCCCCCTGCCTGTCGCCGGTCGGTTGAGTGGGGATTGACTCCGTTTCCCCGCTCCACCTCGCGCGGTTGGGTGCATTGTAACGGCTCGGCGGCGACTGCCCAACCACGGAAAACCGCGAGGCGTGCGAGATCCGTAAGTCGGTCGGGCATTCTTGCCCGGCCGACCTGAGATTCCGGCGCAAAATGTGGCACACCGCGGGGCGAAGTGCGCATCAAGGGATTGCGGACCGGGTCTCGCGGGACGGCGACACCCCCAGCGCCATCCCGCGGACCCGGCCGGCCGGTCCGACCGATCCGATCCGATGGGGCCGGCCTGGCCCGGTTCGGTCTTTTCGCCTGTTGCTGGTGCATCGCGGCGGCCTCTCGTTCCATAATAGTCCTGTCAAGGCAACGGGATGACGTGCACCTCACCGGGGAGGCCGAGATGACCCGACGATACGAGGCGGAAGGAGCGAACGAGGAGGTTCAGGTCCAGGCGGTGCCGCGCGCCCGGGGCAGTCGGATCGATCGTCGCTTCTGGCTCCGGACCGTCCTGGCGGGGGCGGCCGTGGAGGGGATCGCCGGCCGGGGCGGACGGGCCTGGGCCGATCCGGCGCCGGCGGGGGATCGGGAGCCCGACCCCGATCCGGCCGATCAGGAGGCCGACGAGCTGAGCCGGGCCGAGGCCCGCACGCGGAAGGTCACCAACTATCCGCTCGCCGTGCGCAAATCGGCGCACTACCAGGCGATCGGCGATGCCTCATCGACGTTCATGAAACTGACGCTCTCGGACTGCGAGCAGATGGCCGCCGACTTCCTGGAGCATTTCCGGTCGCGGGGCTTCGACGTGAAGCTCCCGGACCGCCGGATGACGGTGATCGTCTTCCGCGACGAGCGGCCATTTGTCCGGCTCGCCGAGAACGCGCCGCCGGGCACGATGGGGTTCTACAGCTTGCCGTCGAACTGGCTGGCGCTTTTCGATTTTCGCAACGCGCCCATGCACCCCGGCGCCGCCGGGCAGAACAACATGGAGACCCTGACGCACGAGGCGACCCATCAGCTCTGCTTCAACACGGGCCTGCTGGTGCGCGAGGCGGATATCCCGCTGTCGGTCATCGAGGGGCTGGCGATGTACTGCGAGCGCCGGCGGCTGTTCGACCGCGGCAAGCCGGGGCAGATGAACCTCCGCCGGCTCGACGAGATGGCGCACATCCAGCGCCGCGAGAAGTGGGTCGACGTGGCCGAGCTGCTCACGGACGACCGCGCGAGCTTTCGCAAGAGCGGCGATCGGATGCTCCTGAGCTACGCCGAGAGCTGGCTCCTGATCTATCACCTGATGTCCGACCCCGCGCGGCTGCCGCAGTTTCGCGCCTATCTGGAGGCGGTCCGCACGCGGCGGGATCGGACCCATCGAATGGAGGACGCCCGGTCGCATTTCGGCGACCTGGCCGCACTCGACCGCGAGCTACGCCAGGAGAGCATCCGACTGCAACGAGGCCGGTGACGCACGGCCGGCCTCGCGAATCGCTCTCACGAGATGGGGACAGGCACGTCGAAGACTCGGCGCCTGTCCCCATCTCGTGAGGGCCTTCGAGGGGAGCGCACCGCGATGGCACCTGTGGAATCGACGATCGATCCCATCCTGTCCGACGGCGAGCGGGAAGAGCTCCGCCACCTCGATTATCTTTCGGCCCGGCTCTCCGAGTTCCGCGACCGCGGGCTGATCGCCGCCGATTCGTACGACACGATCGCCGCCGAGGGCCGGCTGCGGCGCGAGGCGATCGAGCGGCGGGGCCGTTACCAGGCCGCGATCACCCGGGCACGGGCGATCTCCAGCACCAAGGCCGAGACGGCGCTCGGCTGGGCCCGCCAGGCCCGCGCGCTCGATCCGGATCAGCTCGACGCCTGGGTCGCCGAGATCGACCTCCTCTGGCAGCTCGGGCGCGACGACGAGGCGGTTGCCCTGTGCGCCGAGGGGGCCGGGCGCCTACCACGGCTCCAGGACAGGGAGGCGATCCTTCGCGCCCACCTCCCGGCGCGGGCCGAGGCGAGGCGCGAGCGGGCCGAGCGGGCCCGTCGCGAGCAGGAGGCGGAAGAACGGCTGGAGCAGGCGCGCGGGGCGCTCCGCGAGAACCGCGACGCCGATGCCGTCGAGATCGCCCGCGCCGTTCTGGCCGAGCTTCCCGTGCGGGGCGACGCGCTGCGGATCCTCGCGCACGCCCTGCACCGGCTGGGACGGCTCGAGGAATCGCTCGAGGCGTACCAGGCCCTGGCGGGGCTCGAGCCGCGCGATTCGACCTGGCCGTCGATGGTCGTCCGGCTGGGACGCGAGCTCGCCGGCCGGCACACGGTCGGGGAGCCGGATGGGATCGGGACGATCGCCGATGTCGGACCCGCCAAGGGGGCACCGACGTCTGCCCCGACGCCTGCTCCCGAGCCGGCCTGGTCGTGGTCGTCGTTCGCGGCCGAGTTCCTCGAGGAGCACTGGCAAAAGCTCATCCTCTGCCTGGCCGTGCTGCTGATCGTGGTCAGCTCGACGGTCGGGGCCCATCTGCTGCTGGGCGACCTTTTGTGGCGGCCGGCGGGGAAGTGCGCGCTGGCCCTCGTCTGGACGGTCGCCTTCGCCGCGCTGGGGGTCGGGCTGATCCGTTGGGGGGCCGAGCGCGCCGGGCAGATGATGCTCGTCGCCACCTTGATCGTGGTTCCGATCCATTTCATGCTCGCGGGCGAGTTCCGGCTGGTGACCGAGCCGACCCCCTCCGGCCTGGTCGTCGCCGCGCTCGACGGGCTGGCCCTCGTCGCCCTGACGCGGGTCGTGGCCGGGATGCTCGTGCCGCGGGCCTCGGCCCGGTTCCTGACGTCGGCGCTGTTGCTCATGAGCGTCGGCAGCGTGCTGACCGCCCGGGGCTCGCCGGTGCCCTGGGGCTGGCAGTTCGCCGCGTTCCAGGCGCCGGCGGTCGTGTTGCTGGGTGCGGTCGGAGCGCTCGGCCTGCGCCGATGGGGCGAGACGGACGCGGATCACCGGCAGTTCACCGTCCTGGCGCTCGGCCTGCTCGGATTCGCCGCGATCGCCTGCGTCGTCCGGGTCGGGTCGTATGCGATGCGGCTGGAGCCGGCACTGTACGCGGGGCCGGTGATGGTCGGCGCGGCGGCGCTGGTCGCTCTGGCCCGCCGGCTCACGCCCGATGACCTCGGCGCCCGGTGGATCGCCGGCATCCGGTACGCCGGCTATGTGCTCTCGGCGCTGGCGTTCGCGCTGACTCTGTCTTCGCGGCAATCCTCGGCGTTGTTCAGCGTCAACACGATCGCGGTGAGCCTGGTGGGCTTCCTGCTCTACGCCGACACGCTCCGACGCGAGCGGCATCCGGCGTTTCTGTACCTGTCGCTGGCGGCGCTCGTGTCGGCGCGGGTGGGCGCGCACTATTTCCTGGCCGAGCGAATTCGATTGCTGATCGACATGCTCCGCCGGGCGCTCGGCTATCCCGGTCCCCTGCCCTGGGCCTATCTGGCGCTGGTCGGGCTGGCCGCGAGCCCGGCGCTGGTGTTGCTGTCGGAATGGTTCCGCCGGGGATGGAAGGACCGACGGCTGGCGTGGCACGCGCACGCGATCGGCCTGCCGCTGGCCGTGGCGGCGTGCCTCTGGAGCTGCCAGGAGCCGCGCGCGGCGGTGATCGTGCTGTCGGGCTACACGGTCCTCTTCGGGAGCGCCGTGTGGCTGTACGCCGAGCCCCGGCTGACGTACCCGGCGATCCTGGCACTCTGCGGCGCGTCGTATTTCGGCTCGACCCTCGTTACCGGGATCACGGAGGCCGACCAGGCACTCGGCGCGATGGCGATCGCGTGGGCCGCGGTGGGCGTCGCGCGGCTGCTCGTAGTGCTGGGCGCGGGCGATGCGTTCGCGATCCCGTGGCTCCGGGCCAGCCGGGTGTTGACGCCGGTCGCGCTACTGCTGGCATCAGGATTCATCGCGGTCGGGACGGCGAATTCGGTGCCCGCGGCGGCCGTGTTCCTGCTAGGCGGGTTGCTGTCGCTACTCGGCACGTGCGAGCGGCCGCGGACGCTCCGGGCCGCGCTCGTGCCGCTGTGCTTCGTCGAGCTGACGATCTGCGGGCTGGCGCTGCTCACCGGCGGCCGGCCGCACGGGCCGGCGGAATATGCCCTGCTGCTCGTCGGCGACGGACTGGTCCTGCTGGTCTTCGAGCGGCTGCTGGGCCTTGTTGCGGGCGATGCGGCGGCCGGAGGAATCGGCGCGATCGTGCCGGCGACGGCCCGCGAGGTCCTCGGCCGGGTGTTCGTGCGGTCCGCGATCGGCCTGGCATTGATCGCCGACCCTCTCGCCCTGCTCGACCCGAGTCCCGCTCGCGTCGGTATGATCGGGCTCGTCTGGCTGATGGGCGCGTCGGTGATGCTGGCGGCGACGCGGCGGGTCCGCGAGGTCCCGCTCGTGCACATCGGCATCGCGCAGTTCGTGGCTGGATCGCTCAAGCTCGCTCACTGGGCGGTGCCGTTGGCGACGGCGGGGCTGAACTTCGGCTGGATGGCCGTCGCGATGGCCGGGGTGGCGCTGGTCCTCTGGCTCGTCGGGACCCTGGCCTCGCGGCTGGGGGTCTCACGATTCTACGCGGAGCCTTGCCGGCTCTGGGCGCTCGGGCTGACGGCCGTGGTGCTCGGCCTGGCGGTCGAGTCGCGCGTGCTCGATCGGGGCGCGTATCGCTACGGCGCGGCCGCGCTGGGGCTGAACGCGCTTGTCACGATCCTGCTGTCGCGGACGTGGCGGCGGGCCGAGCTGACCTATCCGGCCGTGCTGCACGTGACCGTCGCGAGCTACATCGTTTTGTTCAGCACGGGGACGAATGACCCGCGGATGGCGTTCGTGCTGGGGCTGGCGGCAGTCGTCCAGGGGCTGTTGTGGTGGGCGGTGGGGCAATGTTGCGAGCGGCTGGGCGCGGGGCGCGCGCGGGCCTACGCACGGCCGCTGTATCACGCGACCCTGGCGCTTACGATGCTCGGCATCGTGCTGTGCGATCGGTCGTCGGCGACGCTGGTGCTGGCGGGGCTCGCGTTCCTGCTGTCGATCAGGAGCCTGCCGCGTCTCGAGTGGGCGTACGCGGCGCTCGGCTGCCTGGCGGCGGCGGTGTATTTCCGATGGCTGGCGGAGCTGCCCGCGGCCGGGCTGATCGCGAGTGCGCTGGGGGGTTCGTTCGTTCTGTGGGGGCTCGGCGTGCTGGTCCAGGCCCGGCGGGGCGCGCTCTGCGACCGGCTGGGCCTGCGGCCGCTGGCGTATGAGGTGCCCGCGTTCCACGCGACGATCGTGATGGCGGCGATCGCGGTGGGGATACGTCTCTGGCTGGGGCTGGAGCCGGGGACCGACTGGACGACATTCGCGTGGCTGCCGCTGGGGCTGGCGCTGCTGTCGTTGCTGATGGTCCGGGCGTATCCCGAGGTCGAGTGCGTTCACCTGGCCCTCGGGCTGCTGGTGTACGGCGAGGTCGCGGCGACGTACGCGGGACTCGGGTCGATCTCCGGAATCGTGCCGGCGGTCGCGGGGCTCGCCATCGTCCTCAACCTGGCGGAGCGGGCCGGTCGGGATCGCGAGATTCTGATTTGCGAGCGATTGGGCATCGCGGGATCGGGATACCTGGCGGTCGTGCGACGGTGGTCGGGCGGGCTGTTCGCGGCGGCGTCGGCGTGTGCGATCGCCATCGTCGGCCTGGGTGTGGCGGCGTCGTTCGGGGTGGCGGGCCTGCCGGTGGTGGACTCGGCATCGCCGTGGCTCGACTGGTGGCTGACGCTGGCGGCGCTCGGCCTGGCGGCGGGATACCTGGTGCTGGCCGCCTCGGACCGGGATGCGTGGCTGACCGAGGAGCCGGCCGGGGTCCTCGTGGGGCTGCACATGGTGCTGGTGCTGGGCATCTGGTGGCTCGGTGCGGCCGGTTCGCCGGTCGCGGGGTGGCTGCCGCCGGCGAGCGAGTATTATCCGCTCGCCACGGCGTCCGTGGCGATCGCGGCGGGATACCTGGCGCGCCGGCTGGCCGCCCCCGATTCCTGGGTCGAGCCGGGCTGGCTGGGGGAGGCGCGCTCCGCCGAGGCGCGAGACGCCCTGGCGGCGCTGGCGTGCGGGCTCGCCGTGGTGGCGTCGGCGTTCACGGGCGGCGCGGTCGCGATCACGACGGTGGCGACGCTGGCCCTGGCGTCGGTCGCGATCGCGATGGCGTCGGTTGCCGGCGGCTGGGCGACGGCGGCGGGCCTGGGTGCTCTGTCGTGGGCGGGCGCGGGGTCGTACCTGGGCCTCTGGGGCGAGCGGCGCTTCGGCTGGCTGGGGCTCGCGCCCGAGGCGCAGGCGGCCGGGTTGGCCTGGGGTACGGTGGTCGCGGCGTTCTCGCTGTGGTGGATCGCCGGACGGCTGCGGAAGGTCGCTCGGGACATCGGGGGCGACGAATCGGAGGCGACGCTCGGAGCGCGCTTCGCGCGCACGGTCGAATCGGTCGCGTCGCTGGCGGGATTGCTCGTCTCGGCGGTCGTGCTGCTGGCGGACCTGCCGGCCGAGGCCCCGGCGGCGCCGCCGGTGCTGGCGGGAGTCGGCGTGCTGCTGGCGTCGGCGCTCTTGCACGTCGCGCTGGTCGTCCGCTGGCGCGTGGAGTGGCCGGTGTACCTGGCGCAGGTGCTGATGGTGGGCGCGTACTTCGTCTTCCGCCGGGCGTTCCCGCTGGCGAGCGCGGCGGACGCGGCCGTGCTGACCCTTCTGGGCTACCTCGACATGGCGATCGCCGAGGTGCTCGCCCGGTTCGACCGGGCCGGACATTTCGTCCGCCCGACGCGGTATGCGTCGCTGGTGATGCCGCTGTTGCCGCTGCTGGAGCTGGTCCACGCCGGGTGGCTGGACGACGTGAGCCTCTTCTACCTCGCGGCGGCCGCGACGTTCTACGCGACGGCCTGCGGGCGCCTGCGGTGGAAGTGGCTGGGCTATGCGGCGGCGGTGTTCGCCAACGCGATGTTGTGGCTGCTCTGGAGCCGCGTCGGCTGGCGGCTGGCCGAATACCCGCAGCTCTACCTCGTCCCGGTGGGGTTCTCGGCGATCCTGTTCGCCGAGGTCAATCGCGAGCTGGGCCGCCAGGCCGTGAACACCATCCGATCGGTCGGCCTGGTCGTGATCTATGCGTCGCTGGCCCTGCCGATCTGGCAATTCGCCAGCTTCGGCGCCTGGCTGACGCTGCTGGTCGCCTCGCTCGTCGG
This sequence comes from Planctomycetales bacterium, assembly GCA_027452145.1. GTDB lineage: Bacteria > Planctomycetota > Planctomycetia > Isosphaerales > Isosphaeraceae > JAKAUH01. The sequence continues at coordinate 30,320 of DAIDHB010000429.1, forward strand.
GATCTTCCTGGGGATCGGGCTGCGGCTCCAGACGTTCCTCTGGCTGGGCCTCGCCACGTTCGTGCTGGATGTCGCCTACGAGATGGGACGCGTCAGCCTCGAGCACGCCACGGCCAAGTGGCTGATCATGTGGGCGTTCGGCATCGCGCTGGTGCTGTTCGTGGCGCTCAACGAGAAGAAGCGGATCCTCGGCCAGATGCTCGATTTCTACGCCCGCGCCCGGCAGTGGGAATGATCGCGGGGACGTCAGCCCGTATTGGGCCGGAGCGGGCGCGAGAGGTGTCGAGTCGGTCCCGGCAGGGCTCCGAGCCCCCGTCAGGGGGCGATCGGACGTAGCCGGGGGCGTCAGCCCCCCGGGTCGGACCGCAGCGCCACACACCGAATCCTCTCGACGGACCCTCCCGGCCGCGACCCCGCCACGCGGGGTCGCGGCCGGGAGGGTGAAACGATGGTGGGGAGATGAAGGGTCAC
>DAIDHB010000430.1 GCA_027452145.1 Planctomycetales bacterium
CATACACGGACCCGCTGATCCTGTCTGGTTTCGGGAGGGCGAGGCTCCTGCCGAGCCTTCCCCCGCGGCTCGGCAGGAGCCTCGCCCTCCCGACGCAATCGGAAAGCATCAGCGGGTTCCTGAATGAGAAGCGCCCGTCCCATGGCCGCTCCGGCTCGCCCTTACATTAAGGAATCGTGTCGCCCTCCAGCAAGGCCGCACCCTTCGACCCTCTTCCTGCCGGAAACGTGGCCCTTCGCTCCGTCCTCGGACCATCGGTCGACAGGCTCCCATCGACATCCCTGTTGGGTATTCCTTTCCGGTCCCCGTTCCGGCTCATGTCCCCCGTCCTTCCGGACCGATCATGGCAGTGAGAGGGACCGTACCGAGGCCGAAGTTGTGTCAAAATGGTTAGCCTGGGTAGAATAAATAGCACTAATGAAATAAGCTAATTAGATAGGGTAGGATCCGGATTTGCGATTGTCCAACCATGACCCAATGGGTCAATCGGTACGGCCCAACTGCTGGCGGGGGTGGGAGACGTCATGAGTTTGACGATCGAGCGTCCGACGTTCGAGGAGGCGAGCCTTCAGCGGGGAATCCGGGGGCTCCGCCAGGTCGACAACGTCACGAATCTGTACTACCTGGCGTTCGAGTACCTGTGCCTGTTCGCGGTGGTTGGTGGGGCGATTGGCTTCGCGCAGGCGCGGGCCGTGCTGGGGATATCCTGGGGATGGAACGTCCCGGTGTTCGCGGTGGCGATTATCCTGGTCGGGGCGATCCAGCACCGGCTGGCGGGGCTGGGACACGAGGCGTCGCACTACTCGTTCATGAAGAATCGGGTGCTGAATGACCTGGTCCCCGACCTGTTCTGCATGTTCCCGCTGATGACGACGGTGCACTTCTACCGCCTGTTCCACATGGCGCACCACCAGTACACGAACGACCCCGCGCACGACCCCGACCTTCAGAATCTCGGCCACGGCAAGCGATCGGCCGAGTTTCCCATGACGCGCGGCCGGTTCATCCGGGTGATCTACTTCGCCTTCGTGGTGGCGCCGATCCGGTTCTTGCAGTATCAGTGGGCCTATTTCCAGGTGAATACGCTCGGACAGGGGCGGAACGTCTACGTCGAGGACCGCGACGAGTCGGCGCGTGCGAGTGCACTTCCCCGGCTGGGTACGGCGCTTGGGATTGCCTATGTCCTGGGCCTGAACGTCCTGTCGTGGGTCCTCACGAGGACGGGTCATGCCGCCTGGCTCATCCCGGCGGGGGTGCTGAGCTTCGCGGCGGCCGCGGGCGTGATGGCGCGCCTGCCCGAGTGGGCGCTGTTCCGCTCGCCGTTCCGGCAGGCGTATTCGACCCGCGTCGGCGGGATCCTTCGGCTGGCGTTCTTCACGGGCCTGCTCGAGGTCCTCGCCCACCTGAGGTTCATGACGGGCGGCGTCTCGGCGATCTATTTCACCTTGCTCTGGCTGGTGCCGATGCTGACGACGTTCATGTTCTTCATGTTCCTGCGCGACGTCTATCAGCACTCCAACGCCGACGCCGGCCGGCTGACGAACTCTCGGGTGTTCTTCACCGATCCCTTCACGAGGTGGGCGGTTTTCGTCTATGGCCAGGACATGCACATTCCCCACCACCTGTTCCCGGCCATTCCCCACTATCGCCTTCGCGAGCTGCACGAGCTGCTCAAGACGGACCACGACGCCTACCGGACTGTCGTCGTCGAGACCCACGGGACGTTCCGCGACGCCGAGGGACGGCCGACGATCCTTGACGAGATGACCCGCCCGCGCGAGAATCACATCGCGATCGCGGCCCGTGGAGTGTAAGCTCGGAGGAGCTGGCGCCTTTCGCGACCTGGCGGCCCCGGGCCACCGTACCGGATTACCCCGCGGCCCTCGCGGCGATGCGCCATCCGGAGGAAGCCGCCGATGTCTCGACCCGAAGCCCAGGCCGAAGCCGCCGCCAGGAACCCGGGCCCGCTCGCCGGCCTCGACGAGTGGGAGGACTTCGTCAAGGACCGATACCCTCAGCCTCGCGAGGCGTCCAGCTTCCGCGACTACGGCGACAACGTCCGCCCCGCCGTCCGCGAGTTCTACCGGCTGAATCATCGGCATCAGACCGTCGACTTCGTCCGCGGCAAGAAGCAGGACTTTCTGCGACTGGACCGCAGGCGGATGGGCATCTGGGAGGCGATGGAGTTCCTCAACACGCTGGTCGACGACAGCGACCCCGATACCGAGCTCACCCAGATCCAGCACCTGATGCAGACCGCCGAGGCCATCCGCGCCGACGGCCACCCGCGCTGGTTCATCCTGGTCGGCCTGATCCACGACCTGGGCAAGGTGCTCTGCCTGTTCGGCGAGCCGCAGTGGGCCGTCGTGGGCGACACGTTCCCCGTCGGCTGTCGATACTCCGACCGGGTCGTCTTCCCCGAGTTCTTCGCCGACAACCCGGACTCAAACCGCCCCGAGTACCAGACCGAGTGCGGCATCTACGATCCCGGTTGCGGGCTGGACCGCGTCGACCTCTCGTGGGGCCACGACGAGTACCTGTACCACGTCGTGAAGGATCACCTGCCGGACGAGGGGCTGGCCATGATCCGCTACCACTCGTTCTATGCCGCGCATCGCGAGGGGGCGTACACCCACCTGATGAACGATTCCGACCGGACGCGTCTCGAATGGGTCCGCGCGTTCAACCCGTACGACCTCTATTCCAAGGGCCACCAGCCGCCCGATGTCGACGCCCTTCGTCCCTACTACCAGGAGCTGATCGACGAGTATTTCCCGGCCACGCTGGCGTGGTGAACGGGAGCGGTCATCGGTCCGTCCGAGCGCCCTGGAGTGCGGCGATGATCGCCTCGACGTCGTAGACGCAGCCGCCCCAGGTGCCGCCGCCGACGTTCTGGAGGGCCGCCCAGAGGCGGGTATCGTCGGGCAAGGCGGGGTCGGGCGAGAGCTGGGGGTGGGGCGATCGGCGCTCAAGCACCCGGGCGCCCTCCTCCGGCCCGAACTCGACGCCCTCGGCACCGATCAGGTCGAGCGAGCCCTCGAGGCGGACGCGGTCGACGACGATCCGGATCAGGTCGCCGTCGCGGACCCGGCCAATCGGGCCGCCGGCCAGGGCCTCGGGGCTGACGTGGCCGACGCAGGCGCCCGTGGAGACGCCCGAGAAGCGGGCGTCGGTCAGCACGGCGACGTGCTTGCCGAACGACAGGTAGCGGAGGGCCGAGGTGATCTGGAAGATCTCCTCCATGCCGGCCCCCATCGGCCCGCGCCCGATCAGCACCAGGACGTCTCCGGGCTTGATCGGCCGGTCCCCCTGCCCCTTGATCGCCGCGATCGCCTCGTTCTCGCGGGTGAAGACGCGGGCCGGCCCGGTCTTGCGATAGACGCTGTCGTCGTCCACGACCGTCGGGTCGATCGCCGTGCTCTTGATCACCGAGCCCTCCGGCGCGAGGTTCCCGCGCGGGAATGTCACCGTGCTCGTCAGTCCGCGCTCGCGCGCCCGGGCGGGGCTCATGATCACGTCGTCAGGATCCACCCCGTCCTGCTCGAACAGCCGTTCGCGCAGCCGCTTCCGCCGCTCGCTGGCTTGCCAGGTTTCGAGGATGTGTCCAACCGAGGTGCCTGCGACGGTCCGGGCCTCGAGGTCGATCAGGCCCAGCTCTCGGAGGTGGAGCATCACCTCGGGCACGCCGCCGGCCAGGAAGGCGCGGACGGTCGGGTGGTAGAACGGCCCGTTCGGCAGGACACTGACCAGCCGAGGCACCCGGACGTTGACATCGTGCCAGTCCTCGACCGTGGGACGGCGCAGGCCGGCCGAATACGCGATCGCCGGGATGTGCAGGATCAGGTTGGTCGAGCCGCCGAACGCCGCGTGGACGACCATCGCGTTCCGGATCGAGCGGTCGTCGAGGATGTCCGAAACCTTCAGCCCAGCCTTTGCCAGGCCGACCAGCGCGCGCGCCGAGCGGCGGGCCATCTCGAGCCAGATGGGCTGGCCCGAGGGCGCGAGTGCGGCGTGCGGTACGGTCAATCCCAGGGCCTCGGCGACGACCTGCGACGTGGCGGCGGTGCCGAGGAACTGGCAGCCGCCGCCGGGGCTGCCGCACGCCCGGCAGCCGAGCGCGGCGGCTTCCTCGAGGGAAAGCTCGCCGTGGGCGAAGCGGGCCCCGATGGACTGGATCTTGCCGGCGTCCTCGCCCTCGCGCGGCGGGAGTGTCACCCCGCCCGGCACGAGCACGGCCGGCAGTCCGCGCGAGCCGGCCAGGGCCATCATCATGGCCGGCAGTCCCTTGTCGCACGTGGCCACGCCGAGCACGCCTTTGCGCCGGGGCAGCGAACGGATCAGCCGCCGAAACACAATGGCGGCGTCGTTGCGATACGGCAGGCTGTCCATCATCCCGGTGGTGCCCTGGGTCCGGCCGTCGCACGGGTCCGAGACCATCCCGGCGAACGGGACGACGTCGAGCGCCCGCAGCTCCTCGGCCGCCTGGCGGACCAGCAGGCCGATCTCCCAGTGCCCGGTGTGGTAGCCCAGCGCGATTGGGCTGCCGTCGGCGTCGCGCAGGCCGCCCTGGGTGCTGAGGATCAGGAACGGGTCGCGGGCCACGTCGCTCGCCGCCCAGCCCATGCCGGCGTTCTGGGTCAATCCGAACAGGTCACCCGACGGCCAGTCGCGCAGCATCTCGCCGGTCAGCGGCAGCGAGCCCTGCGGGCCCTCGCCGGCGGTGGTGACCTCGTAGATCGTCGGGTCGTCGGAGTCGATCAGGGCTTCGGGGCGGGTCGAGGACTGTCCAGTAGCAGGTTTCATCGGAGTGGTCGCATCTCGGTCGGGTTCATCGGGGAGAGGCCCGGGCGGGCAGTTCCTCAATGATGACGCAGCCGGGCCTACCGGGACAAGGGCGGCGCGGTTTGGGGGCGATTCTCATTCACGAGCCCGCTGATGCTCTCCGGTCGGTCCGGGAGGGCGAGGCACCGTCCGAGCCGCGGGGAGAGGCTCGGACGGTGCCTCGCCCTCCCAGGAACCAGACCGCATCAGCGGGTTTGTGTATCAGGCGATCTCTGGGAGCTATAATGGTGGGAGCGTCGCCAACCGATGCGATGGAGGGATCATGGCCGTTCACGACTGGCAGAGCGCCCCGCCCGGACTCTTCCATCATTTCCACCAGCGGTGGAGCACGTCGATCTGCGATGCGCTCAACGCGGGTCTGCTACCGCCCGTTTATTATGCGTTGCTCGAGCTGACCGCGCTCGGGGTAGAGCCCGACATGCTCACCATGCATCGCCGACGAACGCCGCGTCCTCCGGACGGTTCGCCCACCGCCATCGCACTGGCGGAGGCTCCCCCGCGGACCGAGTTTTCCAGCCAGAGCAGTGCCGAGCAATCGTATGCCGCCCGGGCCAATCGGGTCACGATCCGAGATGCTGCTCACGAAGTCGTCGCGACCATTGAGATCGTGTCCCCCGGTAACAAGGGGAGTCGCAAGGACGTCAAGTTGTTCGTGGAAAAGGCCCTCGACCTGCTGAGCCGCGGGACGAACCTGTTGATCGTCGACCTGTTTCCCCCGACGCGGCGCGATCCCGGCGGTCTCAACGCGATGATCTGGAACGATCTGCTCGACGACCCCTTCGTCCTTCCCGCCGACCGAAACCTGGTCGCCGCCTCGTTCGTCGCCGGATCGCCGCTTCGCGGTTTTGCCGGGGCCTTTCGTGTCAGCGGGAACCTTCCGGACATGCCGCTCTTTCTGGACCCTGAGATGTATCTCCAGGTGCCCCTGGAAGCGATCTACGACGCGACCTGGCGAATCTGCCCCGAGGAGTTCCGCGAGCTGGTCACCGGTCCTCCGCCCGAGGCTTCGGCCCCGGCGGAAGGTGCTCTTTGAGATACCGCGTCATCAGGTGGCGCAGGTGCAGGGTCGTGCCGTCGCCCTCGTAGATCCCGTGGCTGCGGTTGGGATACGCCATCATCGTGAACGGCCGGTCGTGGCGGATCAGCTCGTTGATGAGCATCTCCGTCCCCTGGTAGTGGCAGTTGTCGTCGCCCGTGCCGTGGATGATCAGCAGGTTCCCCTTGAGCTGGTGGGCGAAGTTGATTGCCGAGCCCTGGATGTAGCCGTCGACGTTGTCGCCCGGCAGGCCCATGTATCGCTCCTGGTAGATCGTGTCATACAGCCGCTGAACGGCCACCGGCGCGATCGAGATCCCCGTCGTGTACAGGTCGGGGTACTTGAACATCGCCTGCAACGTCGACGACCCGCCGCCGCTCCAGCCCCAGATGCCGACGCGTTTTGGATCGAGGTAGGGACGCTCCTTCAGGACGGCCTTCAGCGCCGCGGCCTGGTCCTGGGGCGAGAGGATGCCGATCTTGTGGAACACGGATTTCCGCCAGGCGCGACCGCGGGGTGCCGGCGTGCCGCGGTTGTCGAAGCTCATCACGACATAGCCCTGCTCGGCGAGCATCCGGTGCCACAGCCCGTTGCCACCGCCCCAGCGGTCGACGACCGTCTGCCCGGCCGGCTCGCCGTAGACGTGGATCAGGAGCGGGTACTTCTTTTGGGGGTCGAGGTGAGGCGGCAGCATGCACCAGCCGTCGAGTTTCACTCCATCTCCGATGTCGACCCGGAAGAACTCGGTCTTCACCGGCTCGAGCGCGTCGAGCTTCTTGCGCAGCTCCGCGTTGTCACTGAACAGCTTGACCCGCTCGTGCGAGGGGAGCTTGATCAGCTCGACGACCGGCGGGGTGTTCGCGGTCGAGTAGTGGTGCAGCGCCCACCGGCCGTCGGGCGAGAGCTCGTAGTCGTGCGTCCCGGGCTGATCCTCGGGCGTTACCCGCACGCGGGTCTCGCCGTTCAGGCCGACGCGGTAGAGGTACTTCTGCGTGGGGTTGTCGGGCGAGGCGGTGAAGTAGACCTGGCCGGCCTTCCTGTCGAGGCCGGCGATGCTGATGACGTCGTAATCGCCGGAGGTGAGGAGCCGAGGCTCAACAACCTCAATACCGACCTCGTAGAGATGGCGCCACCCGCTGCGCTCGCTCAGCCACAGGAATGCCTGCTTCTTGCCGTCTTTCTCGACCGAGGGAAGCTCTTCCTGAAGGTCGAGCCAGGCATCGTCGTGGTCCCTGAAGACGAATCTCACGCCATTGTCCGGCAGCGTAGGCGCTGCCGACACGGAGTACACGCTGACTGTGTCCTGCCTCCGGTTGAATTGCTGGAGGAGCATTCGATCGGCGCCCAGCCATTCAAGGTAGGCGAGGTAGTTCTCGCGAGGGTCACCATAGATGGGCACCCAGTGAATCGTTCCCCCGTCCATTCCGACGATGCCGATCCGGCAAGCCGCATTGTTCTCGCCGACCTTCGGGTATTTGACCGGCGTGACCCGCGGATACAGCGAGTCCGTGTTGTTGACCAGCGGATACTCGCGAATCCCGGTTGTATCGAGCTGCCAGAACGCGATGCGCGCTCCGTCCGGGCTCCAGCGGTAGCCGTCGCGGAGGTTGAACTCCTCCTCGTAGACCCAGTCAAACGTCCCGTTGATCTCGTCGGGCGATTTCGAGTGGGTCAGCGGCGTGATCTTGCCGTCGCGCAGGTCTTCGACATACAGGTTGTTGTTCCGCACATAGGCCGCCCGCGGCCCCATGGGCGAGAGCTTGGCGAACATCAGCGAGGCGGCCGGCGCATCGCCGCCGAGCTTCCTCAACTCGCGGGTTGAGCGATCCAGGACCCAGTAATCGCCGCGAGTGTTCCGACGCCAGACGCGCTGCGAGTTGGTGAAGATCAACAGCCGTGCGCGGTCCCTCGACAGCTCATAATCGTGCACCGCGAGGGGCGAATGCTTGCCGACCGGGATCAGGTGCGCGGCCGGGACGATCACCTGGGTCTTGCCGGTGGCCGGGTCATGCTGCACCAGGTCCTGGCCGCCGGGCGTATCGCGCGATCCTTCCCACGTCAGGTAGCCCGAGCCGTCCTCGAGCCAGCGGATCGACGCGCCCTCGTCGCCGAACTCGTGTTGCTGGAAGATCCGCTCGACGGTCAGCGGCGGCTTCTTGTTGCTCTCGTGCTCCTGGGCGATCAGCGGAGTGCCGACAACCAGCATCAAGACGGAGGCGATCATCGCATGGCGGCCGATCATCGGCGGGGGCTCCTCGCTCGGGTGACGGATCCTCGTTTCATTCGACGATAACGACCGGCTTGCCCAGCACGTCCATCCGGGGCTTTACCCCCAGGCCGGGCGCGGTCGAGGCCGACATCCGGCCGCCCTGGCGCTGCGGGGCGCCCTCGGCCGTGCTGACGGTGACGTAGCTGTTGAAATCAGTCGAGGTGAAGAGCATGTCGGTCGGCGTGCTGTGCGCCAGGTGCGCGATCGCGGCGGTCGTGATGTCGCCGCCCCAGCTATCCTCGATCGTCATCGCGATCCCGAGCGAGACGCACAGGTCGCGCGCCTGGCGGGCGCGTGTCAATCCGCCGAACTTGCTGATCTTGATGTTCACGACGTCCATCGCGCGGTCGGTGTGCCCACGCAGAAGCGGTGTCATCGAGTCGATGACCTCGTCCAGCACGAACGGATGGTCGCAGTGCCGGCGAACCGTGAGGCATTCCTCGTAGCTCTTGCAGGGCTGCTCGATGTAGACGTCGATATCGCGCACGGCCCGGACGACGCGGAGGGCATCGTGCATCAGCCAGCCGGTATTGGCGTCGGCGACGAGGCGATCGCCGGGCTTCAGCTCGGCGGCGACCTGGCGGATCCGCTCGATGTCCTCGAGCGGGTCGCCGCCGACCTTGAGCTGGAACCGCCGATATCCCTCAGCGCGATATCCGGTCACACGGCGAGCCATCGCCTCGGGCGCCTCCTGGGAGATCGCCCGATACAGGACGAAGTCCTCGCCGTACCGCCCGCCCAGGAGGATGCAGACCGGGTGTCCGGCGGCCTGGCCGAGGATGTCCCAGCAGGCGATGTCGATGGCCGACTTGACGTAGGCATGCCCCTGGAGCGCGGCGTCCATCCGCTGGTTCAGCCGGCCGAGCTGGAGCGGATCCTCGCCGATCAGGTGCGGCCCGAGCTCGGCGATGCCCGCTCGTGCACCAGCCGCGTAGGCTGGCAGGTAGAACGGCCCGAGCGGACAGACCTCGCCATGGCCGACCAGTCCTTCATCGGTCTCGACGGCGACGATCGTGCTGTCGAAGACCGACACGGATTTGCCGCCCGACCACTTGTAGGTTCCCTCGTGGAGCGGCAGCTCGACGCGATAGGCCGTGATCCGGCGGATTCTCATGGTGGCCAGGCTCCCGAGTAGATTTGTACAACCGGCGACGTTGCAACAGTTCAGCGAAAGCGGCTCACGCGGTACGGGACCGGGTCGATGTGCGGGCTCGCACCGTTCACCAGCTCCGCCACCAGCTTCCCCGTCGCCGGGGCCATCGACAGGCCCAGCATGTTGTGGCCGGCGGCGATCAGGACGTTCTCGAACCGCGGGCTCCGGTCGATGATGGGCACGCTGTCATAGGTCATCGGCCGCCAGCCGAACCATTCCTCCTCGACCGGGTCGCAATAGGGCGCGCGAAGATACGGCGCGGCGCCCTCGCGGAGTAACCTCAGCCGCTCCGGGCGGATCGATTCATCATACCCGGCGAACTCCATCGTCGAGCCAAGGCGGTAGCCGGAGTTGAACGGTGTGACGGCCACCCGGGTCTCGGGGAAAATGATCGGGATCGTCGGGCAGACCGAGGGCCGCGGCATCGTGATGCTATAACCCTTGCCCGGCTGGATTGGGATCTTGCCGCCCAGCTCGCCCTGGATTCGTGGCGTCCAGGCCCCCGTGGCGATCACGAAGAGATCCGCCTTCCGCTCACCGCGCGGGGTTCGGGCCGACGTGGCTCGGCCATTCTGGCCATCGAGTCGTTCGAACGGGCAATCGGGCTCCAGCTCAACCCCGCCCGCGGCCAGGGCGGCGTGCCACGACTTCATCAAGCGGTCGGGCCGCAGGTGGGCGTCGTGGTGGTGAAACCAGCCACCGGCCAGGCCGGGCTTCAGGGCCGGCTCCATCGCGAGCATCTCGTCCGGGCCGAGCCGCTGCGCGGGGGCGTCGAAGAACTCGCCCATGATCCGGTCGGTCGCGGCGAAGGATTCGAGCTCCTTCGCATCGCGGTAGGCGAAGAGCATCCCGCGCTCCTGGAACTCGCAGTCGAGCCGTTCGTCGCGGATGATCTCGCGGTAGAGCGCCAGCGACGAGTTGAGCAGCGGCTGGATGCCGCGGCCGGCGGCGATCATGTC
>DAIDHB010000431.1 GCA_027452145.1 Planctomycetales bacterium
GGGAGGGTAACACGATAGCGGGGAGATCAGGGTTCGCCTGACGGTCCGGGGGGCTGGCGCCCCCCGGCTACGTCCTGACGCCCACTTCGTGGGCTTCCGGCACCGACTCGAACCTCCATCTCTCGCCCGTGCGCCATGCAACCGCAATGCGCTCTAATTACTGTCCCCGGTCGAAGCGACGGGAGTGTGGGGCGACCCCGTCGCATCGGTGCCCGTGCGGATCATGGCCCGTAGCCGGCGGTAGTCGGTCTTCCCCCCGCCGAGCAACGGGAGCCTGTCCAGGCGATGCACCTCGTCGATCCGCATCACGCCGCGAAATCCGGCCTCGTTCAGCAGGGCATTGGCCTCTTTCAGGCTGATCGGCTCGGTCGTGAACAGGGCGATCGTCCGTTTCGCCTCGGTTTGCACCCCCTCGACGGCCACGCGCGGGCCGTCTTCACCCGGCGGGTATCGGACCGCGAACGGCTCCTCCTGGGCCGGCAGCGAGATCATTTCGCCGCCTTCCTTCAGGAACCGCTTCAACCTGCCTCGGAAGTGAATGAAACCGTCGGCGTCGAGCTCCACCAGATCGCCCGTGACATACCACCGCCTGCCGTCCCGTTGCACGAAAGGCGGCGGCTCGTCGCCGAGGTAGCCCGGGAAGACCGACGGACCACTCACCAGCAACATGCCCATCTCGCCCGAGCCAAGTAACTCGCCCGACTCCAGGTCGACCACGCAGGTCTCGACGTTCGCCAGCGGCAAGCCCACGCTGCCCCGACGGTTGGCGTCAGGGCGGTTCGCCGCGATCACCGGTGAGCACTCGGTGACACCGTAGCCTTCGATCAACCGCACCGCCGGCACCACTCGCCGGGCCTTCTCGAACAGCGTCGACGGGCACTTCTCCGCGCCGACGAAGATCAGTCGGAGAGAGTCCAGCTCTCCCGGTCGGGCACGATCCAGGATGTGCTCGACGAAGGCGGGCGTCCCGGCGAGGAGCGTCGGCCGATAGGCGGCCACCTTGCGCGCCAGCGCCGCGGCGGCCGTCGGGTCGGGATGGCGGACGGTGCGGACGCCGGCCAGCAGCGGCAGCAGCCCGGTCAACGTCAGGCCAAAGCTGTGGAACATCGGCAGGAAGGAGAGGATCGAATCGCGGGAAGTCGGGCCGACGGCAGCCAGAACCCCTTCCTGGTTGGCGAGGATGTTTCTGTGCGTCAGCGGCACCGCCTTGGGGGCCTTCTCCGAGCCGGAGGTGAAGAGGATCGCCGCGACGGCGACGGGCGAGGCGTCGGGAAGGCGGCGATGAACGCGGCCCGGCAGCCATTGGACTGCCATCAGCGTGAGCCATCGCTCGAGCAGGCCGACCTCACGGCGCAGGTCCTCGACGTCGAGGAACTGGACGCCGGGGATGTCCAGGTCCAGGCGATCGCGGAGCCGCCACGACGTGACAACGTGCGTCAGCCCGGTCAGGCGGACGGCATGATCGAGGTTCGCCGGACCGGTCGTCCAGTTGAGCAGCACCGGGATCTTGCCCGCGAACGAGAGACCCAGGAACATCATGTCGCAAGCGACCGACGACGGGAGCATCAGGCCGACATTCGCCGGCGGCAGACGCTCGAATCGACGGGCCATCACGAGCGCACCGACCAGCAGGCGATCGTACGACAGGACCCCCGCGAGGTCGTCGGCCGCGGCCACGTTGGACCGGTCGCGCAGGGCCCGGGCGACGAACGCCCGCGCGATGGTGTCGCCCAGGATCGCAGGGGGCGCATCACCAGTCCCGGGCCGGAGCCATTCGGGGGCCGGAGGCCTCGGGGGCGCCGTCTCGGCCAGACCGTCGGCCACCACGAAAAGCCGCCCGATCGTGGTGGGGGCTGGATCGACCGAGAAGCCGAACCGCTGCTCGACCGAAAGCGCCAGTTCCATGCGCTCCAGGCTGTCCAGACCGAGTGCGTCGAGAGGGGTCCGAGGGTCCAGTTCCTCGGCGGAGAGCGGCCGGCCCAGCTTATCGGCGAGGATCTCGGCGACGGCCGCCCGCGTCTCCGGTCGGACGCGCGCCACCGCCGACTCGTCCCGATCGGACACTGGAACTTCAGGGAACACGAAGGTGCGCGGTCCGAAGAAGAAGTGGTACGGGACATAGGTCGGGCGCTCGGGGCCGCCGACGGCGTACCAGGCCTCGAACCAGCGGTTGATCGCCTCACGCTCCAGCTCGGGGAGCCGGCTGCGGTCGAGGGGTTCCACCGTGATCTCCACCCGGCGGCGCGGCATGAAGAAGATCAGGTTGGCGAGCAGCCAGAGGAGCCCGTTTCTTAGATCCCGCCCAAGCTGGGGCGCGGGCCCCCGCGCATAGGTGAAACTGCTGCCCCAGACGCCCCGGGTTCGAACCAGGATCACCTGCACGTCGGGGACAGCGCCGAGAATATCGGTCAGTGCCCGCGCGGCACCGAGCCGCTCGACGCCGTCGTGCTGCACGCGGCCGGACGGCCAGAGCACGAAGCTCTCCCCGCGGCGCAGCCCCTCGATAACCTCTTCCACGGCCCGCTCGGCTCGCCGGAGCGCCTCGCGGCTGGGCCGGTCGAGCTCCGGGATGGGCACGGCGCGGAGCAACCCGACCAGCGGGCGCAACGCCGGGCTGCGAAAGTTGTCCTCGTACAGGAGCGGCCTCGGCCGGAAGGGATAATACAGATAGGTGAGGATCAGCACGGGATCGATGTAGCCGGGGTGATTGGGCAGCAGCAGTACCGGCCCTTTCAGGTCGCGCACCCGGTCCCAGCCGTCGATACGGACACGGTAACGGAGGGGTACGATCGCATGGGCGACGAGCCACAGGAAGCGGCGCAGGGCGTCGAGCACAGGATGGTCCCCTTCAATCGACGATGTCCGCGAGGCGCAGCGGCCGAAGCAGGGATCGCTTCTTGGTCTGGTGGGCCTGCATCCGGCCGAGGATGTCGTCGAGGGCCTCGACGGCCTCGAGGATGTGCGGGCCCTTGTTGAGCATGACACACTCGGCGCGCTGGCCCATTGCCGCATCGGTGATCTCGGCTCGCGACGGCTGGCCCCCCTTGGCGAGGCTCTCCAGGACCTGCGTGGCCCAGATGACCGGAACATGCGCCGCCTCGCTGATCCAGAGGATCTCCTCCTGGACCTCGGCCAACCGCTCGTAGCCACACTCGATCGCCAGGTCGCCCCGGGCGATCATGGCCCCGGCGCCCGGCCATCGCATCGCCTCGAGCAACAGGTCCGGAAGACCCTGAAACGCCCGGCGGGTCTCGATCTTGAGGACCAGCCCCACTCCGGTCCCGCCGAGCCGCTCCAGGTGGGAGCGAAGCTCGGCGATGCCCGCCGGCTCGCGCACGAAGGAATAGCCCACGAGGTCCGCATTCGAGGCGACGAACACCAGATCGTCGAGATCCTTGGCCGTCAACGCGGGTAGGACCAGGTTGCTGTCGGGCAGGTTGATCCCCTTGTCGGCACCTAGCCTGGCTCCGCCGGCCTTCGCGTCGGTGACCTCCACGTGGATCTGATCCTCGCAGACCGACGTGATCACTCCGCCGAGCTTGCCGTCGTCGAGCCAGATCCGCTCGTGCGGCCGGACGCAGGCAAAGACCTCGGGCAGCGTACAACCGATCGTCGCGGGCGTCAGCAATCGGCCGAGCGCGTCATGCACGGCCGGCTTCCCGGGAATGAGGTCGCGAGTGAGGATCAGGGAATCGCCCTCGCCCAGCAGAAGCGTCTGCTCGCATGGCGGCAATTCCCCGACGACCAGCCGCCCGGCCACCTTGCCATGGCGTCGGTTCGCCTTGCCGTACTCGACCCTGAGCCGCGTTCCCGGCGTCACGTAAGCCGTCCTGTCTGTCTCGGCCCACCGTCCCTCGCCGACGGCCGCCACGATCTCCAGGGTTCGCCTCGACCCGCGAGCATCGGTGAAAGCGAGGCGATCTCCGACTTCCAGCCGGGCGAGGGCTCGTCCCTGCACGGGTAGGCAGCCATCGGACTCGGCGGGCGGGGGAAGCACATGGCCCTGAGGTACGAGCCAGATTCGAGCCGGGGCGATCACCCGCCCGAGCGCGTCGCGCCGCGGGCGCCACTTGAGCACCCGGGGGCCGGGCCCGATCGGCCCCGTGCGGAGCTTCGGCCCGGCGAGGTCCATCAGAATCCGGCAGGGCTTCCCGACATCGTGCTCGGCCCGACGCAGGTGGGCGACCATGCGTCCCCACGCGGACGCGTCATCGTGGGCACAATTGATCCGCATGCAGTTCATGCCCCGGTCGAGCAAGTCGCGGACGAGCACGTAATCCTCGGCGGCATCCGAGGGCATCGTCACCATGATCCTGACCGACCGCCCCGCGGGCTCGGGGCCCAGGAGGCCCGCGGCATTCGCCTCGAGCCGGTCGATTCCCTCGTCGAACCCGAGGGACGCGTCCGGACCGGCTGCCGGCCGCCAGGGTCGATGAGCAAGTTGATGGAGGACGATGAGCACGGCTTCGACCGTCGCCTTGACATGGCTCTCGGCCCGGCCCAGCGATGATAGGCCCAGGCGGGCCAGCTTTTCCTGGAGCGGACGAATGTCGTGCCGGCGCAGCGCCAGGTAGTGCAGAAGATTGCGTGCGCTGGCCTGGTTCGACTTCTGGATGCCGGCGATCTGTGCGCTCCGGCGCCGCTCGAGCTCGACGAGGTCTGCGTGGACGGCTTCCAGCTCTACGATGAGAGCCTCGGCCTCGGCCGGCGGGTCTGTCGTGTCCGGACGGGCCTTATTGTCCGCCCCGGCATCGGACGCGGGGCTCGTCGACGGACCGCTCGCGACCGACGAAGCCGCGCCGGCCGTTGCATGTTCCAGACGGCTCCCGTCGGGCGAGTGAGCCGTCGCGGACTCCTGGCGGGCCTTGGCTCGGGCTCGTGACCTCCGATGAGGCGTCAGCGGCGGTTGGTCAGCCATGCGATCGCCGTCTCCGAATCGTTAACTTCTCGCCCCATCTCGTCCGTCGGATCGCTTGTCGCGGAAGTCACGACGGCTCTAACCTATGGAAGTCGGGCACTTCATGATAGAGCTCGCTCAGCGATCCCCCGCCCAGGAGCCGGCGGATGGCGGCGGCGACCAGCGGTCCGACCCCGACGGTCTTCAGCCGACGATCGGATTGCGCCGGGACCACGGAGTCGGTGACGAAGACGTCGCGGATGGCCGGGTGGCCGAGCGTCTTCCACGCCTCGCCGACGAAGAGACCGTGTGTGGCCGCGACGACGATCTCCGGGCGGGCGCCGGTTCCAAGCAGAGCCTCCACGGCGCGGGCAATCGTCCCGCCGGTCGAGATCATGTCGTCGATGATCAGGCATGGTCGATCGCGGACGTCCCCGACGACATGCGTAACGGCGGTCTCGGTCCCGCTGGTGCGTTGCTTGTGCAGGATCGCGACCGGGAGTCCCAGGCGCCGGGCGTAGTCGGTGGCCATGGCGACCCGGCCGGTGTCGGGCGAGACAACAACGGCGTCCTCCGGCAGCCGTTCGCGGATGGCCTGGCGGAGCGTCGGCACGGCCGTCAGGCTATCCACGGGGATTCGGAAAAAGCCCTCGATCTGGGGCGCATGGAGGTCGATCGTGAGAAGACGATCGACTCCGGCCGCCTCGACTAGCTGGGCGACGAGGCTGGCGGTGATCGGCTCCCGGCGCCCCCGTCGCTTGTCCGCCCGGGCATAGCCGAAGTACGGCACGACCGCCGTGATCCGCGCGGCGGCCGAGCGCCGACAGGCGTCGGCGAGCGTCAGCAGCTCCATGAGGTTGTCGTTCACGGGAGGCCCGGTCGGCTGGATCAACAGGGCCTCGCGGTCCCGCACCGGCTCGTCGAGACGGACCTCGATCTCGCCGTCGGGAAACCGGGTGATTGTGCGGATACCCGGGCGGACCCCGAGCTCGCGGGCGATGGCCTCGGCCAGCCCCGGATGGGACGTGCCGGACAGGAGGACGATCTCGTGGTTCATCGCATCGCTCCCCTAGGGCCGCGAAGGGCCATGGAGTTAACCCGGTACGATCGCCCGGGTCCGACGAATGGGCCGAGGCCCGTTCGCCACGCCCGGCCAGCCATCGACCCAACAGCAGACGGCCAGGACGCTCGGATTCGCTTCCCTACCTGGTGTCGCGGGGCGGACCGCCGGGCGGCGGGGTCTCGCCGCCGAGAAGGATGCCGTCGGCGTAAGCCAATCCCGATCCTCCTTCGACCTCGCGCCCCTCCTCGTCGACCTGCCCGCGGACGAACTCGGCGGGCGTCCGCAATTCCGCCTGGCCCTCGGGATACGGCCCGCCCCCGGGATAGACTCCGGACAGCTCCACGATCTCGATCCGACCCTTCCCACCTCCGGGCAGGCCGCTTTCGCGCCGTGCCTCCTCGTGCCTCGCATCGGCGGGCCCCGACCATTCCCCGCCCCCGGTGTCCTCCCGATCGGTGAACTCGTGTGTGGGGTCCCGGTTCTCGGGCTGGCTGAAGGAGCCGACGAGCGGCCTGACGAGACCGAACCAGTCCAGGACCCTCAGTCGAACCGCATCCTCGTGCGTCCCGGCCTGGAAGACCAGGTCGCCGTCGACGGGCATCGCCGCATCCATCAGGACCTCGACGTCGTTCCAGTGCCGCAGGGGCGGGATCGCCCCCGTGTCGCAATCGGTGAATATGCCGTCCATCTCGGCCTCGGAAGCCAGCCGCAACTCCCTCGCGCCGAGCAACTCCCTCACCCGATCGAGCACCACGCGGCGGCTGGCCGGAAGGACCAGCTCAACAGGCCGGCCGTCGGCCAGTGCCACGACGACCTTGGCAACCCGGTGCCCGCTGAAGTGCTCTCGCTGCGCGACCCCCTGGGCCGTGAACGCAAGACGGTGATGGACCTCCTCAAACGGAATGCCCCGGCGGTCCAGCAAGTTCTTGATCCAGTCAGACGTGGCCATGACTCGTCCCTCCGCGTTGCTCCAGGGAAACGTTGTCGTCGGCCGCCCCCGATCAGGGGTGCCTGGCGTCGCGTATCGCCCCGATGAGCCGCTCATCGGACCGGTCGAGCAAGGGATCAGGCCCCATGGCGGTGGGACCTCGTCAATGTCCACCTCGCGGCCGGGCAAGCTGCCGGTCCCGCACTCCGCCGGCGCCGTCAGCCCGGAGCAATCCACCCGCCGAGGGCTCCGAAACCGGCTCGCTCGGGTACTCAAGGCGCAACAAAAAACCCCGCCCATGCACAGGTACGCATGACGGGGCCACCCTAGCCGACTGGTCATGGCCCATCAAGAGCCATGACTGATCATGATACTAGTCGGCCCGGTCGCACCGAGTCAAGGCGCAAGAAGGCAAGTCTCGCCGGAATCGGTGGCGAGCAAAGGAGAAACGTGGGCTTTCTGAGCCGGTCCTCGCCCGTCCCCGGGGGCCGATTTCCGTCGACCAGGGGCCAGGAACCAACCGGCGACCAACCTAATCAATCACAACCGCAAGAATTTCATTGTTCGCGAGCCACTCGTCAGTACAATCGCTCCTGCGATCGCGCATGGGAGTGAGTGGCCGGGCCAGTGGTCCACGTCATGGACCCGAGCCCATTCGGTCGCCGCTAGGCTTGCTTCGGAACCCGCTCGCTTTCCCGTTCCCTGGGAATGACCATTCGGAGCCAGTTGAACACATGGGCAAGACGTCCACGAAACAGCCCGCCCGAACCGGAACAGAGGAATTGCCCTGGATCGACGCGGGCACGAACCATGCTCTCGGGATCGAGGCGGGCAAGCTGGTCTGCCGTAACGCGGCGGGCAAGAGGCTGGCCTCGGTTCCGAAGGAGCTCAAGGAATCCGACCTCGCGGAACAGCTCACGGGGCTGTGCGAGTGGCTGGTCGACCACCGGACCGAGTGCCTGAACCGCGTCGAGACCTGGCTGCTGCGCTCTCTTCCGGTACCCTGCGAGGTCGTGCGCGCGGTCTGGCCCGACCCGGACTGGAGCGACATCCTCCGAAATCTGGTTGTCATGCCCGCGGACGCCAGGGGGAACGCCGACGCAGGGCAGACGGGTCTGCTTCGCGACGTCGACGCGAAGAAGGGCATCGGCGTGGTCGATCGGGACGGCGAGACCCGATGGATTTCGGCCGCGCAGATCCTGATCCCTCATCCCATACTGATCGACGGCCTGGACGAGCTGCGAGAGATCGCCGTCGACATGGGATTCTCCCAGGCGGTCGAGCAGCTCTTTCGACCGACCTTCGCGGCCACTGACGCGCAGAAGGAGCTGCTGCAAATCACTGATTTCCAGGGAGGTCGTTTCGA
Organism: Planctomycetales bacterium; assembly: GCA_027452145.1. Classification (GTDB taxonomy): domain Bacteria; phylum Planctomycetota; class Planctomycetia; order Isosphaerales; family Isosphaeraceae; genus JAKAUH01. The sequence goes on from DAIDHB010000431.1 coordinate 8,255, forward strand.
GCAATTGAACTTCGCGAGTTCGGCGTGCCGACAGCTCGGCTATCCCTTGCGGGGCGGCTATGCCTGCACCAGGATTTGGGAAAACGCCACTCCGGTCGATGCCCGTTACTGGATTGGCGACGACTACCCCGAGGCCGAGGCCTACACAGGAGATCTGATCTTCGTCGGCGGCGACGAGAAGCCGATGCGGATCGCCGCGGTGGGCCGCGTCACGTTCAGCGAGGGCATGCGGATGGCCTCGCGGATCTACGCGAAGCGCAAGGTCGAGAAGGACGAGACGGGAGGCGACGAATGAGCACGACCAACGTCCAGCTCGAGGCCGGCGGAATGCTGCCCGCCGGGTCGAAGGTCGATGCGGGCGCGACCGAGCAGGTCGTCGCCCGGACCTATCACCATCCCGCGCTCGGAGATCGCCCGGTCATTCGCCTGACCTCGGATCGGCTTGGCGAGGCGGAAGACCTGGCGATGGAGTTCCTTGGGTTTGCGGCGCCGACGGTCTCGCCGCCAATCGCCGTTCAGCAGCGCCGCAGCCTGGGGTTCGCTGCCTGGGCCCTCATCAACGACCCGGGGAATGCGCGATACGCCCTCGACCTGGTCAAGCGCATGAAGGGCGCGGCCCGGCAGGCCCGGTCGAAGCCGGGCCACGCCTGGGACGCCTACATCGAGATGGCCAGGGATCTCGGCCGGTCGGCGCGCCACTTCCTGCCCCCCTTCTGGGAGGACGCGGGCCGGACCTTCAAGGACCTCGGCAATGCGACCTACGCCGGCCGGGCGCTGAACAAGTCGCTGGAAGCCGAGCGGGTCCACGCCCTGCCGGCCGATCGCGCTCGCCGCCGCGACGTCATCCTCGAGTTCGTCCTCTCGGGCTGCCTCTCGGGCAATGCGCTGTCCGAGTATGCCAACGATTTGCAGGCCCAGTATGCGCCAGGCGAGGCGTTTACGATCTTTCGCGACCTCTGCGTTCGCCGGACGCGCGGCGGCATGGCGCCCTGGGCGACGCTACCGAAGGACTTCAACAAGCTGGCGAAGGCGGCGGGACTCAAGAGTGACTCCGAACTCGAGAGCTGGCTGGAGGAGGTGATCGACTCACCCGCAATGGGCCGGGCACCGCACCAGTTCTGGAAGACCTGTGGGGCCCACTGCAAGCGGATCGTGGCCCGCAGCCCGGCGTTCGCGGTGGCGCTCCTGCGCCACACAAGGCCGGAGGAGCGATACTACGGCGAGAGCAAGATGGGGCCGTGGTTCGACCTCCTCGAGGAGTGGGGAGTCCTCGAATATCTCTGGGAGGACGAGCACCGCGGGGCACCGCCGCTGGGCGAGCCGATTGCCGACTGGTTCAGCCGGATCGTGCGTGACCGGGTTCCGGCGCCGACGCGAACCCTGCAACTGCTCGAAAAACTCGCACCGAGGCTTCAGGCCGAAGCCGCACCGCTGACCCTGTCGGCCCGAGAGCGGTTCCGCACGACGGACATCGACATCGACGTCCTTGAGGCGTGCTTCGTCCAGGGCATCAAGGTTGCGGACCCGCCGCCGAAATGCGATGTCACGTTCACGGGTTGGCTGTCCACGACGGCCGACCATCGGTTCCGCAACCAGGATATTGTCGCGTCCGGCGGAGACGAGCGCTTCAAGCCTGCGATCCTCCGCGCCCTTCACGAGGCGCTGGGCTGTCGAGGCGGCGCCGTGGCTCGCGGTTATGGACAGGCCGCCCTCGAGCAGAAGGCATTCCCCGTGGCCGCGGGCGATCGCCCGGGGATCAAGGCCCTGTGGCGAGAACAGGCGTCGGGCATCCTCTGCCGGCTGGAAGGGAGCGGGCTCGCCAGCTTCGAATCCGCGCGGGGGCAACTCGCGTCCACCCTGTGGCCGGACGCGCTTCGACTCTTCCCGGACATCGCGGGGCAACTCGAGCGCATCGACCCCACGGTCATGCTGCAACGGACGCTTCAGGCCGGCGTCTTCGACGAGTACGGCTGGCCCGCACTCGAGGCCGTTGTCGACCAGCATCAGATCAAACCTCCGAACGGCGAGATCGCCTCGTGTATCCACCCGACTTTTCCCCAGATCGTTGTCTCGGACAAGGTGCATGCGTACGTCATCCGCGGCGATGGGACCGTGAAGCAGCATGAGATCCGCCTGCCGAAAAAGGCCCAGCTCATGGGGCTCGTCGCGATCGGCGACGACCTGGCGGTCATCTATCGCAACGAGAAGTATCAGGGCCAACTGTTCTGGACCAGCGATCCCTCGCAGCAATTTGAGAAGTCCTCTTACTGGTATCACCGGAATGCTTCCGGGATGGTGACGATCCTGGAAGACGGCACTGCCTTCCTGGGCCAGCAGGCTGTCAGGCCCGGTGGCAAGGAATCGCCCCAGCCTCAATCGTATTATCACGATGGAGCGCGATTCTGGCGTGTGAGCAACGAGTACGACCCCATGTCGGCGGAGTGGCGCTGGAAGATCGCCGAGGTCGATCCGCGGACCGGCAAGAGCCTGCGCGAGAGCGTGCCGCCGTGGTTCGAGGACACAGACGGCGGGACGATCGAACCCGGCGCCTCGGAACTCCTGCCGGCGCCGACGGGAGCCGAAAACTCGCCGCTGGGCGTCAAGGACGGGCTGCTCGGCTGGAAGGCCGTCAAACGCCGCGACGGCAGCTACTTCGGCGTCGGGATCGACGGCCGTCGCTGGGACAGGCCGTTGCTCGACGCGGACGGATCGTTCGAGGTCCCCGTGGCTCTGCTTCGACAGCCCGGGACGGACCGATATCTGCCCGTGACGGGCTCCGACGGCAAGCGGGAACATGGCAACATCTGGGATCCCGAAGGTTCGACGATCGTCGCCTCCCTCCAGGACCTCGGCCACGAATTTGCCCGCGGGCAGGTCGTCACCCCACCGCTGATCTTCTGGCACTTCCTGAAGGTGCGAGATGAGGCGTCGTCGCGAAAGCTGCGCGAGGTAAGTCACGACGACTGCGCGAACCTGCTTCGCGCGGCCGCCACGGACCGGGCGGCGGCCGAGGCGGCGCCCAGAGTCTCCGGAAAGGGACCGGTCGAGAATCCCTTGACGACCCTCCTGCCCGCCGTGGAGAAGCTGCTACCAACCGCTCCCGAACGGCTGTCTGTGGGCGTCGCCCGCGTGGTCGAGCACGCCGAACGGGAAGCCGCCGCCTTCGGTGCGCTGAGAGAAAAGGCGCTCGCCGAGTCGAAAAGTGAGTCGACAGGTGCGGCGACAACCGACCATCGCAAGAGCGATCTGGCCGCTGCTCACTGGGGCCTGGAGAGTTACCACGTCTATGGCGAAGAAGGCCCGACGTCCGTCAGCGATCACCTGCATTCGGTCGCGCAGTTCCTGAAAGGGGACCGCGACGCGGGCGACCTCCCGCGGACGAATTACAACTGGTTCCCCATGCTCGACAAGCTGCCCCTGCGCTGCTGGCAGACGTACTGGCGAGCCCAGGCGGCAAAGGCGGCCCTGAAGGACGGCGGCGAGATCCCCTGGCTGGAGTTCCTGAAGGTCTGGCACGAGCTGGGGATCGCCGAACTGCCCGGCCGGTTCGCCGTCATGGAGGGCCACCCCGAAGGGGCGAAGAGACAGTCCTGGGGCGGATACGACGTGGAGATCGAGCCCGGGAAGTCCTTCACCATCCGAAACGGCGAGGATCGGTTCATCGTCGTCGAGAACCAGAGAAGCTACAATCGCGATCAGCTCCCCCATGAATTCTTGCGCTATTCGACTTCCGAATCGCCCGGCGAGCCGCCCGGCTTCCGGGTGAAGAACGTGCGCCCGCTCAAGTCGAAGGAAGACCCCGCCGAGATCGCCGCGTTCCTGGCGGCGGCCGAATCCTGCACCGGACTGGCCCTGCCGACCCGGGAGGAGCTCGAGGATGTCGCCGTGCGGCTCGGCATCTCCCCCGCTGAGGTGGGACTCGTCTGGATCGGCGGCCTGAACATCGACGGGTACGAACACCATTTCCTGCCCGGCCCATTACGCCAGGCCATGGGACTGAAGGCCGCCGAGGCCAGTTCCGGCAGGCAAGCCCTGCGCAATCTCGCGGAATCGGTGCGCGATTCCCTCTACGAGTCGGTCGTGGCCGCGGGATGTGCTGCCCCGTTCGCGGACGATCGCGGGCCGGTTTTTCGGAAGATCGAGGAAGCCTGGCGCGCGAAGACGCCCAAACGCCTGCCGCTCGAAGCTGCGCTCCAGACTCGCCTCTCGGCGCTGAGCAAGAGCTATCGGTGGGAGCAGAGCGAGCAGGGCGAGCTTCTCACGATTGCCGCCGATCCGGCCAATCATCCCGCGCTCCGGCCGCGAGAGATTCGGATCGAGCCGGGGAAGGGCCCGAATGGATCGGGGTTCGGGCTCGCTGCGAAGAAGAACGAGCAGGTCGTCACTCGTCCTTTCCTCCGCTCGATCGTGCAACTGGTGGCCCTGGTCCATGCGGAGACCCCCGCGGGAAATCCGGCCCGGGCGGCCATGCCGGAGCTAATCCGGCAGACGAGCAAACTACTCGAGCATCCGGGGACGCTGCTCGAGTTGCGCACGGTCTGGCTCTTCGACCACAGCGGCCGGAAGAAGCCTTTGGCGCCTGTCGATTGGCTCAACAGGCACGTCGGCAAGACAAGTGCCGACGCGAAAGCCGGGATCGCCAACATCGATGAGGGTCTGATCGCCGGTGCGGCATTCGAGGCCCAGCAGCATCATTTTCAGAATCAGGTATTCCTCGCGTTTCGGCCGGCAAAGCTGAAGGACGAGGGTGACCTGGCCCGACTCCTGGGTCTTCTGAGCATCGACGCGGTCGTCGAGGACCATGAGGTGAAGGGCGATGTGATCACCAGCGTCGTCGCCATCCAGAGTCCCGGGTTCCAGAAGCTTGCGAAGGCAATGGTCGCCGAGACCGTCCCGAATGAGCAGTGGCATCAGAATCCTCGTTACACGGCGCCGGAAGTTGTGCAGGCGATCCAGAAGAAGTACAAGCTCGGCGAGGATGCAGCCGTGCTCTACGCCCAGTTGCTCGCCCTGCCCGATCCCACCGGCGCGAATGTCTGCGCCTGGAATGGCTGGGCCGCCGGACGGCTCAAGAAGGCTGCTGCCGAGCTCGTCGAGAAGAAGCTGGTGCTGGAAGCCGCGCGGGCCCGCGCCGGGCGATCGGTCTTTCTGCCGGGAGAATGGATCGAGCTCAAGGCGCCGTGGCTGCCCATCGAACGCTGGAAGCTCGCCCAACTGGCCGAGCTCGACATGGACCCGCACGATCCCTGTCCCGCCGGCGGTCCGATGGTGCTGAGGCCGTTCGAGGATCTGTTCGCGGCGGCCTGGCAGCGCGTCGAGTCCGGAGATGAGCCCCGCTACGAGGAAGTCAAGCAAAGGAAGCCGAAGAAGAAGTAACCATGGCCAGGAAAAAACCCGGCGAGGACCTTGTGCCTCCACCACCCCCGGCGTCCGCCGGGCCGTCGATCCCCGTTCAGCAGCCACCTGCCGAGGAACGCTACGCCGATCAGCTCTCCTTCCTCCGCGCGGTCGATACCACGCCGCGCCCCCGAGGCTGGCTGATGTCGCCCGAGCGCGTCGTCGAATTCATCTGCGGGTCGCGGGGCGAGGCGATCCGGGCCCCGAGTTCGGCGGAATTGCCCGCCGGCGCACCGAGGTCGATGGTGATCGAACCGAAGTTCGTCGGCGCCCGCGCCCTGATCGAGCGCTGCGTGGTCACGCTCGCCGGCGAGCGGGGACTGCTGCTTGTGGGGCAGCCGGGCACGGCCAAGAGCATGCTCGGCGAGGTGCTGGCCGCGGCCATCAGCGGCTCGAGCGCCCTGACCATCCAGGGGACCGCCGGCGCGAGCGAGGACCATTTGCGGTACGGCTGGAACTACGCCATGCTCCTCGACCGAGGCCCGAGGCCCGAGGCGCTCGTCCCCTCGTCGGTCCTCACCGCGATGAAGACGGGCAAGCTGGTGCGCATCGAGGAGATCACGCGCTGCCTTCCGGAAGTCCAGGATGCACTCATCAGCGTACTAAGCGAGCGCCGGATGATGATCCCCGAGCTCGAGGGCCCGGACGGCAGCGTGTTCGCCGCCCCGGGATTCAACCTCATCGCCACCGCGAACCTCCGCGATCGCGGCGTCTCGGAGATGTCCTCGGCCCTGAAACGGCGCCTGAACTTCGAGACGGTCCCGCCGATTGCCGACGCCAGGCAGGAGATCGAGCTGGTGCGAAGCCGGGCACAGGCGGTCCTGCGCGAGTCCGGGACCGAGACCGAGGTCGACGCGAGCGTGCTCGACATCCTCGTGACGACGTTCCGCGACCTGCGCGAGGGGCGCACCGGCGAGGGCTGGAACGTCGAACGGCCGGCCGCCGTCATGAGCACGGCCGAGGCGGTCACGGTCGCCGCGGCGATCACGCGCCAGGGGTCGTTCTTCGCGACCCGAAAGGACCCGGTCTCCCTGCTGCCCGGTTATCTCCTGGGCGTCGTGCTCAAGGACAACCAGGAGGATCGCGACCGCCTCCTCGCCTACTGGGACGGCCCGATCCGCCGTCGCGGCGAGAACGACGCATTATGGAAGCGCATGTACGCGCTGCGCGAGGTCGTCGAGGAGCTGGGACGCGAATGAGTGCGCAGGCCGGGCCCGTCCATCCGGATGATGACCTCCCAAGGCGGCTGGCAGAATGCCGGGCTCCCTTCCTGATCGGCGTGCGCCATCACTCGTCGGCCCTGGCGCGCGCCATGCCCGAACTGCTCGCCGAGATCCGGCCGGACGCCATCCTGGTCGAGATGCCGCCGGAGTTCCAGCCCTGGCTGGAGCACCTGGGCCGGGGCGACCTGGAGGCGCCCGTGGCCCTCGCCGCGTGCGACGACAACCGCCTGATCTCGTTCTATCCGCTTGCGGATTTCTCTCCGGAGCTCGCCGCGATCCGATGGGCGGCGCGTCACGGCGTGCCGGTGATCCCCTGCGACCTCGGCCTTGGAGCCGCGAGTCGGCTGGAAGCCGATTGTGGCGAGGAAGCCCGCGGGTCGAAGGAAACGACCGCGCTGGACCTCCTGCTCCATCGCCACGCGGCCCGCGACAGCGGAGAGCTGTGGGAAAAGCTGGTGGAGACGCCGGCGTGCCGGTCGTCCGCCGAGGCGATCCGGCGGGCGGCGTTGACCTTCGGCTGGATGGTCCGCCGTTCCTCGAACGGCCCGACGCGCGCCGACCAGCATCGCGAGGCGGCCATGCGAGACGCGGTTGCGCGGGCACCGGGTAAGTCGGTTGCCGTGGTGGGCTCATTCCACGCCGCCGCCTTGCTCCCGGAGCCGGTCTTGTGGACTCCGCCGGATCCCGGAGCGACCGCGGGACTTCCACCCACCAATCTGGCGACCTCCCTGATCCCTTATTCGTTCGCGCAGCTCGATCAGCGCAGCGGCTATCCGGCGGGAATCCTGGACCCCGCCTGGCAGCAAGCCATGCTCGGCGCCGCCGATCCCGATATCGCCAGCCAACTCGCCGCCGACGTGGCCGTCGAACTCTGCCGACGGCTCCGCCAGGACGGGCATGTTGCCGGCACGCCGGACGCTACCGAGATCGTGCGCATGGCCCGCGACCTGGGCCGGCTACGCGGCCACGCCGCGCCCGGCCGCGGCGAAATGCTCGAGTCCATCGAGACCTGCCTGGTCCAGGGCGACCTGCTCGGCCGGGGCCGGGCTGTGGCGGCCGCGGCCCAGGCCGTGCTCGTCGGCACGCGGCGCGGGCGGCTGCCCAAAGGGTTGCCGCGCAGCGGCCTGGCCCCCCAGATCGAAGCCGCCGTTTCACGGCTCAGGCTGCCTGGCCCTGATTCCGGTGATGAGCCGGCCGTCGAGCTCCGGCTCGATCCGCTCCGCTCGCGGCTCGACCGCGGTCGGGCCGTCCTCTTCCGTCGCCTCAATCTCATCGGCATCCGATACGCCGAACGGCTCGACACGGAAGCCCTCGGCCATCGCGAGAACCTCACGGAGGTCTGGCGCGTCCAATGGTCGGGCGGCACGACTGCTACTGTCGAGGCCGCCGGGCTGCACGGCGTCACACTGACGCAGGTCTGCGAGGCCGCCGTGCGTCGTCTGCGGCCCACCCAGGCGGCCGCGGACGACGATGATCCCGAACATCAGCACCCGGAGACGACCCTCGCGCGCCTGTCGGCCGCGGCGGAATGCGGCCTCAAGGATTCGACCCGCTCCCTGCTTGCCCAGCTCGACGGCCCGTTCCTGCGGAACGCGTCGGCGCCGCAGTTGATCGACGCGGCGGCTCTCCTCCAGCGCATCGCCGCTGGCCATGTCCTCGGACTCCCGCTCGGCGAGGAGCAGGAAGCCTTGCCCGACGTCGAGCGATTCGAGACGAGTGCCGGACTGCTGGACGACCTGCCCTTGCTCGAGGCGGCCCTGCGCGGCCTGGATGGCCTGTGCGGCTCGGACGACCCGGCGGACGTCGCCGCCCTGGTCGACCTCACGGCCCTGATCCGTGGCGACTTCCGCCGGGATGACCAGGCTAGCGAACCATCACCCCTCCTTCCGGCGTTGAAGTCGCACCTCGAAAGGCTCCGGCGCGAGGGCTCTCCTCGGATGCAGGGCGCGGCCTGGGGAGCCATGGCGATGCTGGCGCAGGTCGAGGCGGATCACCTCGCCGCCGCTCTCGCGAGCTGGTACGACGGAGCCTCGACGGCAGAAGGGCGGAGCCACCTGCGGTCCCGGCTCCAGGGACTGATCGTCCCGCTCCTGCCGCTTGTGTCGGCCGATCCCGCGTGGCTCAGCGGCCTCGAGTGGCGACTCGCCGCGTCGGCCGATGACGAGTTCCTCGCGAGGCTGCCCGCCCTGCGGGGCGGATTCCAGATACTGACGCCCGCGGACCGCTCTCGGCTCCTGGCCGATCGGCTCGCAGTGCTGGAGCCGGGAGGACCGGCCGCCTCCGTCGCCCGCCCGATCGACGACCCGCTCGCGCTGGCCTGCGCGATTGCGGCCGACCGCGCCGGCCGGGCGGCGATCGCCCGCCTCCTGCCCGGATTCGCGCTGCGAGATCCCGGGTGCACAGAGGCCCCTACCGCTCCGGAGCCAATCGGGACGCCGCCGGGAGACCTCACGCTGGCCGAGCGCTGGCGGCTGGTGCTGGGGGTCCAGGGTTATCGGACCGCGAAGGGACGCCGCGCCGCGTCGACCCTCGATCAGCTTTATGGTGCCAGCTCTCGCGAGGGGCGAGGATACCGGGAGGATCTCGGCGGTCGAGGCGGGACCGAGGCCGCATCGCCCTCGGCGCGGGAATGGGTCGAGGACGTCCAGGGCCTTTTCGGCAAGGATGTCTGCGAGGAGGTGCTCGGGGAGGCGGCTGCGGGCGGGCGGTCTGCGATTCTGGAGCACCTCGACCCGAGCACGGTCCGGCCTTCGGTCACGCTGCTCGAGCAGGTCCTGTCACTCCGAGGCGCGCTTCCCGAGCGGCAACTGGAGCAGTTGCGGAAGCTGGCGCGCCGAATTACCGAGCGCCTGGCGAAGCAATTGGAAGATCGTCTGCGGCCGGCCCTCTCGGGGCTGAGCACACCCCGGCCGACGCGACGACGCAGCCGCCGACTCGACTTCGCCCGGACGCTGGACGCCAACCTCGATACCGCCCATCGGCGGGACGACGGCCGCATCGCCCGGGCGCCCCGTCGACTCTACTTCCGCACACCGGCACGCCGGCACATGGACTGGCACCTGATCTTCGTCGTGGACGTGTCCGGGTCGATGGAAGCCTCCGTGATCTACAGCGCCCTCATCGCCGCGATCTTCTCGGCGTTGCCGGCCCTGGATGTGCGATTCTTCGCCTTCAGCACCGAGGTGATCGACATGTCCGGCGCCGTGGACGACCCGCTGGCGCTGTTGATGGAGGTCCAGGTTGGTGGCGGGACGCACATCGGCCTCGGCCTGCGGGCCGCTCGCGGGGCGGTCCGGAATCCGTCGCGGACGCTCGTCGTCCTCGTCACCGACTTTGAGGAAGGTGTATCCGTGCCCGAGCTGCTGGCCGAGGTCCGGATGCTCGCGGACTCGGGCGTGAAGCTACTCGGCCTGGCCGCACTGGACGACGACGCCCGGCCGCGGTACCACGCCGGCATCGCGGCGGGTGTTGCGGCCGCGGGCATGCCGGTCGCGGCCGTGAGCCCCGAGCGGCTGGCCCAGTGGGTCGGGGACCAGATTCGCAAGGGTCCGTCATGAACGCCAGTCGCCCCACCGTTTCCCCCGAGCTAATCGCGGCGATGATCGAATCGACGCCCGATCGGGTGCGTCGACGTCTTGACCGGACTCCCGCCGTCGCGGAGAGCTGGACCTGGGCGACGGGGGACGTGCTCTGGGCGGTGGAGACCGGCGACGAAACCGTGACTCTGCCGCATGGACTCATCACCTCCGTGGAGCAAATATCCTGCACATGCCTCCTGTCCCCGCGATGCTTCCATGTGCTGGCCTGCCTGACTCGACTGGAGGTCGCGCTCGGCGAACCCGGACCGACGGGAGAGCCCGAGCAGACTGCCAGCGCCCCGGACGACGCGAGCGAGGAGCTTGTCGAGCCGACGGCAGCTCAGCGGCGAGCCGCGAACGAGCTTGTCGCCAGCGTGACCCGGCTCCTGCGCGTCGGCATCGCGAATAGCGGGGTCGTCCTGCAATCCGACCTCCTCCGCTCAATCCATCAATGCCGCGCCGAGGGGCTGCACCGCCTGGCCGCGCTCGGGCTGAGCATGATCGCGGCCATCGGCGAGATCCGGTCGCGAGCGGCAACGGCCGACCCCGAGCAGCTTGCCGAGGACGTCGCCGACCTCCTGGAAACCAGCCATCACGTCATCCGCGAGCGGTCGGTCGCGGCCCACTGGATCGGCACGGCGCGTCGCAAGCAGAGGCCGGTCAGCCCGCGCAGGCTCCTGGGACTGTTCGCCGAGCCGGTCCTCACGCGGAGCGGGTATTCCGGGGCAGCGGTCTACTTTCTCGGCGGCGATGGCCGGATCTACACGGCCGCGGACGTCCGCCCCGGCGATGCCCAGCGTGCTCGCGACGCCTATCTCGGGGGCATCGAAATCGGCCCTATCGTCCAATCGGCGAAGCAACTTGCCCGCAAGTCCTACCTGGGTACCGACCTGACCGCCTCGGCGGATGGACGCCTTGGCCGCAGCAAGGGCACCCAGATCGTCGAGCAGGGCCCATCAAGCTGGCAGGCCGAAGCGATCGAGGAGCGCTTCCGGCGGCCAGCGCAGCACCAGTGGGAGGCCGCCTATTCCCAGGCAGCGCTGCCCGCCGCCGGCCGGGAACCGGCATGGGATCTCGTCTTCCTCGAGGGAACCGTCCTGGGAGCGGCCGGCCCCGCCCTGCTCTTCCTGCCCGTCGGAGACCCCCGGCCGCTGCGCCTGGCGATCGAGAACGAGGGCGAGGGGCTCTGTTTCCGCGAGAACCTGCGCATGCTCAGCCACGCGCCGGGATTGCGGCTGAAGGTCATCGGACGTGTCAATCTCCTGGAGCCGAGGATGATCTCCCCGCTTGCGATCGCCGGCGCCGGCGCCGACGTCGACGTCGATGCCGCACGGGCCGACGTCGAACCTCGCCTGGAAATCCCCGAGTCCTGGGCAGGACGAATCTGCCTGGGCTTCGACGAGATCCAGCATCACGTCCTTCGCAACGCCCGGGACACGGCCGTGGTTCTAAACGCCCAGGTTGGGCCGCTGGAGGACTCGCTCGGCCCCCTGCGTCGACGTTGGATCGCGACGATGCTGTCCGGCCTAGCTTCCCGGCGCCACGCGGGCTCCGGCCTGCTCATGGCGGAAGTGTCGACGCTCAATCGGGGTGGGTTTTCTACCGGGGCAGCGCTCCTGGATGCGCTCTCGCATGAGCTGTCCGGCGAGGGGACAACCGACATCGACACCTTCCTGGCCGCGGCTATCTACCTGCGGACCACCGCGCTCGAACGGGCAAGGTTCGAGTCAACGCTGGAGAGCTGACCCCTCCAATTCGTCTCTGGAATTGCCTCGCCTGGGGCCTGAAAACCGGACCCATCGCCAACGAGAATCGGTGGCTCTTGCAGTAGCACCGACGGCGGCACGAGTGGGCTGTTCCCGCATGGAGGCGCCGGTGCTCTCCCTTCTGAAAGGCAAGCCCCCCCACGCTCTTCGTCACGGGACAACCAGCGCCGTCAAAGCAAAAGGGGTTACGCCGTATCGACGTAACCCCTTGCCGCGCCAGTGCCGAAGAGAGGACTTGAACCTCCACGGGCATGGTTAGCCCACTAGGACCTGAACCTAGAAGGCGTGCCAAAGGGCGGGATTGGGCTCGCACTCCGGTCGCGTTGATCCTCTTTAAGGAGAATGGGTTTACGTCGGAAATCGGCCGCGGTCACATTGTAGTGACGGGGGGCTCGCACGGCCAGTCTGTGCAGAAGAAATGCAGAAGAGGTCAGCCCTCGGTGGCCCGGGGCCCAAGCCCGCGAGGCGCCCGCAGAACGGTTCAGTTGACGGCCGCCGGGAAAGGGGACAAAATACCTCCAGAGGTCGGTTAATGGAGGTCTCCTGTACCATGCCACGCCCCGCTGTCCTTCAATCCGAGGCCGTCCGGAAGGCGAGAGGCACCTTCCGGAAGCGGGGGGGCATTCTCCGCATGGCCGAGGCGATCGACGCGGGTATCCATCGACGAACTCTCTACGCGATGCGAGACGCGGGGATCCTCGAGACGCTGAGCCGGGGGCTCTACCGGCTGTCGGACGCCCCTCCGCTCGGCAATCCGGATCTCGTGACCGTCGCGCTCAGGGTCCCGCACGGCGTCATCTGCCTCATCTCGGCACTCGCCTTTCACGAGCTCACGACCCAGGTCCCCCACGAGGTTCAGGTCGCCATACCGCGTAACAGCGAACCGCCGCGCGTCGACTACCCGCCCGTCCGATCGTTTCGATTCGAGGGCAGGGCGTTCAGCGAAGGCATCGAGACCCATAGGGTCGATAAGGTCGACGTCCGCATCTACAGCCGCGAGAAGACCCTCGCCGACTGCTTCAAGTACCGAAACAAGTTCGGGCTCGACACCGCGGTGGAGGCGCTCCGGCTCTACAAGGAGCGGGGAAAGGTCGACCGGGCGGCGCTCATGAGGGCGGCCGAGGCGTGCCGCGTGACGAACGTGATGCGGCCCTACCTGGAGGCCGTCCTGTGACGAAGCGCCCCGCGAAGGACGTCGCCGCCTCGGTGCGGCAGCGGCTCTTGAACAACGCGAAGGCCACCAACCGGCCGTTCCAGGAGGTGCTCCAGTACTTCGCGATGGAGCGGTTCCTCTACCGGCTGTCGAAGTCGCCGCATGCCGATCGGTTCGTCCTGAAGGGCGCCCTCATGTTCACGCTCTGGGGCGCGCCCGCGACTCGGCCGACGAAGGACATCGACTTCCTGGCGAGGATGGAGAACTCGGTCGACGCCGTCGTGCCGATCATCAGGGCCGTCTGCGCGGAGGAGGTGGAGCCGGACGGGCTCGTGTTCGACGAGTCGACCGTCGAGGGGAAGCTCATCAAGGAGGACGCCGACTACGAGGGGGTCCGGGTGACCTTTCGGGCGACGCTTCAGAACGCGCGGGTCTCGATGCAACTCGACCTCGGTTTTGGCGACGTGGTTTTTCCCGGCCCCGAGGTGGCGGAGTACCCGGTGATCTTGGAACTACCCGCCCCGCAGCTTCGGGCCTACAGTCGCGAGACGGTCGTGGCCGAGAAGTTCGAAGCGATGGTGAAGCTGGGCCAGCTCAACAGCCGCATGAAGGATTTCTTCGATGTGTGGCTCCTTTCGCGCCGGTTCGACTTCGATGGCGCGAGGCTCGCGATCGCCATCGAGAGAACGTTCCGAAATCGAAAGACGTCGATACCTGCCGAGGCGCTGGCGCTGACTCGGGCGTTCGCCGATGACCCCACGAAGCAGGCGCAATGGGCGGCATTCTTGCGGAGGTCGCGGCTCGATTGGGCGCCGAGTGACCTCCACCTCGTCGTCGAGGCGATTCGAGGCTTTCTGCAGCCAGTTGTCGCGGCGCTCGGAGAGGGGAGGGCGTTCGAGCTGGGCTGGAGGGCTCCAGGGTTGTGGGGATAACGTTTGCCTGCCTTCGCGGGAATTCTCCGCCGTCAGCGCGACGATTCGTGCAAAATCCTCCAAACTTATTGGAGGATTAAGCTCAGCCTAGCAACGACCCGCTTGTTTGAGCGCGTCCTCGACCTCGTCCCGATTCACAAGCACTAGTTCCTGGCGCTTGGGATCCGCGTCCTCATCGACATCGAGCTGACGGATGAAGTAGTAGGCCAGACAGACCCGCATGCTGACCTCGAGTAGTCCGTCGGACATGCCAAAGTCGAGCTCCACGACTCGGCGGTTGCCGCCCTTCAAGCGGGGATGCGGGGCCAACCTTAACGTGACCTCGCGCTGCCAGCCGATGTCGCTGGCCGGATCGACGTTGCCAGGACGGGCGTCGCCGATTTCCAGGATTCGAGCCAGCACGAAGTCCAAGAACTCCTTGCGGGTATCGCACCAGGCTCGTGCATGCCATCGAAAGCCGTCGAAGCCGAGGGCATGCGGCACGACCCATCTCCACTTCGATTTTGGGCTGGACTTAGACTGGTAGTGGATGTGGATCGAGGCTCTGGTGCGAATCGATTCGAGGATCCTGCGCAAGGTATCCGGCTCCAGTCGGCGACGAAGAACCGGCACGACGGAGTACGACGGTAGTTGCACCGCCCAGGCCTGATCGACGGGTAGCAAGCCGGCCTGCATCAACCTGAGCTGGGCCAGATACTCGTCGGCTGACGGGTCGAAGAAGACCGGGCTGAACCGCGGACCCGCGACGTAGGCCTTCTGGGTCTTGTCATAGACCGCGTTGTTCTTGGCCGCCTCCTGATACCGGGCCAGATCGGCCGAGGCCTGCGGCACGCTGACGCCGAAATGGTCCACCAGGTCGCCGCGATTCACCCGCCCCTCCCAAAACAAGCGAAAATCGATGAACTCCAGGCGCTGCTCGACCGGCCAGCGTCCCTTTTTTCGCTCGTTCTCCACTCGACTTGCCTCCGCCGCTTGCCGTGCGTATACTTTCTAGATGGGAAGAGTTTCTAGGCCCATCAATTCTGTATTCGCTCTCCGCCCGCCGTCAACCACCAATCGTCGCTACGATCGCGATGAACGGGGTCGCGTCCGAGGGAGAATCATCGTCGGGCCAGTGCTTGCTGCGGAGGCGTACCGTTGACTGCTGCGGTCGTGGCTCGCCAACAGGGCGACGATTACCAGGCCCGGATCTTCTGGCTCGAGGCATGCCGGCTCTTTAGCCGGTACTCGAAGGTCGCGCGCGTCGTGTACGAGTTCAAGGGGATGAAGGCATTCGACGACGTGGCCGTCCTTTACTCCTCACCTATACCCGACGAACGCGGTGGACAGATCGTCGCGGACTACTTCCAAGCCAAGTTTCACGTCGACCTGAAGGGCAACCTCACGTGCGCCTCTCTGATCGACCCCGACGCGATCGGCGCGACTTCTGTTTCCCTATTGGAGCGGCTGCACACTGCGGCGACCGGTGTCGGCGGCGCCGGCGCCCGATTCAACCTGATCTCAGCATGGCCCATCCAGCCCGACGACGCGCTGGCCGAGATCGTCAGCAGACGGAACGGCGAGTTGCGGTTGGAGAAGCTGTTCGATGGGACCGGAGACGGCAGCAGCAAAGGCAAGATCCGCAAGGCGTGGCGTGATCGCCTCAAGTTGAAGTCCGATGAAGAGTTGCGGAATGTTCTTACCAGTCTCCGGATCCATGCCCCGTACCGGAGCCTGGATGAACTCCGGACCGAACTGAATTTCCGGCTGGAGTTCGCCGGCCTCCGGCCGGTCGATGAGCAACACGTCGGGCACCTCTACGACGACCTGATCCGCAAGCTCCACGGGAACGGCAAGCACGAGTTCGACAGGGTCGAGCTCCGGTCATGCTGCGAAGCGGAAGGGCTTTGGATCGGTCGGGGGTCGGAGCCGGCGGACCGCACCCCGATCGGTATCCGGAGTTTCCTCCGGTTCGCCGAACACCTAGAGGATGAGACCGCGCACTTGCTGTGTCTTCTACCCTTCTTCGACGCGCGTCGGATCAGGAACCGATCCGATTGGCAGCAGCACATTGGCCCGCAGATCAAGTCGTTCCTGTCATTGACCACAGGGCGGAGCGGGCGTTACCTGCTTCACTTGGATGCTCACTCGTCCATCGCCCTCCTCGCCGGTAATGTGCTGGACACGAAGTCGGGCGTCGACGTCGCGCTCGTTCAACGAGGTGCGGGCAAGACGGCCATCTGGGAGTTCGACCCCGTCTCGCCTCCCCACTCTCCGGCCGCGACCGGCCGCGTGGAAGCCGGAAACGACGGAGGGACTGACATTGCGGTCGCGTTATCAGTGAGCAATGAGATTTCGCCCGAAGTCATCGAGTACGTCAGAACTCGCCTCCCCACCGTCGGCAAGATCCTCCTGATCTCGGCGGCACCCGGGCCGAGCCAATTTGCCGTCCGCGATGCCTCACACGCGTTCCAGATCGCGGAGGCAGCTATCGGCATCGTACGCGCGAACCGAACTCCGGGCGGGGGCACTCTGCACCTGTTCTCGTCGGCTCCGAACTCGGTGTTATTCTTCCTCGGGAGGATGACGACAGGCCTGGGCCGGATCCAAGCCTACGAGTACCTCTTCGAATCGGGAATCCCGTCCGCGTACGAGCCCGCGGCCCACCTGCCGATCACCTAACCCTAAGACGAAACGGAGCGACGTGATGGAGCTGCCCAGCTACTTCAGTAAATTCATGACCGATATCAGGCTGACCAGCGGTCAGGTCGACGATTGCCGGACCGGTCACACAACCCTCCGGAACCGCCTGCTCGGCGACGAGAAGCTGTCGAAGGTCATCGTCAACACGTTCCTTCAAGGGAGCTACCGACGCGCCACCGCCGTGCGCCCGAAGGGCGACAGTCGGGCCGATGTGGATGTAATCGTCGTCACCAAGCTGCACAAGGATGAATTCACTCCAGCCCGCGCGCTCGAACAGTTCGTGCCGTTTCTCGAGAAGCACTACAAGGGTAAGTACAAGCCGCAGGGGCGATCGTTCGCGATTGAACTAGCCTACGTCGACCTGGATGTCGTCCCCACGGCGGCGCCATCCGAGAGTGAAATCGGCGTGCTCAAGGAGGAAGCTATCAGCGCCGACGAGACGCCCGAGGGCGTCGCCGCCTCGCTTAGCCTACCCTGGTGGTTAGCGACGGGCGAGAACCAGGTGGTTCAGTACTCGCGCGCCTTCGCCGAGAAGGCGCACAAGGGACCAATGTGGAAGATCGAGCCGCTACTCATCCCGGACCTCGACGTCCAAGACTGGACGCCGACGCACCCGTTGGAGCAGATCCGCTGGACTTGGCAGAAGAACCGCGCCTGCAACAGTCACTACGTCAACGTCGTGAAGGCCATCAAATGGTGGCGGCGACTCAATGCGGAGCCGAAGTACCCGAAGGGCTACCCGGTCGAGCACCTGATCGGCCTACATTGCCCTGATGGGATCACTTCGATTGCCGAAGGCGTTGTTCTGACGCTCGAGAGTCTTTCACGGGCATATTCGGCGTACGCCCAATTGAAGCTCACGCCGAGCTTGCCCGACCACGGCGTTCCCCAGCACAACGTCCTGAAGCGAGTCTCGGGGGAGGATTTCGCCGCGTTCCACATGCTCGTGACCAACGCCGCCGCCATCGCCCGCGAAGCGTTCGACGCGACGACTATCGCAAAAAGTGCCGAGAAGTGGCGCGAACTGTTCCAGAACAAGTTTCCGGAGTGCGCCACGAGCGACGGCGCGGCCGCCGCGAAGAGCATTCCGGAAGCCATCGCCGCAGCTCGCGGATCGGCCGAGCCGCCTCGAACTCGGGTGGGCTTCGGTCGATGACCCACGCGAGCCAGGGACAGCGGCGCGCGTTGGAGCAGCTGCGCGAGGTCGAACGCGCTGCGGGCGATCTCCTCGCGATCGAGGTCGTCCGAGAACCGACCGCGCCTGGCGAGTTCCTCGAGCTGAACGTCACACTATCCTGTGCCGATCTGGAACGAGCTGACGGCGGGCTTCCTCTTGAGGAACGCGAGTCCATCCTCATCCTCATACCGGCGAACTTCCCATTCGATCTGCCGAAAGCGAAGGTGGTGCACGATAGATTCGCCACCTTCCCCCACGTTCAATGGAAGCGCTCGCTATGCCTTTACCAGGCGCCCTCGACCGAGTGGAATCCGAGCGACGGGATGTTCGGCTTCCTCGATCGTCTACATCTCTGGTTGCGCCAGGGGGCCCTCGGCCAACTTGACCCAATCGGTGCCCCGCTCCACCCGCCGGTGGCATACCTCGGCGACGGTCCATTACGGATCGTTATCCCCCGTGTCGACACGCCGCTCGTCGCGGACGAGCCGTGGTTCGGTACGGCTCATCTACGAATCGCCTCGGACGTCCGAGCGGATATCGTGGGCTGGTCACCCTTCTTCGACCCTGCCACCCCGAAGAATGTTGCCGCGGCAGTGCTGCTTCCCTCGGTCTTTCCGTACGAGTTCCCTACGAGCGTCGGCGAGTTGATTGGCGCTCTCTCCGAGCGGGGAGTCTCGCGCGAGAGACTGTTTCTGACCCTCCAATGGGCAGTGATGCACAACGAAGAGGACGCGCCGCTGATCGTCGTGATCGGCACGGCCATGAGGGGAATACGCGGCGGCGAGCCGCGCCAGCACCTGACCGCCTGGTACGTCGAACCGGTCTGTGCATGGGGACTCAAGAAGGCCCTCGACAAGCACGCGGAGGATGAGGAGACGCGTGCGTACGGCGAGAAGATCGAAGAACTCGTCCTGGACTGGGCCAACGTGGCACCGGTGGCATGGTGCTCCGTCCGCGAGGACCGCCCAGAGATCGTGATTCGCCGCGATCGCGGAGCACCCCTCTCCTGGTTCGAAGGACGCAGCATCGAGATCTGGGGATGCGGTGCGCTGGGCGGCCACGCGGCTGAGTACTTGACCCGTGCTGGCGTCGCCAAGCTGACCCTCAGAGACAACGGTGTCGTCACGCCTGGCATCTTGGTGCGCCAACCCTTCGACGACGCCGACATCGGGCGGTTCAAGGTCTGCGCCTTACGGGACCGGCTCCGGCGCATCCGTCCTGCGTTGGAGATCGAGGTTTCGGTGCGAAGTATATTGACCGACCCGCTCCACGGTGCGACCTGGGCTGGCGGGTCGGACCTTGTCCTCGACACTACGGCGTCCGGGGCTGTGCTCGGGCTGCTCGAGAGGCGTTGGTGGTCCTCGGATGGCCGGCGCGCTCCCGTGGTATCGATGGCGATTGGTCGGGAGGCTTCCCGTGGCATGGTGGTCCTTGCGAGTCCGATGCACTCGGGCGGCCTGCTCGACATCACTCGTCGAATGAAACTCGAGGCGTGCGGAAGGTCAGACCTCACAGGATTCCTGGACGAGTTCTGGCCCGGGGGGCCGCATCCCTTCTTTCAGCCCGAACCCGGATGTTCCGACGCCACATTCGTCGGTTCGGCGGCTGATGTCTCCGGGCTTGCTGCGCTGATGTTAAACCGCGTCGCGGCAGACCTGGGCGCTCCTGCTGTGGGGATATCTGCGACGGGACATTTCATCATCCAGCCGCACATCGAGAACGCTAGCGGCGCGCCCGCAGCGAGCTTTTCGTGGGGTCCCGATCTCCTCAGCGTTGATATTCATGCCGGTTATCAGGTGCGCATTGCGCCTTCGGCTTGGGACGCGGCACGCTCGTGGATCGTTCGCAGCAGGGACATTTCGGGGCCGGACGCCGAAACGGGTGGGCTGCTGTTCGGCGAACGGGATGACGCTGCGGGGATCATTTGGGTTAGCGAGTTGAGCGGTCCCCCTCCCGACAGCGAAGGTTCGGCGGAGAGGTTCGTCTGTGGGGTCGAAGGCACTGCCGAGATGAACGCCGAGAAGAGAGCTCGCAGTCGAGGCTCAATCCAGTACCTCGGCATGTGGCATACGCATCCATCTTCGGAGCCGATTCCCAGCTCGACAGACTGGGACGGGATGCGTCGGCTCGTAAAGACGGCCGGCGGGGGTGGCAGGCCGTTGATGCTCATCATCGGCTGCCCGCACGCTATCCCAATGCTCGGCACCTACGTCTTCCGGGCCGCCGACTTCGACCTACCACGCGGCTCGATTCTCATTCGGCCCTGCGTCGTCCAAGTCATGAACTAGCGCGCGACGCGGGGAGGTGTCCGCATGAACCGCGCCAGTTCTCTACCCCACTTGAAGCGTGACAAATCATTAGCGACTCTCGACGTCGGCGTCTGAGGAGCCCGGCGGGGGTTCGACCGACGAATGATGTGAACGCCCGCCGCTCTGCAAAATCAGACGTCAGGCGGCCACGGGGAATCCCCAGCGATCGACCTTCGACCAGAATTCCTCCCATCGCCCCGGTGTGTAACTCAACGTCCGCAAGCTCAA
>DAIDHB010000432.1 GCA_027452145.1 Planctomycetales bacterium
ACGCCCCCCGGCTACATCCGATCACCCCCTGACGGGGGCTCGGAGCCCTGACGGCAACGACCCCTTGCCGACCCGGCCTCTCGTGAGCTACCCGTCTGCGATGCGCTAGAAGTCGTCCGACGAGATCACTTCGCCCCCGGAGAACGTGGCGAGGGCCTTGAACGTGGCGAACTTGATCCCATCGCGGAGGAAATGGACGGAGCCGTCGGCGAAGGCGAAGTCCGTGCCGCGGCCGCGGGATGTGGGGTGCGCGCCGAGCACGGCCTTCATGGCCGCCTCGTCGGCCGGCATGGCCAGGTCATCCGGCTTCGTCCAGACCACGGCGTGGTCGTCGCCGGCGTCGAGGAAGAAGATGGTGTTACTCGTGCCGTCGGTGATGTCGCGCAGGCCGACATCCTGGGCGCCGCGGAAGATCGTGTTGGGACCGCGCAGGCCGACGTACCGCGTCTTGCCCTCGCGGGCCGATCCGACGGTCTGCAACGGGCAGCGATAGGTCACCGGCATCCGGTCGATCAGGGCCTTGTTGTGCGGGCTGTCCCAGGGCTCATCCTGGTGGAACTCCTTGAAGAGTGCGTGCTGCTCGAGATACGGAAGGATCAGCACCCGCCAGCTCAGGAGCGGCTTGCCGTCCTTGTCGGTCGTGTACGCGGGCGGGAACTTGCCCTTGTGGGCGCTGGCGTAGTTGTGCAGCGCGAGCGCCATTTGCTTCTCATTGTTAACGCACGCCGAGCGAGTCGATGCCTCGCGCGCCGGGCGAACGACGGCGGCGATCAAACCGGCCGCGGTGTCGGCGTCGCCCGAGACGACGATTCGCGGGCCCTGGATCTCGCTCTTGAGCCGCGCGACCAGGCCGGGGACCGCCGGGTCGAACGGGGCCTTCACCAGCAGGTCGGCCGCCGAGCGGCCGGTCTGCTCGATCCGGCGCGCGGCCTGCTCATCCGGCGAGGCGACGACCAGGCGGAAGGTGGGATGGTCCCCGTCCAGCCCGACGCCGGCCGCCAGCCAGAGAATCCCGTGGGTGATGTTCGTGACCGGTCCGCCGCCGAGCTGCGGGGGCAGCTCGGGGATCATTTCCTCGACCACGCGGCGAGTGTCGGCGGAGGGGATCAGCAGGATCCGGGCGCCGATCGAATCGCCGGGGACCGCCGCGAACGCCGCCTCCACCTCGGGCCGGGGAGTCGGCGTGAGTCCCTTGATTCGGTCGACCGCACGCTGGCTGCCGGCGACGACGGCGCCCCGGATCGTTGCACAGGCCGGGAGCTTCATTCGCGAGCCGCCCTTGCCGCCCTCCTTCGAGCAGAGCAGGCCGGCGATTGCGTCGGCATTCGCACCCGGCGCGACGATGACCGGCGGGCCCGGCATGTCGCCAAGGTTGATCAGGACATAAAGCCGGTGGGCGCCGGCGGCCCTGAGCTGGTTCATCAGTCCGGTAACATCCTTCATATTCTCGGCGAATGAGCCCGAGGCATCGTCGCCGCCGGCTCGGGCCGCGATCTTTTCAAGGTCGATATGGTCGAGGTCGAGCTGGACGACGGCCATCGTGTCGGGCTCGACGAACGGGGCGATTGCACGCGCCGGGTCGTCCGCGGCGGCGGCTGGGGCAGGGGCCTGGCCGGCGGTTCCGGCGGCCAGGGCCAGGGCGAGCAGCGTCATCAGCATGGGGGATTTCCTCCAGGTCGGAGAGGTTGGTTCGGGGATGTCCGGGTGGTTGAGTCGTGAACAGGCGGGCTTCAAGTAGGTCGGGCAGTCTTGCCCGACGGGAGGCCTTCGCGTCGGGCAAGACTGCCCGACCTACTTCGAAGCCGGCGTTGTCCTCAGGGTGCCAGCTCGATCGAGTAATGGAGGCTGAACGAGGAGTGCGTGAAGCCCTTCGGGACGATGGGGGCCGAGAGCAGGGCGTGCCCGCCTTCGAGGCGGTACTCGAACGGCCGGCCGGTCATCGGGTCGGAGGGGACGAAGACATCCTTGACGTCCTCGAGGCGCTCGGGGAGCTTCTTGTGGGCCGCGGCGTACAGGCCGATCGCCTCGATGCACCGGATCGCGTCGAGCCGACGGTCGGCACGGGCCGTCGCCATCGCGAACGACGGCACGCTGGTGATGATCGAGCAGAGCAGCCTGAGGACCAGCCGGTCCTTGACCTCGCGCAGCCGGTCCATGGCGCGCCCCATGCCCTCATAGGCCACGGGGAACGGCAGGCCAGCCCATTTGAAGACGTCGTCGCGATAGATCTGGTAATCGAGGTAGGCGTCGAGGAAGACGACCTGCACGGCCGGCATGGCCTCGACCTGGTCCCTGGGCCGGCCGCGGGCGATCAGCGAGCGCCTGGCCGCGGGATAGCCCTGGGCGACCGCGGCGGTGACCATGGCGGTGGCGGCCCAGTCGCGACCGCCCCTCGCGCCGGCAGGCGGCGATCCCGACCCGACCAGGGGTAGCAGCTTCGACTGGATCTCCCTGGAGAACGCACGACCTTGCTCGACGCTCCACGGCAAGCCGTCAAGCTCGCGGAGC
This sequence comes from Planctomycetales bacterium, assembly GCA_027452145.1. Lineage (GTDB taxonomy): Bacteria > Planctomycetota > Planctomycetia > Isosphaerales > Isosphaeraceae > JAKAUH01. The sequence continues at coordinate 2,509 of DAIDHB010000432.1, forward strand.
CGCGGCAGCTCGCGCTCGAGCATCAGGCGCTCGGGGTCGATCGAGGTCAGCTCGATGAAGGGACGCGGCAGTTCGGCCACGGCCCAGTAGAGGTTTGGTGTGCCGGGAGCCTGGATCAGATCCTCCAGCGCGGTGCAGCAAATGCTCGTCTCGTGCACGCCGACCAGCGCCTGGATCATGATCGGGCCGTGGGCGACGTGCCGGCTCATGGCCAGTCCGACCTGGATCCAGTGCGCGGCCTCGTCCAGCCGGCCGTCGCGTATTGCCACGCGAGCCTTGAGCACCACCAGCGAGCACAATGACCGCATCTGCTGGATCTCGGCGATGTTGAGGCTGAAGGCCTCGGTGCGGGCGTCGAACTCCCAGTCGCAGTCGATCTTGCTGGCGCCCAGCTCGACCTCGGGGAAGACGTTACTGTATTGATCGACATAGGCGCGCGCCCGGTCGAGCGGGATGTCCTTCAGCGGGCCCGTCGCCCAGCCGAAGGCTTCCGTGTCGTCCTTTCGCGCACGCGACGCGGGGTCGCGGTCGGTCAGATGCTGAGTCTGCCTCTCCAGCATCATCTGGATGGCGCGGTGGTAGAAGATCGCGGCGTTGCCGGGCACCAGATCGGCCCGGCCGGGCAGGAGCCGGTACTTCAGCGCCGGCACAGGCTCGCCGACGGGGTGCAGGACAATTCGCGTGACGGGCGGGGGCTCGTCCTGCGCGAACGACGGGGCGGCGCCGACCAGGATCGGCACGGCGCACGCCAGGGCGGTCAGGAATCGAGACATCAGCTTCATGATGGGCCTCCAGGACGGAGCGGGTCTTGCCAGAGTTGCCGCCTCAGCTCGCCGACCGAGGCCGGCGGGCTCGAAAGATCGGATGCGTCGGAAGCGGACGGTGACGCGTCCGTGGCGGAGCCGAAGCCCGGCTCGACCGGCGGGTCGAGGGCGAGCGCCAGCGCCAGGTCGGAGGTCAACCGCGCATCGGCCACGGTCGCGCACCGCGATGGCCAGAGCGCCCGCGTCGGGTCGCCCCAGACCGGCTCGAGCGGATTGCCGGCGAGGGCCGGCGCCTCGGTGGAAGTCAACGCCGGGGTTTCGGGCGCGGGCGTCGACTTCTCCAGCGCCGGCACGGCCGGCTCGCGGACGACGACCACGCGCTCGACGACCCTCGGGCCGGGCTGAAGCACGAGCGCGGCCGACTCGCCGGCGACGATCAACCCGAGCGCGGCGGCGATCGATGGCCAGGCCAGTCGCCTGGCGACCGAGACCGACCGACGCGCCGAGGCCACACCGGCCTCGAACATCAGGCGGTCGCGGTCGACCACCGCGGGAGCCGGTGCCAGGGCCTTCAGGGCCGATTCGAGCTCGGTCAGCCCGGGCTCTTGCCGGTCCTGGTCTTCGTGCTGGTCCGGGATCCGGGACATGCGACCCCCAATCGCTCCCTGAGCGTGGCAAGCCCCGCGGCATACAGCCGGTGGGCGGTGCTGGACGAGGTCCCCGAGACCTCGCCGATCTGTTCAAAAGTGAGGCCGCCCCACAGGTGGGCCACGATGACCTCGCGCTGGTCGAGCGGCAGACTCTTCAGCGCGGCCTCGGCGTCGGACGGGTCCAGCTCGAGCGAGCCTGAGCTGAGTCCCGATCCGGCTCCGGTCCGGCCGTCGTCGACCGCCCCTGTAAACCAGCCGGCGAGCCGCCAGGCGGCGGCGCGCTCCTCGTGGCGACGACGGCGGCGGGCAGCGACCGCGGCGTTGATCGCGCCGTTGCGCACGGCGCGGAACAGCCAGGCGGCCGGGTTCTCGGGGACGGCCCGCTGCCGGGCCAGGCTCAGGAACGCCTCCTGGACGACGTCGTCGGCCATGTCGGTCCACTGCCGCGCATAGAGCCGCAGCGAATCGGCGTGCCGGTCGATCAGTCGGCCCAGGTCGTCCGGATTCATCGTTCGAGTGGCCCCCTTACACCTGTCGGCTACCTCTCGCGTCACCCTGATGACAGCGGCCGCGAGCCGCCATCCCACGAGATTCCCGATTTCTGGACCGTTCTCGCCGAGGCCCAGCGACCGGAGTAGAAGACAGGACCGGAAGACAGCCGCGAGAGGACGGGAAGAGAACCACGAAAAACACGAAATCTCACGAAAGGGACGGTCGGGCGTTCATGGCCTCGGCGTTCGCCAGGAAGGAGATCGGAGCCTGACACGGGTTTTTGACCACGAATGACACGAATACCACGAATCAGGACCGGGCGCACGCTCGCTTCCCTCCCATTCGTGCCCTTCGTGTCATTCGTGGTCCCTTTTCGGACCCCGAACGACCGCAGACACGCGATGGGCGTGGCGTTGGGACACCGGCCGAAGATCAGGACGCGGTGGTCAGGAGGAGACCCGCGCCCGGCATGGTTTCCGATCACCCAGACCGCGCCGCGGGCTGATCTGTCCGGACCATTGCGGGTCATTCGCCGAGGTTGCCGGCGCGAAGCCTCGAATCTCGCCGGGCCGTTGGGTTCGTTCGTTCTCCTGTACCCTGACCGGCGGCGATGACAGGGTTTGAACCGGCGACTCGCCCGCGCTCGCCGATACCGGGCGGATCGAAAGGACCAGCAAGAGCATCGTTATCATGCCGAGGAACTGCCGCGCCGCGGCCGAAAGGGCGGCGGGGCGTTTGGCTTCGTTCGTCCCTTTTTCGGTGACGGCAGGTGCGGCGGGGACGGCCGCGGGCCGGCTCGGCTCGGCGACGGGCGGGACGCGGGACTCGGCAGGCGGGTGGATAGGCCGATCGGCGAGGACCGCGGCCGGCTCGGCGGAGGATAGGTTTGGGAGCGTTGCGGCCGGGCCGGCCGGGTCGGGTCTCCCGGCCGACGGACCGACGGGCGGCCGGGGCGTGGTCCGATCGGTCTCGCGCTCGCGGCGGCGCTTCTGCACGGTGTCGAGGATCCGCATCAAGGTCCGGTTATTCGCCAGCAGATACCGCCGCAGCCGCTCGCCGATCTCGCTGTCCTCGAACCCCGCCTCGTCGGCCGGGCTCGCGGCCTCCTCCCGCTCCAGGTGCCGCGCCAGAAGCTCC
>DAIDHB010000433.1 GCA_027452145.1 Planctomycetales bacterium
TCCGCTCGGATCGGAATCGCCGGGAGGATCCGGGGCGGCGGACGCTCTTACCTGGTACACGGCCCGTTCGGTCCGACTCTGTGCTCTCTGTGCCCGCTGTGGTGAGGAGTCTCCGTCCGAATCCGTCGTGGGTCGGGCTTCATCCACCAGTCGAGGGCTCGCCAGGAACATGGAAAAATGTTCACAGCAGAGGACTCAGCGCGGCCGAGCCGGCAACAACTTATCAATCAGGAATCATGAACCACAGAGACACCGAGACACAGAGACCGGAAGAGAAGACACTTGGGGGACGGGGCCTGGGAGATCGGCCGGGGTGAGCCGGCCTCGAGTCCTCTTGTCTTCTCTTCTCGGTCCGATCTCTGTGTCTCGGTGTCTCTGGGGTTTCCTCCTCCGGGGGCTGGCCGGCTGGCCGGCGCAGCCATCGGATAATGACCGTCGGACCGTCGGCGCCCGGACGCCAACTCTCAACGGAAAATGGAAAACCAACCAGGGACTCCATCCATGTCCACCGGCGCACTGGGAGGCACCTTGCGGCACCTCCGCGACCTGTTCGGCGACGGCACGGCCGTCGGCCTCGGCGACGGGCAGCTCCTGGCCCGGTTCGCCGACTCGGGCGATCAGGCGGCCTTCGAGGCGCTGGTGGCTCGCCATGGCCCGATGGTCCTGGCGACCTGCCGCGCCGTGCTGAAGCACGAGCACGACGTCGAGGACGCCTTCCAGGCGACCTTCCTGGTCCTGGCGAGGAAGGCGCGATCGGTGCGCGCCGGCGATTCGCTCGGGGGCTGGCTGCATCGCGTCGCCTTCCGCGCGGCGGTGCAGGCCAGCGGGGCCAGGCGTCGGCGCAGGCGGCACGAGGCGGAGGCATCCGCGATGGCGGGGCAGCACAACTTCGCTCCTACCCCCTCGGCCGGTCCGGAGCCCGATCTCCCGGCGATCGTGCACGAGGAGCTCGACCGGCTGGCCGACCGGCACCGCCTGCCCGTGGTGCTCTGCGACCTCGAGGGCCTCACCTACGAGCAGGCCGCCGGACAACTGCACTGGACCGAGCCGACCCTGCGCCACCGGCTGGTCCGGGGGCGCCAGCAGCTCCGCGAGCGCTTGATCCGCCGGGGCGTCACGGGAGGCATCAGCGTTGGTGTCGGCACCGCGAGTCTGCTGGGCTCGGCCGGGGCGCGGGCATCCGTCCCGGCCGCGCTGGCGCGATCGGCGGTCGTCGCGGCGACGGGCGGATCCGCCTCGATCGGCGCCAGTGCGATCGCCTCGTTCATCCTCGGGGGACTCGCCACGACAACCCGGCTCAAGGTCGCTGCCATGCTCCTGGCCGGCGTGGCGGCGACCGCGATGATCTCAACGGGTATCGTCACGCTCGGGCCCGGGCGGGCGAACGAACACCGGGGCGAGGATCACGCGAAAGCACCAGCCCTCCCGCCAGCCAGGTCCCGCGGCGACGATCCGAAGGGGAAGCCGACACCGGCCGCGCCCACCGGCTCGATCGAGGGAAGGATCCTCGACCTGGAGGGCCGCCCGGTCGCCGGCGCCCGGGTCCGGGCCGTGCGGGTCTGGTCGCCGCGCTCGGGTGATCTCGGCCAATGGCTCGAGGGAACGCGAAAGCGCGGGCGGTATCCGGGACAGGGGATGACGCCGAATGACTCGACGGGGCAGGGGATGACGCCGAAGGACTCGACCCTCGCCGCGGCCGCCGGGTCCGATGGGCGCTTCCGGCTCGAAGGCGTCGGCCCCGACCAGCTCGCCGAGCTCGAGGTCTCGGGCCCGTCGATCGCCACGTCGCACCTTTATGTCGCCGGCCGCGACGGGGCCGACCTCCGCGTCCCGGTGGAAACGCTCCGGAGGACCGAGCCGGTCGTCTACCACGCCCGCCGGTTCGAGCACGTCGTCGAGCCCAGCAAGCCGGTCGAGGGCGTGGTCACCGACGTCGACACCGGCCGGCCGCTGGCGCGCGTCGGCCTGCGCGCGGCGGTGTTCGACAGCTCCAGCCTGATCCCGGCTGAGGGCGTCGCCGCGATGACCGACGCCAACGGCCATTACCGGATCGAGGGCCTGCCGCCGGCCCCGGCCTACCGGATCTTCGCCCAGCCGGGCCCGGAGATGCCCTATCCGCGGGCGACGCTCAAGACCTCCGGCAGCTCGCGGGCATTCGAACCGCTGCGGTTCGACTTCGCGCTCAGGCGGGCCATCATCCTCCGCGGCCGGGTGACCGACAAGACCACCGGCCGGCCGGTCCCGGGTTATGTGCACGTCTACGAGTTCGCCAACAACCCTCATATCAGCGACTATCCGGGCTACCGGCTGGGACGCCCGACCAGCCACCCGGTCGACCAGGACGGCCGGTTCGAGGTGGTCGCCCTGCCGGGCCGCGGGGTCATCGGCTTCCGCGCCAGCGAGGAGGATCGCTACCGCGGCTACCTGGGCGCCGAGGCGATCGCGGGATACGACCCGAAGACGTACCGGATCGAGACGGCGCCGAGTCTTTGCGCCGTGCTGGGCTACCACGTCCTGGCCGAGCTCAACCTCGACCCGAAGGACTCCACGGCCGAGGTCAACCTCCAGGTCGACCCCGGCCGGACGATCGAGATTCGACCGGTCGACCCCGAGGGCCGCCCGGTCGCCGGGACGTCCGCGACGGGCATCGGCGACCTGTTCGGATCGATACCGCAGGACCAGCCAGCGACGACGATCACGATCCGCGCGCTGCACCCGTCGCACCCCCGGCGGGTGACCGTGCGGCACCACGGCCGCAAGCTCATCGGCTCGGTGTATCTCAGGGGGGACGAGGCCGGGCCGATAACGCTCCGGCTCCAGCCGTGGGGGACGATCACCGGCCGGATCGTCGACGACGAGGGCGAGCCGCGCCCGAACGTGGGGATCATGAGCGCGGGGGACCCGGACCCCGAACGGCCCGAGCGCCAGGCCATCCTGCCGGGCGGCGACATCGGCGGCGGCGTCCGGCTTGGCCCCGACGGCCGGTTCCGGCTCGAGGGGCTGGTACCGGGCCTGGAGTACGGCGGCGACGCGGCGCAGGGGGTCATGCTCACCGGCCGCCTGTTCCGCGAGATCGTCGTCAAACCCGGCGAGGTCCGCGACCTGGGCGACCTCAAGGTCATCCCGTACAAGGCTGAATAATGAGGGACCGGGATTGAACCGCGAATCCTCCCGGACAGGCATGAAGCATGAGAGACCCAGATTTACTTAACCGCGAAAAACGCGAAAGGCGCGAAAAGGAAATGGGAGGGAAGGAGGCTCGCAATCGCCGTCGCCGTCGGCTCGCTCTCCGCTCTTCTTTTTCGCGTGTTTCGCGTTTTTCGCGGTTACGAATTTGAAGTGTTCATGGTCTTTTATTTACTCGACTACGATTTGTTCGGTGGTGGGACCCGCTCATGCGACGCCGCAGCGCGATTTCAGGAAGCCTGCGACATGACGGGCGCGTTGGCCTCGGCGTGCCAGTCAAACGGGATGCGCTCGTCGCGGGTCTGGAGCTTGATCACAAGTCCATTGGCGCGGAAGGCGTCGCGGACGACCAGGATCGCGTCCTGCGCCGCCAGGACGTCGGGGTAGCTGAGCCAGCCGACGAACCGGCCGTCCTCGATCCGCGAACGGGCCGCGATGACAGCCTTCTCCTCGCGGAGCCGGTCGAACAGCTCGATCAGGGCGCGGAGGCTCTCGGCCGCGCCGGGGTATCCGGCGGCCTGGTCGACCAGCCCGGCCTCGGGCCAGGAGATCACCATGCAGACGCTCAGGGTCGAGTCATCCGCGTCGCGCTCGGCCAGCAGCCGGGCCGGCCGGTCGTTCTCGAACCGGGTCCAGATCAGCTCGACGTCCACCTCGCGAATCCGCGACGGATCGAGGTCCGGCGTGGGGGCGGCGTCCGATTCGGATTTGGCCGACGAGGCGCCCTCGGCCGCGCCGGCGCCCGGCCAGGGGCCGGCCGTTGCGCCGGCGCCGGCTCCAGCTCCCGCACCCGCTCCGGCACTCTCGCCCGTCCCGGCCGACCACGGACCGGCAGTCCACGACCAGGGGCCGGTCGGACGGCTCTCGGCCGCCGCGCCGGCGGGCTCGCGATTATAGGGGCGCGACTCGCCAGGCGTCCCGGCGGTCGTCTTCAGCACCTCGTACGCGCGGGCCACCATGCGAAAGGCCCACTCGTCGCCCCCGAGGTCGGGGTGATGCTTCTTCGACTTCGCCCGGTAGGCGTCGTGAATCTCCTCCAGCGTGGCCTCGGGGCCGACGCCCAGCACGGTCCGCGGATCCAGCGAGAACGAGTGGAATCCCATGAGCGCACGCCCGCCCTTCTGTGGCGGCAGCCAGGCAGGCGCCGCCATCCCTCGGTAAATGACCCCCTCGGCCCCAGGTCATTCGTCGCCGAATGCCAATTCTCCGAAGGGTTTCATTTCTTCCATAGCAAATCCCTTGCCAGTTGCCTCCGCCCGGCTCAACCCGTCGAGAACACCGTTGCAAACCGCCGCCCGGAAGCCTACTCTCCAATAATCGTTAAACATTCGGATCGGCCTGATGGCGCAGCGGGGAACGGGATTCTCTCGCCTTTCCCGAGCCGTCGGCCTGCGGAGGGAGCGCCTCGAGACAGGAGGGCCGGTGGCGATGAACGACGAACGGAACTCGCATCTGGGCCCGAGCCTCACTCGTCGCCGGCTGCTGAAGGTCGGCGGCCTGGGATCGCTGGGGCTGACCTTGCCGGCGCTCCTGCGCGCCGAGGCCCGGGCCGCAACGGCGGCGGCGGCACGCGAGGGCAGGGGGGATGCGGATGGACCTGGCCGGCCGGGCCGAGGGCCGGCGCCGATCCGATCGTGCATCCTGGTGTTCTACTACGGCGGCCCGAGCCACATCGACACCGTCGACATGAAGCCGAAGGCGCCGGCGGAGGTCCGCGGGGTGTTCGGCCCGATCGCGACGAGTGCGCCGGGGCTATTTGTCTGCGAGCACCTGCCGCACACCGCGCGGGTGATGGACCGCCTGGCGATCCTGCGCGCGATGCACCACCCGATGACCAATCACAACGCGGCGGCCTTCGCCACGCTCTGCGGCCGCAACCCGGCCAAGGGGGACCTCGAGCTCCTCAGCAACGACCGCAACGACCCGCCCTGTTACGGCGCGACGTTGACGGCCCTTTTGCCACCGCGCCCCGGCCTGCCGACCTCGGTGGCGCTGCCGCACGTGATGTACAACGTGGTGCAGCTCCCCGGCCAGGAGGCGGGCTTCCTGGGCTCGGCGAACGTCCCCTTCCAGGTCAACGCCGACCCCGGCGCGCCCGACTTTCGCCTGGGCGACCTGGACCTGCCCGCCGAGGTCACGATCGACCGGCTGGATCACCGCGCCGAGCTATTGCGAAGCCTCGACGCCCGCCGTCGACGGATCGAGGACCGACCGCCTTCGGCATCGACATCAGCATCGGCGCCCGCTGCGACCCACATTCCCGACCCGGCCGACGTCTACACCGAGAAGGCGCTGGGGCTGTTGCACTCGCCGGCCGTGCGGCGGGCGTTCGACCTGTCGGCGGAGGATCCGAGGCTCCGCGACCGGTACGGGCGGAACAAGCTGGGGCAGTCGATGCTGCTGGCGCGCCGGCTGGTCGAGGCGGGCGTCCGGTTCGTCACGGTCTACGACGGCCAGCACAATGGACAGACCGCCAACTGGGACTCGCACCAGGACGTCTTCCCGCGCCACAAGGACGCCCTGCTGCCGCCGGCCGACCGGGGCTTTGCCGCGCTGGTCGACGACCTGACCGCGCGGGGGCTGCTGGAGGAGACGCTGGTCATCGCGATGGGCGAGTTCGGCCGGACGCCGAAGATCAACGGGACGGCCGGCCGCGACCACTGGCCTTATTGCTACAGCATCGTCCTGGCCGGCGGCGGCGTGCGCGGCGGGATCGCCCATGGAGCCAGCGACAAGCTGGGCGCCTATCCCGACGCCGACCCCGTCACGCCGGCGGACCTCGCCGCCACGCTCTACTGGCGGCTGGGCCTCGACCCGGCGCGCGAGATCATCGATCTCACCGGCCGCCCCTACCGGCTCGCCGAGGGCCGGCCCATCCGGGCGATCTTCGGCTGAGAGTCTGTCCCAGGAAGTGCGAGGGCGAACCCCCCGCCGAGCCCGGATTCGGCCCCGGCGTGTGCTGAACGCGGCTCGCCGGGAGGCTCGCCCTCCCGAAGAGGCCGTCGCGGTGCGATGGGAGGGCGAGGCTCCCGCCGAGCCGGGATAGCGCGTCGGCATCCCCGTATCCTGGCTCGCCGGGAGGCTCGCCCTCCCGATCGGGCATGGTCTCGACAGTTAGTCTCCCGGGCTGCGGCCATCCCGGGCACCGCCCGGCTACTCCTCCTTCGCCTCCTCGACCCTGGCGTTCGCGGCCCCCTTCTTGATCACGTCGATCGCGTGTTCGCAGTCCCGTTTGTCCTTGTAGCCCTGGCCCGAGGTGGCGATGACCTGCCCGTTGCTCGCCTTCAGCCGCCATCGGTAGGCCTTCGCATTGTCCTCGAAGCTCTCGAACTTGAGCTTCGTCGCGGCGTCCTTCCTGATGCGCTCGATCGCGCTGTCGCGGTCGCGCTTATCCTTGTAGCCCTGGCCCGAGGTGGCGATGACCTGCCCGTTCGACGACCTGAGCCGCCAGCGATACTCCTCGCCGCGGTCCTGGAAGGTCTCGAACCTGAGCGTCCGGCCCGCCTGCGCCCTGGCCTTCGCCCTGGCCGCCGCCTGCGGTGCCGCGAACGCGGCCGACGAGGCGCCCACGCCCACTCCCACAGCCAGTATCAAACCGGCGACGCCGAGAAAGGTCCGCGGGAACAGGCCGCATCGGGATTCTGTCGCCGTCATGATGTCCTCCGGTTGGAACGCGAGGGAGCGGGTCTCATCCCTAGTGCCGGCGCGCGATGGCATACCGCGGCTTGCCGAGTGCCGGCGACGGGGCAGGGGCCTCGGCCCTCGCCCGGCAGAGCGCCACCAGGCGGTCCACCACCGCGAATGCCGCGCCGGGCTTGCCGAGGTTGCGCGCGTTCTCGGCCATGCGCTCGAGCTTCCCCGGCGTCTCGAGCAGGGTATCGATCTTGTAGGCCAGGGCCGGCAGGTTGTTGCACCGGATGGCGACGCCTTCCTCCAGCAGGTGGTCCGAGTTCCGCTCCTCCTGGCCCGGAATCGGGTTGATCACGACCATGGGCAGCCCCTTGGCCAGGGCCTCCGAGGTCGTCAGGCCCCCCGGCTTGCCCACGAACAGGTCGGCCGCGCTCATGAGTTCGTCCATCTCGGTCGTGAAGCCCAGGAGGGTGAAATCCACGTGCGACGTCGCGGGAAAGGACGCGACCGTCTCGGTCAGCTCGGCCCGCAGCGCCTCGTTCCGCCCGCAGACGGCGACCACCCGCGCCGAGTGCCGGAGCTGGTCCAGGGCCCTCATCAAATGCCCCACCGGCCCGACGCCGAACCCCCCGGCCGAGACCAGAATCGTGAACCGATCCTCCTCCAGCCCGTGCTTGCGCCGCATCGCTCCCTTCTCCTTGCGGGCGGCGAACACCGGATCGATCGGGATGCCCGAGACGGTGGTCAGCGGCTCGGGGATCCCCAGGGCCTTCAGGTGCACCTTGGTCTCATCAAGCGCGACGAAATATTGCTCGGCGTGCGGGCAGAGCCACATGGCGTGCACGTCGAAGTCCGTGACCACGACCGAGTTGAGCACCCGGACCTTCCCGGCGGCCTTCAACGACGAGATGATCCCCGAAGGCAGGAAATGGGTGCAGATCGCCACGTCCGGCTGGTACCGGCGCAGGTAGCGGACGAACGGGTTGGCGTTCAGCCGGTCAAACGCCGCGCGGATCGGGTCGTCCTGCTTCTTCGGGTCGTCGAGGTAATCGTACAGCCAGCCCAGGATCTCGGGGGCCTTGTTCACCAGGTCGATGTACGCCCTGGAATAGAAGTGGCGGAACACCTGGTTGGTGTACTTCAGCACGTCCAGGTGCTGCACGTCGTCCGCCGCGCCTCGGATGCGGATGGCCTTCTCGATGGCCTCCGCCGCCCGCATGTGGCCGGCCCCCGCACTGGCCGAGAGGACCAGGACTCGTCCCAGCATGGTGTCACCGCCTTTGCGCCACGGACCATCCACAGCGACAGATGGAAGGGAAATCCGAGAATCCACCGATGGGTTCACATCCGAACCGCCGGCCAGGTGACGATGCCGGCGCCGCGCGGGAAGCTTGCCTCCGCCTCGGAAGTATTCGGCGGAATCATGACGCCATTGAGTATAAAATCCCCGGCGCGCAAAGCAAATCCCGGACGGGACCTCCGGCGGGATGTGTCACGCTCCGGCCGGCCCGGCCCGCACGACCCGATCGGCCCAGGCGGCCCGGCCGGGGTCGAGCGGAGGGATCACGGCGTCGACTCCGTAACGGATCTCGCGGCTGTACGGGCCCGCGTCGTAGCAGCGGTCGAAAACGGCCTGGAGGTCGAGCGTCACGGGCGGATCGCCGGGCAGAAGCGGGATCGCCACGAGAGGCAGCCGGTCCTCGAGGCGGATCGGGTAGACGTGGAACGTGTCCGGGTCGTCGAAGGGGCGCACCGAGACGTGATAATCGAACGGCCCGCACGCCTCGCGGGCCGCGTCCGGCGGGACCGCCGTCGTCGGCTCGCCGGCGCGGAGGAAGTCGAGCTCCACGAGGTGGACCCGACTTGCGGTGGCGAGCATCTCCTCCTGCTTGCGCCGATAGAGCTCGCGCCCGTGCTCGCCGGGCGTCTTGCTGGCGAGGCTGAGCACCTCGATCGACGCCACGAGCCGCTTGCCGTCCTCGCCGCGGGTGGAGATCTCGATGAATGGCTCGCGGATCTCATCGTGCGGAGCGACAGGTTGATCCACGACGGCCGCGGCAGATTCCACGCGACGCGTGCCCCGATGTCCGGCCGCGGCGCACCTCCAGGTCGGGGCCGATCGAGCGCCGGGAGGCCTCGATCCAGAGCCTTCGCCCCAGGGCGGCGAAGTAGGGCGCGGGCAGCTCGGCCTGGAGCGCCTCGCGCAGATAGGTGATGAAGCTATCGTGGAAGTCCGGGAAGACCTCCGGGCTCTCCGGGTAAGGATCCATACCGGGGAACGGCGAGGGCATGGCAGGCTTCGCGGGACGTCGTCGTCAACGGGACCGGCCTGCGGCGAGCATCCGGGGCCGGTCCACGCCGGTCGATCAGCTCTCTCACTGCATCATAATCGACGCCCCCGGGACACCAGGCAGGCATCCTCATTCTACCTCGACCTCGAACCCGAGCCGTTCCAGACAAGCCTGCACCGTCTGCCGGCCCCCACTGAACTCCTGGCTCTTCAGCGGCCCGTGGTCCGGGTTCTCGTACCCGTAGGCGACCCCGACGATGGCCTTCGAGTCGTACTTCTTGCCACCGTGCACCAGGAAGTAGCTTTGC
>DAIDHB010000434.1 GCA_027452145.1 Planctomycetales bacterium
CGGTGAGCCCAGGGAAGTCCGGGGACGACAGGCCGACATCCTTGACATCGAAACTGACCGAGGGCGTGCCGCTCGAGTCATCGAACGTGAAGTCGACTGCGCCCGTCGTGGCCTTCAGCACCTTGCCCAGGTCCAGCTCCAGCGAGCTGGCCTGGATGTCGAACGTCGTGGCCCCAATGTCATACGATGCCGTGAAGCCGCTGACCGCGGTGCTGAAGCGGCTCTGCCCGGGGAACAGCTCGACCGTACCGCCGACCTGGATCGTGCCCGTGACCGGCGTGGCGGCGCCGGGCGTGTAGGAGAAGTTCGAGACGCTCAGCGACGGGCTCGAGAGCTTCAGGACGTTGCTGAACGTGACGGCACTCGAGCCGGTCAGGCTGGCCGAACCGATGGTGAATCCGGCATTGGTTCCGCTGAAATCCGCGATCGTACCCGTGGCGTCGGGGAAGTCGGGAGAAGTCAGGGAGATCGACCCGGCGTCGAAGGTCGCGGCCGGGGGCGACTGCGAGTTATCTAGAGAGAAGCTCAGCTTCGAGCCCGTCGCCTGCAAGACGTGGCCGACGTTCAGATCCAGGTTTCCGGCGGAGAGCGTCAACGTCTGACTGGCAACGCTGTAACTGCCGCCGGGTGCATTCGCGGTGGCGGAAAAATCGCTCTGGCCGGGAAAGAGCGAGGCGGTGGACGCAGTCAGGCCGATGGTGCCGGTCCACGCACCATTGGTGTAACCGACGTCGCTCAGCGTCAACGACGGCTGGTCGATCGACAGGACATTCCCCAGCGTGATTGGCGGGGCGGTGATGGTCCCGTCACCCAGGGTGAAGCCGTTGTCGAGGATGTCGAGATTGTCGACCGTCACCGTCGTGTTGTCGAACGGGAGGAGCGTGGCCGAGAGGCTTCCCACCTTGACCAGGTCCTGACCGGCGGCGGCGGTGGGGCTGTAGTCGATCGCGATGTTCGAGGCATGGGCGGTCAGCAGGTCGCTCAGCGTCAGGTCGAACTGGCTAGCCGAGAGCTGGTAGGCTCCCTGGCCGGCAGGCTGGTTGGTCAGCGTATAGCTGCCCGTGATTCCCGGCGCCGTGCCCTGGCCGGTGATCTGTGCCGAGACGGCCGAACCGATCGCAAGCGAGGCTGATGCTGCCGAGACCGAAATCGTCCCCGTCCAGTCCGATCCCGATTGCGTCAGGCCGGACGGAAAGGAAACCGTGACATCGCTGAAGTTGAGGTCGTTGCCAAGGGAGACCGTGCCGAGGTCGACCGGACTGGTCGTCTGACCGTTGCTCAGGAGCTGGGCGATGTCGCTGGTGAGATCGCCCGAGAGGAGCCGGCGGGCCTCGAGGACCTCATAGTTGAGGAATCGGGCAGCCGTCCTCCCCCGCGGGCGAATTGGCGGGCCCGGGATCCCGCCGGCGGCGCGACCCCGGGGTCGTCGCAGCTTGCTCGTCTCGTTCCCTCTCGCTACGGGCCGTTCGCTCTTACCAAACATGGTGTCGTCTCCACCGGGGTGCGAGAGAAATCGGATCGGGCCGCCAGCGCGCAGGGCGATGCGACTCGCGATCCGCGAGGTTGATCAGACGGCAGGAACAATCCGCCGGGCGCGCAGCGATCGCGGCACTCAAGAGCACAGGCGGTCGCCGGACCCGGCTGGGGGATGCGTCGCCGGCAAGGCCGGAGTCGGGGGCCGATGCGCCCCGCGACGCCTCAACGCGACGGCTTCCCGGAGGGCGTGCGCCTCTGGTCCTACTATCTCATTGCCCTCCGGCTCCCGACCGGACAGGGACGGTTTTTTTTCCGGAACTCCGCCCCGCGCAGTCCGTCGAAGGGACGAGGATGTCGACGAGAAATGCCGCGGGTCGTTCCCGACTCTCCGGTGACTCAGGAATCCTGGTCGGCGCCCGGGCCGACGAGGGATGCCATGATCTCAACCGGGTCAGCGCCTTCGGCCGGGAACTCGCGGAGGATGCGACCATCACGGTAGAGGGCCAGGCGGTGAGATAGCCCCATCACCTCGGGCAGATCCGATGAGACCAGCAGGACGGCGATGCCGCGTTCGACGAGGTCGCCGAGGACGCCGTAGATCTCGGCCCGGGCCTTCACGTCCACGCCGCGGGTCGGCTCGTCGAGGATCAGGACGCGCGGCGGGCGCTCCATCCACCGAGCGACGACGACCTTCTGCTGGTTTCCGCCGGAGAGCGTGCCGACCAGACGCTCGGGATGGTCGGATTTGATGCCGAACCGCGTCATGGCGCGCTCGACGATCCCGGCGCGGCGGCGGCCGTCGACCCGGACGCCGTGGATCCACTCGCCGGTCCAGGGCAGGGCGAGGTTATAGGCCACCGAGCCGGTCATGACGAGCCCCTCGCCCTTGCGATCCTCGGGCACGAGAACCAGCCCGGCAGCGCGGGCATCCCATGGCGAGCGCGGGACGATCGCCCGGCCATCCACGACGATCCGGCCCGAATGGATCAGGGTGAGCCCGCAGAGCGCCCGGGCCAGCTCGGTACGGCCCGAGCCGACCAGGCCCGCCAGGCCGAGCACCTCGCCGGCGCGTAGCTCGAAGCGGACGCCGTTCACGCCTTCGGCATGCAGATCCTCGACCGAAAGGACGACCGGGCCGGGATTCCAGGGTGGACGCGGCGGCGTGGCCGAGACGTCGCGGCCGACCATCAGCCGGACCAGTTCGTCGGGCTCGACGGAACCGGCGGCGCGGGTGCCGACGTTCCGCCCGTCGCGCAGGACTGTGATCCGGTCGGCCAGGCGCCGGATTTCTTCCAGCCGGTGCGAGATGTAGATGATCCCCACCCCTTGCTCGCGCAGGCGGCGAAGCCGGGCCATGAGCGTCTCGGCCTCGTGCTGAGAGAGCGACGCGGTCGGCTCGTC
The DNA here is from genome assembly GCA_027452145.1 of Planctomycetales bacterium. Taxonomy (GTDB): domain Bacteria; phylum Planctomycetota; class Planctomycetia; order Isosphaerales; family Isosphaeraceae; genus JAKAUH01. The sequence continues at coordinate 2,878 of DAIDHB010000434.1, forward strand.
CAGCACGAGGATCCTCGCCCGGACGGCCAGCGCCCGGGCGATCTCGACGAGCTGCCGGCGTGCGATGCTCAGCTCGGCGACGCGGGTACGCACCGGCCCGATCTCGGGCATCCCCAACTCGTCGACCAGCGTCGCGGCCTGGGCCTCGAGCCGCCTCCGGTCGAGCCAGAATCCCAGCCGGGTCGGCTCGCGGCCGAGCAGGATGTTCTCGGCCGACGAGAGGTTCGGCGCCAGCGAGAGCTCCTGGTGGATCAGCCGGATGCCCAGCTCATCCGCGTCGGCGGTGCCGCGGACCTGGACAAGGCGCCCGTCGATCGCGATCGTCCCCGAGTCGGGCCGCACGACCCCGCCCAGGACCCGGATGAGCGTCGATTTCCCCGCGCCGTTCTCGCCCAGAAGCGCGTGGATCTCGCCGGCCCGCAGGTCGAAGTCGACGCCGTCCAGCGCCACCACGCCGCCGTAGCGCTTCACCACGCCGCGCAGCGAGAGCAGGGGACCCGGGGCATCGGGTTCGTCGGACGTCATTTCCCTGCGCCCCTGGCCGCCGGGGCGCCGCCTTCCGGTCCGGATTCGACCGCGGCGACATTGGCCCGGGTGATGAGCTTGACGGGGATCTTGATGTCCTTATCCACCGGTTTGCCGGCGAGGTGGTCGTAGGCGGCCTCGGCGGCGACTCGGCCAATCTCGCCGGGAAACTGGGCCGAGGTCGAGTGCAGCTTGCCAGCGCGGATGGCGTCCATCGCCGGCCGCGAGCCGTCGACCGAGACCACGGTGACCTTGCCCAGCTTGCCCGCCGACTCGATCGCCGAGATCGCACCCAGGGCGCTGGGATCGTTGATCGGGAAGGCCGCGTCGAGGTCAGGGAAGCGGCCGAGCAGGTCGCGCATTACGGGTCGACCGCCCTCGATCGTCCCCTTGCCCTCCTGGGTGTCCAGGATCTTCATGTCCGGATGTTTCGCGGCCTCTTGCCGGAAGCCTTCAACTCGGTCGATGCAGGCCTTGTTGATCGAGTGATGCAGGATCGCGACCTGGGCCTTCGGGTTCACCTCGGCGAGGGCCCGGGCCGCCAGGCGGCCAGCCTCGACGTTGTCGGAAGCGACCTGGGACAGCACCATCGAGGGGTCGCTGACCGGTGCGTCCACGATGATCACCGGCACCCCCTTGCGCTTCGCCTCGGCCAGGCTGCCGCGGATGCCCTCCCAGTTGACCGGGTTGACGAAGATCGCCGCGGGGTCCTGCTGGAGCAGGTCCGAGATGTCGTTCCTCTGCTTGAGGCTATTGAACTGGGCGTCCAGCGTCACCAGCCGGTCGCCGTGAGCGTCGATCACGCGGGCGAGGCCGTCATTGAGGTCCACGAAGAACGGGTTGTTCATCGTCTGGAGCGTCACGACGAAGAGGCGGCCCTTTTCGCCGCTCGCTGAGTTCGTGCCGCGGCCCTCGCCGGGACCGCCCGCGGGCGACGGCCTGCTGTCGCCGCAGCCGGCCATCGTCGCTCCAAGGATGGCCGCAAACACGATTCGGGATCGTTGCTGAGGTCTCATGGGGGTGCGCGCGAACTCCTGGGATCGTCGTGAACCTTGCCCGGCGGGGCGTGACAGCCGGTATTCTACCACGCCCCCGGCGCCGGAGTACGCACCTTCACGACCGGACCGCGGCGGCTTGACCGTCGCCGATGCCGGCCTACCATGTTGATACCGATGGATACCGACGTCCGCGGTGCGCCCTCGAGCAGCGGGCCGGGCGTCGATCAAATGGGGGGGTATCGCTCGATGAAGTACCGACGACTGGGTGCCCGTGGGCCGGAAGTCTCCGCGATGGGGCTGGGCTGCATGGGAATGAGCTGGGCCTACGGCACGACCGACGAGGCCGAGGCGATGGCCACCCTGCACGAGGCCATCGAGCTGGGCATCAACTTTCTCGACACGGCCGAGGTCTACGGGCCGTTTACCAACGAGGAGCTCGTCGGCCGCGCGATCCGCGACCGACGCGACCAGGTCGTCCTCGCCACCAAGTTCGGCTTCAAGATCAATGAAAAGGGTGCGATCGTCGGCGCCGATAGCCGGCCCGAGCACGTGCGCGAGGTCGCCGAGGCGTCGCTCAAACGGCTGGGGACCGACCACATCGACCTGCTGTACCAGCACCGAGTCGATCCGAAGGTGCCGATCGAGGACACTGTCGGCGCGATGGCCGAGCTGGTCCGGGCGGGGAAGGTGCGGCACCTGGGGCTCTCGGAGGCCAGCCCGAGCACGCTCCGCCGGGCCTCGGCCGTCCATCCGATCACGGCCCTCCAGACGGAGTACTCGCTGTTCGAGCGCGAGGTCGAGCGCGAGATCCTGCCGGCCTGCCGCGAGCTGGGGATCGGGTTCGTGCCGTATAGCCCGCTCGGCCGCGGCCTGCTGACCGGCCGCGTGCCCCGCGCCGAGGAGCTGGGCGAGGGCGATTTCCGCCGCAATTACCCGCGGTTCCAGGGCGAGAACTTCGACCGCAACCAGGCGCTCGTCGCGGCCGTCGGGACGCTGGCTGATCGCAAAGGGTGCACGGTCGGCCAGATCGCGCTGGCGTGGCTGCTCCACCGGGGAGACGACATCGTGCCGATCCCTGGCACCAAGCGTCGGTCGTACCTGCGCGAGAACGCCGGCGCGGTGGACGTCGTCCTCACGCCCGAGGACATGGCCTGGCTCGAGCAGCAGGTTCCCGAGGGCAGCGCCGCGGGCGAACGCTACCCGGCGGCCGCGATGCGGTTGATCGACCGCTGAAAGGTGGCGGGGCTTTTCGACCGTCAGCCGGGCCTCTTCGCGGCCGGCGTCGAGGTCGCGGGCCGCGGTTCGTCGGCCGAGGTGTGGTCGTGGACGATCTTCCAGCCCTCGGGGAACTTGCGGAAGATCACGGTGAAGAGCCCGCCCGGCGTCGAGCCGTCGGGCATCTTCAGGTCCCATCGACCCCGCGCGAGGACGGCCTCGGGACCGAGCGGCTCGATCTCCAGGGCGCTGAAGGTGAGCTTCCCCATCGCGCGGCCCTCGGCCTGGTAGCGGCGGCGATAGCGGTCGCGCATCGCCTCCCAGCCGTCGTACCGCTGTCCGCCCGACTGGAAGACGACCTTCGGCGACTTCCAGTAGCCCGCGAGGAACCCGTCCAGGTCGCCCCGGCTCCAGTCGGCCGCCTGGCGCTCCAGCACCTCGCGAACGGCCCGGACGGACGACGATTCTCGCTGTTGCGCCCGGGCCGCCGATGATGCGATCCCCAGGGCCAGCAGGGCGACCGCCACGTTCAACCCGAGCCGATGAGCGACCATGAGAGGCGACTCCAGAACGCCACGGAAACCCCCGAAGTGCCCGCGACAACGGCCGAACCACCGTATCCCACCGAGCACGAGCACCGAGTAGGATAGGCATCCGCGGTAGGCGTCCGCAACCATGGGAACGGCCGGCGATCGAATGCGCCCCACCACGAGAGGGACCAGTCAACATGCCTCCGAGAGCGAACCCGGCGCGGATCCGCCGTCATTGGGCCATCATCATCCTCGTCGTGATGTCCGGCCTGGCAGGGGCGGCGATCGGTCAGGCGACCGCGCCCCGCGGTCCCGAGAAGCCGCCGGCGGGCGACCCGCTCGTGACGCTCAACGACGCCTTCCGTTCCGTCTACCGCCGCACCAAGCAGGAGACGCTGGCGCACGGCGGCCCGGTGATCCTGGGCGTCGGCGATCATCTGGTCCTGCGCCGGGCGGGTACCCGCACGGAGGTCCCGTACACGCCGGCGGTCTACCACGTCCTCAAGGGGGTCGCGCACGTGCCTCTGGCGCTCGACGTCCTGCTCGCGCCGCACGCGGATACGGCGGTACTCGACGACGGGGTGCTGGCCGAGATGCGCGAGCTCCGGCGATTGATGGAGGCCGCCGAGCCATCGCTCGCCGGCCACGGGCTGGATGCCGAGCAGCTCGACCGGGCCCGGCGGATCTACGCCGACAGCCGGGCCTTTCTCGACGCCGTGATCCAGGCGAAGCGCTGCACGCGCGACGAGCGGGTCGCGTTCGCGCGGAGGATGCACGCCCTGGTGATGAAGAACGTCGGCGAGGCGGCCCGCGCCGAGCTCGATGCCCTGCATGCGCGCGTCACGGCCTGGCGGAACGAGATGTCGCCGGACGAGTGGAAAGGACTCAAGGTCGTGATCCTGGGCTCGGCGCTCCCGAGGCAGCAGAGCCTGACGGTCCAGTATTTCGCCCGGCTGCTGGGCGAGCCGGGCGAGGGGCCGCGGATCATCTACGCCGAGTCGGTCCGCGACGAGGACCAGGCGCTCGACCTGATGGCCACGCGCGCGGTCGACACGGGCATCGGCGTGGATTTCTTCAATGACCCGACGCGGATGCATCGCGACCTGCTCTGCGACGCGGCCCGCGACTACCTGCCGCTGCTCATCGATCGGCCGTGAACGGCAGCAGCTCGTCGACGCCGCCCGGCTCACGCGCGGGCTTGCGGCGGCCGACGGGCGGCAGGGCATAGGTCTGGGCCGCCGCGATCGCCAGCAGGCCGAGCAGGATCAGCAGCACCAGGTTCATCCCGCGGCGATCGCCGATGGCGCCGAGGATCGGCGCACACATGCCGCCGACGCTCACCGCCAGGCCGAGCGTCATCCCCGAGGCCAGCCCGACGCGGTGGGGCAGATACTCCTGGCCCATCACCACCAGGACGCTCGTCGGCAGGAACAGGAAGATCGCCAGCGGGACGAGCGCCGCCCTGGCCAGGCCGGGCGTCGGGATCATCAGGAACGCGGCGAGCAGCACGGCGCCCCCGGTGAATCCCACCCGCATGACCCGTCGCCGGCCGAACCGGTCCGCCAGCCAGCCGCCCAGCAGGGTGCCGACGATGCTGGTGCCCAGAAATACCACGGGCGCCGTGCTGGCCTGGGTATCCGTCAGGTGCCATCGACTCATGAAATAGAGCGCCAGGAACGTGTTGAGCCCGTAGAAGACGATCGAGCGCAGCACGGTGGCGACGCTCAGGATGCCGAACGCCTGCCAGTCGTCGTGGCCTTCGGTCGCGTGCCGGGCGGTCGGATGAGGGGGGGAGATCCCGGACGGGTCGGCAAGACGGCCCAGGAGCGCGGCCAGCCCAACCCGCCCGACGAACAGCCCCGCGATGATGAGGGTGGGGTAGATCAGCACGAGCAGACCGGGCATGCCACGCAGGTTCATCAGCCCCAGCGTGATCGCCGGCGCGATCGCGAACCCGGTGCCGCCGCCGATCGAGAAGAAGCTCATCCCGGTCGTCCGCTGGCCGCCGCTGGCGAGATTGACCCGCCGCGCCGCCTCGGGGTGGAAGGCCGCGACGCCCAGGCCGGAGAGGCCGAACGCAATGAGGACGGCCCCATAGCTGCTCGCCTGTGCGCCCACGGCCAGCGAGAGGCCGGCCAGCAGCAGGCTCGCCGGCAGCAGCCAGGCCATCGTGAGCCGGTCCGCGAGCTGGCCGAAGATCGGCTGGACCACCGACGACGTCGCGCTGATCGCGAAGACCAGCCCGGCCGCCTCGGCCTTGGAAAACCCCCGCCGTTGCACCAAAAACGGCGCCAGCGCCGGGACGATTCCCTGGCACAGGTCGATCAGGAAATGGCCCACCGACAGCAGGGCGATGGCCCGCCGGTTCATCCGCGCCTCCCTTGCGATTCCTCGGTCCGCTCCGCCGCCCGCTATGGTGACGGCACCAGATTCGCCATGATGTAGGATTGGCGGACTCCGGTCAAAGTCAATGCAGCGAGCAAACGGGCAAGCCATCGGGAGTGTCGCGGGCAAACCATGTGCCTGGTCTTCATCGGCTGGCGGATCGAGGGCTGTCCCCCGGTGCGGATCGGGGCCAACCGCGAGGAATGGCGCACCCGGCCCATGACCTCGCCGGTCTGCCGACGCGCTGGTGCCGCGACCGGAAACCCATCCGGCACGGGCACCGGCTCGCTCCGCTGCCTGATGGCCGGGGCCGACTTCGGCCCGGACGGCTCGTTCCCGACGGCCGGAACCTGGCTAGGCATCAACGACGCGGGCCTGGTCGTGGCCGTCACCAACCGGAACGATGGCGTGTTGCCCTGGCCCGAGCAGACGCGTTCCAAGGGGCTCCTGGCCGTGGACCTGCTGGCCTGCCGGCGGGCCGCGGACGCGGCGCGACTTGCCCGCGACGAGCTCTCCTCGGGAGGTTTCGGCGGCTGCAACTACCTGCTCGCCGACCGCGATGACGCCTTCGTCATCCAGGCTCCCGGTTCGGCCCAGGTCGTCGTCCTCATTCTCGAGCCCGGCATCCACGCGATGACCAACCTGGATCTCGACGATCCGGACGACCCGCGAATCCGCCTTGTTCGCTCCCGGTTCGTACCGCGCGACTTCCCGGCATCAGCCGCGCGGCTCTGCCGGGACGACCGAATCATCGTGGATGAACCCGGGCGCGGCACGATCGCCTCGAGTCTGGTCTCGCTGGGCGACTCGATCACCTTCGACCACATTCGCGGCGACCCGCGAACGCACGACTACACCCGATATTGCTGGCCCGAAGAGGGGACCGATTGACGTGAAGACCAAGGCCGAGATCGTGAAGGACTGGCTGCCCCGCTACACCGGACGCCCGCTGGACGCATTCGGCAAGTACATCCTCCTGAGCAACTTCCACAACTACGTCGACCTGTTCGCCGAACGGTTCGGCGTCGAGGTCATGGGCCGGTCGCACCCCATGCTGTCGGCGACGGCCGAGGACATCACGATCCTGAACTTCGGCATGGGCAGTGCGATGGCCGCGACGGTGATGGACCTGCTCGCGGCGATCGAGCCCAAAGCCGTGCTCTTCCTGGGCAAGTGCGGTGGACTGAAGAGGACCAGGGTGGGCGACTACATCCTGCCGATCGCGGCGATCCGCGGCGACGGGACGAGCAACGACTACATGCCGCCCGAGATCCCCGCGCTGCCGTCGTTCCGCCTGCAAAAAGCGGTGTCGGCGATGATCGTCAAGCACGGGCTGGATTATGCCACGGGCACCGTGTACACCACGAACCGCCGCGTCTGGGAGCACGACGAGCCGTTCCGCGAGTACCTGAAGAAGATCCGGGCGCTCGGGATCGACATGGAAACCGCGACGATCTTCATCGTCGGCTTCGTCAACCATATTCCCAAGGGCGCGCTCCTCCTGGTCTCGGACAGCCCGATGACGCCCGAAGGGGTGAAGACCAGCCGGAGCGACCGCTCGGTCACCGAGAAATACGTCCGCCAGCACCTGGCGATCGGCATCGACTCGCTGATCGAGCTCCGCGACTCGGGGGAATCGGTCGTGCATCTGAGGTTTGAGTAGGGAATTCACCCATGGATCAGAGGGAGCGTCCCCACCGCCGCCGCCATGTCGGCCTGAAGGTCATCGGCGTCCTCAAGCTGATCAGCGGCGTGATGGCGCTGGCGGTCGGGCTCGGGGTCTTCCGCTACCTCGGCCACGATCCTGGGCCTCAGGCCGAGCGGGTCGTCAGCCACCTGGGGCTGGATCTGCACAATCGGGTTATCCATGCGGTCGTCAGCCGGATCACGGGTATTGATCGGGCACACCTCCGCGCGATCGAGTTCGGCACGTTCTTCTACGCGGCGCTCCACACGATCGAGGGCCTCGGGCTGATCCTCGGCTACCACTGGGCCGAGTACCTGGTGATCGTCGCGACCGGCTCGCTCGTACCGTTCGAGATCTACGAGATCGTGCGGAGGTTCACCGCAGTGCGGGTTGGACTGTTCCTCACGAACGTCGCGATCGTGGCCTACCTCGTCTGGATGCTGATGCGGCAGCACCGGGAGCGATCGGTTGAGGGCGCCTGAGTGCCGGCTTCGGTCTTGTGTCCGGTCAGCCAGACCGGCTCCAATAGGCTTTCGACCCGCCGCCTTTCATCCCCCGAGAGGACTTCCCGTGACCCCCGAATCCTCCCCGCCCGATGCCACCGTGGTGCTCGACCTGCTCGAGGCCTTCCGGCGCTCCAAGGTGATGTTCGCCGCCGTCTCGCTGGGGATCTTCGACAGCCTGGAAGACGGCCCGCGCACCGCGGTCGAGATGGCCCAGGCCCTCACGCTCCATCCGGACGCACTCGCACGCCTGCTCGACGCCTGCATCGGCCTGAAGCTGCTCGAACGCAAGGGCGATCGCTACGCCAACACGACGGCCGCCTCGGCATACCTGTGCAAGCGCAGTCCATCGCGATTGACGGGCTATATCAACTATTCCAACACCGCGCTGTGGAAGCTCTGGGCCAACCTCGAGGGCGCGATTCGCGAGGGGACGCACCGCTGGAAGGAGACGTTCGGCTGGGACGAGCCGATCTTCTCGAGCTTCTTCCGCACCGACGACGACAGGCGCGAGTTCCTGATGGGGATGCATGGCTACGGCCTGATGAGCTCGCCGCGGGTCGTGTCGGCGTTCGACCTGGG
>DAIDHB010000435.1 GCA_027452145.1 Planctomycetales bacterium
GCGTACGGGTCGGGGCCGAGCGAGCTGACGGCGGCTGGCTCGCTGCTGTACTTCTCGGCGATGGACAACACGTACGGGACGCAGTTGTGGGTGACGAACGGGACGGCGTCGGGGACGGTGCGGCTGACGACCAACGACGCGGCCTACGGCGGCGCGATGCCGACGGAGATCGCGGCGTCGGGCAGTTCGGTGTTCTTCGCGGGGTACAGCGCGTCGCAGGGGTACCAGTTGTTCGAGTCGAACGGTACGGCGTCGGGCACGCACATGGTGACGACGGGGAACGCATCGAACGGTGGGATGGCGCCGGCGGCCCTGGCGGTGATGAACGGCAAGGCGTACTTCGGTGCCAGCGACGGTGTGCATGGTGAGCAGTTGTGGTCGTCGGACGGTACGGCGTCGGGGACGCACATGGTGACGGACATCAACCCTGGCGGCGGCGGGCTGTCGCCGTCGGGGGTGGTGGTGGACGGCAGCCGGCTGGTGTTCACGGGCAACGACGGTGTGCACGGCCGCCAGGTGTGGTCGAGCAACGGTACGGGTTCGGGGACGCAGATGGTGTCGGACATCGGTGGTTCGTCGGGCTCGGACGCGTACAGCCTGACGGTGTCGGGGGGGCTGGTGTACTTCACGGCGTTCACGGGCGCGACGGGTTTCCAGGTATACCAGAGCGACGGTACGGCGTCGGGCACGGTGAAGGACACGAGCCTGTCGACGGGGAGCACGAACGTGCCGGGGAACCTGGCGGCGGCGGGGACGTCGCTGGTCTTCACCGCACCGGGCGCCAGCCTGTGGGACTGGAAGGTCTGAGTCGCCTTTGACGGACAGGGTGGGGCGATCGACGTCGATCGCCCTCGACCCACCCTGGCGCCGGGGCCGAGGAAGGATCGGCCGTCCGCCTCCGGTTTGGATGGAAGGGGCGAGCGTTGGAAGCTCGCACGGACCCAGGCGCCTCGACGCGCCAGGCGATCGACGACGACGCGATGGACAGGCCGAATGCTCGACGCGGCCTGTTGATTTGCCGCATCAGGTCGAGGTCGTTCCCGCGGCGGGGCATCGTGTTCTAGGATTGGGATATGCGGCGCCGTCACGGTCCGACGAGGGCCGAGGTCGCACCGCACGCTCTCCCAGCCCAGGGCCATGCTCCAGGAGAACCTCACGCGGAGGAATCCCGGCTCGCTTGCCCCGCGACCGATCCAACGGCAGGAAGGGATGTCCGAAACCTCGGCCCCGTCGGCTTGAATCAATGGGCCGGCACGGAGGCGCGTATCGCCTTCTCCCGCGCACGAGCTCATCTCACACCGCGCCCACAGGATCGCCATCGGAGGAACGCTCGTGTCCGGGCCTGCGCCGCGGTCCTGCTTCAATAGACTTGCAGGCCGCGGCAACCGCCGGCGCCATTTGGCAGGGCCTCAGATGGGTTGCTGGATTGGTGTATCCACGCAAGGGGTTTTGGTTGTTTCAAAGGAGGCTTTCCTGACATGATGATCCAGGGGAGATGAACGCTGGAACACAGACACGGTCGAATATCATCGGGGAATCAATTAAGATTTCGCAATGATGCTCATCGGGTCGCGTTTTACGGTAAAAACTCTTGACAACGCCCGAGCGTCTTGCTCATACTCTGGGGCCGCTAAAAAGGCTCGCTTTGAAACGATGGCGTCTTGAGGGTGCGAACTCCTCTGGACTATCGGCGAGCCCGACCCGCCGGCCCTGGTGGCCGGCCACGGCGATGTGCTGTTTTGCAGGCTGACGGCCGGTAATGACCGCCGATCGCCTCGCTCGACATTGAGAAATGCAATCTTTGACGCAATGGCGTCGTAGCACCATCTGATCCGGGCGATTGTCTGGCCCGGATCGGGGCCCTTTCCAGTGGCTCCGAGTTTCGTCAGATCGACGGCTGGAGAGTCGGCGCTCTTGCGGCCGACAGGAATATCTGCTGGCGGTCTTCTTTGCTGTGCCGTACCCGGGCCAAATGGCCCGGTCGCGGCCGACTGTGTTCGCATCCAGGTTGAAGTCGCCGGATTGACCTATCAACCGCTCGAACCTCAAACCATTGATGATTCTGGAGCCAACTAAGAAGGCCGGACCCCAACGGACCGCGGGCACTGCCAAGTTGGTATCCAAACAGATTACCATGTGAGGTGATCAGCCATGCTTTCGCACCTGAAGCGTCGGTTTCCCGCATCACGGTCCCGCAAGCGCCGGCCCGGACTTCAGTTCCAGATCGAGGGCCTGGAAGGGCGGACGATGTTGTCCCTGACGGCGATCAACTTCGGGGCGACGGTATCGTCGCCGCCGGTGGCGATCGGCGGCAACCTGTTCTTCGCGGCCACCGACAGCAGTCACGGCACCCAGCTCTGGATGTCCAACGGCACCTCCGCGGGCACGGTGCGGCTTTCCGACGGCAATGACTCGTACGGCGGCATCAACCCCA
>DAIDHB010000436.1 GCA_027452145.1 Planctomycetales bacterium
AGTTCGTCTTCTCGCCCGCGCCCGGACAGACGGGCACTAACGACTTCACGATTGCCGTGAACGGCCCGGGCGGGTCGGGCACGATCAACATGCCCGTCACGGTGACCAGCCCCGCGGTTCCCTCGACCGAGGTCTCCGGCCAGGTCGTCGACGAGAGCGGCCGGCCGCTCGCCGGCATGCCGGTCTCCATCGGCGGCGCGACGGCGATCACCAACCCGTCGGGCGATTTCACCCTGACAGGCGTCTCGACCAGCCCCGGGCCGATCAGCGTCGGCGGCTCGGCCGGCTCGGCCCAGGGCCGGCAGGATCTCCTCGCCCCGGTCGCGCAGCTCCTGGGCCATGCCGTCTACGCCGGCGCGAATAACGCGATCCCCGACCCGCTGATCCTGCCCAAAATCGACTGGTCGGCGGCCGCGCGCTTCAGCCAGACCAGCCCAACCAGCCCCCTGGACATCACCAACCCCGCCATGCCCGGATTCGACATCCAGGTTCCCGCCGGATCCCAGGCTTCAGGCACGCTCCAGGTGGCGACCCTCTCGGCCGCGCTCTCCGCGCAACACATGCCGGCCGGCGTCAGCACGGGAATGATCCTGTACAAGATCGTGGGCTCGGGACTGAACATGCCGGTTCAGCTCACGTTGCCCAATCTCGGCGGATACGCGCCGGGCTCGATGCTCTCGCTCCTGACCCTGAACCCGCTGACCGGCGGCCACGACGTGACCGGTGAAATGGTCGTCTCGACCGACGGCAAGACACTGACCTCGACCGGCCCGATCCCGCTCGGCGACGGTCAAGGCAAGACGACGACCGCGAGTCCAGACAGTGGCGGCGGCGGAGGCGGCGGAGGCGGAGGAGGAGGCGGAGGAACCACATGGACCGCGTGCCTGATCAACACACCCACGCCGCCGAACGCCTTGCAGAACTCCCTGTGCCACGGCTGTCAGAATACGGCGGCCGGCACGGCCGGCATGGGCAACGCATCGCCCTCAGGGAGCTCTGGTCCGCCCCAAGAGCGAACCCTCGCACTGGCGTCGGACGCGGGGATGATCACCGGTGAATATTTCCAAAATCACCAGTTGGTCACCTATCAGTCCCTGGGCCAGGCCCAGGGAATCGACCTCCAGTACAGCTCGGGCCAGGCCGACCCCGCGCCCGTCGTGCAATACCAGTTCACGCTTCCGCCCGACGGCGACGCCATCGACATCACCTCGATCACGGCCCAGCTCACCGTGGGCGGGGTGGTCCAGGGCAATCCGGTCACCTTCCTGACCCCGAACGGGCTGACCGACGGAAGCACCTACAACATCCCGCTTCAGGTCGACGCCTCGGCGCTCGCGACCGGCATCTACTCGTACACGATGGCGGTCACGGAGAATCTCAACACCGAGGTGAACCCGACCTCGATCTCCATGAGCGCCCAGGGCAACGTGAACGTCGTCAACGCGTCCAGCGACCCGCTCGGGGCCGGCTGGAGCGTGGGCGGGCTGCAAAAGGTCTCCCAGCTCGTGAGCGGCGGGCCGGTCCTGATGACGGCAGGCCAGCAGGGAACCGAGCGATTCGACCCGGTTTACGTGAACGGCCAGACCTACGTCCAGGATCTGGCGCTCGTCTCGGGGCCGAGCGCGGGCTCGGGAAACCAGGTGCTCCCCAACAACGGCGCTGGCGGGTTCACCGCGGGGACCGCGCTGGCCGCCAGCACGGCTGTCGGCGTCGTGACGGGCGACTTCAGCGGGAGCGGTTTTTCCGATCTGGCCGTCGTGACTTCCTCGACACTCGCGATCCAGATCAACAACAGCACGGGCGGCTTCAGCGACGGCAACAGTTACGCCCTCCCCTCCGGCTACGTCGCCAAGGCCGTCGCCGCGGGCAATTTCACCGGCCATACGGGCGGCGTGCTCGACCTCGCCGTGCTTCTGGCCTCGACCACCACCAACGCCTACTCCGTCGCCGAATACACCGGCAACGGCACGGGCGGATTCGCCGCGCCGGTGATCTCGCCCGTTGGCAACGGCGTCGCCTCGGGCTCGGCGCCCGACTCGATGACCGCCGGCGTCTTGACCTCGAGCGGCCTTTCCGACCTGGCCTTCACGACCGACGACGGCCGGGCCGACGTCATGATCGCCGCCTCCGGCGGCGCGTTCGGGGCGGCGTCGGCGCTGGCGCTGCCGTCGGGACAACTGGCCCTCGGCGTCGCCACGCTCGATTACAACGGCGATGGCTCGACCGATTTGGTCGTCGAGACGTCCATCTCCTATACGAGCCAGGGCGAGGGATACGTAGCCGCCCTCGACCTCTACGCCGGCGACGGCTCGGGCGGATTCTCGTATGTTTCCATGTACGAGACCGTCGGCCACCCCGACACCGCCACCACCGGCCTGGCCGTGGGCGACTTCCAGGGCGCGTCCGCCGGCCTCGAGGTCGCCGTTCCCGTCCACGGCAACGCATCAATCTCGTTGCAGTCGGATTGGGTCGACGTCGTCCCACTCTCGTCCGCCGGCGTCTGGTCGTTGGGCGTGCTCCACCCCCTGAACAACACCATCAGCCCCACCAGCGGCGGCAATATCATCGCGGCCGACCTGAACGGCTCGGGAAAACCCGGCATCGCCCTCACCAACGGCACCGGCGAGATCGACGTCCTGCTGTCCGACCCCGACAGCAACCAGTTCCTACCGACCGAGGCCGTCCCCGTCAGTTCGTCCATCGACCAGATCGGGATGCTCGCCGTGGCGCCCTTTACCCAGACCGCCGCCGTCCCGGGCTACCGCGGGCCCACCAGCGACCCCTCGATCCTGGTGCATAACAGCGACGGCTCGTGGACCCGGTCCTACCCCGACGGCACGGTGCTTCAGTTCAACACGTCCGGTCGGGAGGTCTCGTCCACCGACCGCAATGGCAATATCTATTCATACATTTACGCAACCAGCGGCCCGGCCGTCGGCGCGCTGGCCGCGATCATCGACCCGGCCGGGCTCGCCACGGGGCTGAGCTACAACGCCTCGGGCCAGATCAGCACGATCACCGACCCCGCGGGCCGCGTCACCACCCTGGTCGTGGACGCGAACGGCGACCTCACCCAGATCACCGACCCCAACGGCGCGGTCACCCAATATGGCTATGGAACCCCGTCCAACCACGAGATCGTCACCGAGACGGACCCCAACGGCAACACCGCGACGGCTCACTACAACGGCTTTGGCCAGCTCACCAGCGAGACCCTCCCTGACGGCACGTCGACGACGTCGGTCGACCCCTCGCAGAGCAACGGCCTGCTCGCGCCCGGCGGCAGCGGCCCGCTTTCCCTCACCGATCAGGCCACCGTCACCGACCCCAACGGCCGCGTCACGACCCTGGTCTTCAACTGGATGGGCCACCCCACCCAGCAGACGGACCCCTCGGGCGGCGTCACCGCGATCACCTATAACCGACAGGGCTTCCCGGCCACGGTCGCCGACCCCATGGGGCGGATCACGACTTATTCCTACGACTCCGTCGGCGACGTCCTCTCGATCGCCGAGCCCTACGTCTCGCCCACGGGGGGATCGGGCGGCGGCCTGGCCGTCGAGACGATCACCTACAACGACCCCTACGGCGTCCCCACCTCGATCACCGACTTTAACGGCAATACCACCACGTTCACGCTCGACTCGCACGGCAACGTCTTGCAAGAGATTCAGCCTGGAAACGTGACCCAAGAGTGGACCTACAATCCCGCCGGCCAGCCTGTCACCTACACCGACGCCCTTGGCAACACGACGACATACTCTTATGACAGCCTCGGCCGCCTGACCACGATCACCGAGCCCCAGCCGGGCTCGCCGACGGTGCGCTACGGCTACGACGCGGCCGGCGACGTGACGAGCGTCACCGACCCAATGGGCGACACGACGACGTTCACCTATGACATGGCCGGCCGGATTCTCACCGCGCAAGACCCGGCCCAGGCGCAGGCCGGCAAAGATACTGCGTATACCTATGACAACAATGGAAACGTGTTGACGATCACCGACGCCCTCGGCCACGTCACCTCGTACGCCTACGATTCGAGGAACGAAGTGGTGGCGATGACCGACCCCGCCAATCAGGGGACGGGCCGCCAGACGACGTTCGCCTACGACCCGGTCGACAATCTGATCTCGCAGACCGACCCCCTGGGCCGGACCACGACGTTCGCCTACAACCAGGACAACCAGGAAATCGGCATCACCAACCCCGCCGGAGATCAGACGACCTACGCCTACGACCTCGCCGGCGAATTGACCTCGGCCACGGCCCCGACCGGCGGCACGACCCAATACGCATATGATGCCCTCGGGCGGGTGAGCTCGATGGCCGAGCCCGCCTATCCCAAGCTGGGCAAATACGCGGGGCCCCGCACGGCGACGTACACCTACGATTACAACCTGGAAGGGAACCTGCTCTCCGTCACCGACCCCAACAACAACACCACCACGGGCGCGTACAACGCCCTTTACGAGCAGACCTCGGTCACCAACCCCGACGGCGCCACCACGAGCGACACGTATGACGGAAACGGCCAGGTTCTCACGGCGACCGACCCCCTGGGCCACGTCACGAGCGTCACCTACGACTCCATGGGCCGGGTGCTGACCCAGACGGACCCCTCCGGCGGGATCACGAGCTACACCTACGACCCCTCTGGGGACGTGACGAGCGTCACCGATCCCAACGGCAACGTGACACGTTACACGTACACCGCCGAACACCAGGTGGCGACCGAGACCCTGCCGACCGGGGGCGTTTACACTTACACCTACGACCTCGTGGGCAATTTGATCCAGACCGTGGACCCGGACGGCCACACGATTCAGTACGCCTACGACGCCGACAATCGCGAGATCACCGAGACCTGGGTCAACCCGCTGGGCGGGAACCCCCTGAATGTGATCACATACACGTACGATTCCGCCGGCGAGGTGACGAACATCGCCGACAACTCGAGCAATGACAGCTATACCTACAACCCCGCAGGCGAGGTCGCCACGGTGAGCGACACGGGCACGCCGGGGCTGCCCCAGGTGACGCTGACGTATTCCTACGACCCCAACGGCAACCGTGCGAGCATGAGCGACAGCCTGGGCGGCTTGGCAAGCTACGCTTACGACCAGGCCAATCAGTTGACCACGCTCACGTACTCCTCCGGGACGGGGTCGACGACCGAGCAGGCGCTGTTCGCCTACGATCCCGCGGGCAACATGACCAGGCTGACGCAAGAATATTACGATAACAGCAGCCCCTCTTCCGTCTATATCGCCGCGACGACGAACTACGCTTACGACGCCGCCAACCAGATGACCGGGCTCACCGACACGAACCCGAACGGGTCGACGCTGGTCTCGTACGCCTATACCTACGACCTGGCCGGCCGGGTGACCCAGGAAGCGCGGACGTGGGCCTCGGGGTCGTCGACCGACACCCTGTCGTATGGCTATACGAACAACAATCAGCTCACGAGCGTGACGCACACGAACGCCGCGTTCGCCAACGAAACGTTCGCGTGGGACGCCAACGGCAATCAGACCGGGACGGGCTACACCACCGGGGCCGGCAACGAGCAGACGGCCTCGCCGGGTTATACGTACACGTACGACGCGAATGGAAACATGATCACGTCGACGCAGACGGCGACCGGCGACGTGTGGACGTATGGCTACGACTTCCGCAACCGGCTGACGAGCGCCGTCGAGAAGAGTTCGTCGGGGACGGTCCTGGCGCAGGCGACGTTCACGTACGATGCTCTGGACAATCGGATCGGCGCGGATGAAAATGGGGTTCAGACGTGGACGCTGTACGACGGTTCGGCGCCGATCATGGATTTCAGCGGTTCGGGCTCTTTGGAAATGCGTTATCTGAGCGGCCCGTCGGGCCAGCTCGTCGACGCCGTGCTGATGCGGGAATCGGCCGCCGGTTCGGTCGCCTGGTACTTGCCCGACCGCTTGGGCACGGTCCGCGACCTGGTGAGCAACGCCGGCGCGATCATCGACCATGTCGACTATAGCGCGTTTGGAGTTGTTCTCGGCGAGACCGCGCCGACGGTCGGCGATCGCTTCATGGGCTTCGCGGGGCTCCAGCGCGATTCGCTGACCGGGCTGAATCTGGCGGTGATGCGGGCCCAGGATCCCGGTACGGGCCGCTGGACGTCGCAAGACCCCCTGAGCTTCGCGGCGGGGGATGCGAACCTGTATCGGTATGTGGGGAACGGGCCGAGCGACGGGATGGACTCGTCGGGCCTGCAGCAGGCTCTCGGCGGGGTGGCCTACCCGAACCAAACGCCATTTGATTCCCCTGCACCGAGACAGGAGTTCGACGCGGACAAATACTTCAGAAGGTTTGGGCCAGGATCACTTGTCCGTGACGGTGTCCCGTTCGACAAACAAATGATATTCGACCAAGGCTGCGTTGGCATGGCCCAATTGCGGGTCGGAGTTCCGGGGTATCCCGGCATCGGTATGAATAGTCCGGGAGTCTGGTTCAACGACCCAATGGCCGCTTGGAAGTACTGGAACTCTCTGACGCCCGCGGAGCGAGCGAGCATGGTGGTTATTGCTATTCAAAACAAGCCTCAAGTCCCAAATGCCGCTCCTATTACTCCTGCACCCGGTAGGGTTTGGCCTGGTTTTCCGTTGACGGACTTCAACTACGCGACCTGGCACAATCCTCCTGGGAGGCATCCGTACTGGGAGTACGCGAGCGGTTGCAAGCGGGACGGGATGACGGTGTACCAGGACGGCAGACTCTCCAAGATCTACCCCGGTCCGCCGATCATCGGAATCGTCCCAAGGGGCCCCTTCGGAGCGATGGTTGATTGACCCTCACTCCGCTGAGGATGAGAGGTCGGCTCAAGTATGCGATGCTCACATAAATGCACGGTATGATAACATTCTCCGATAATATATTGGGTGGGCCTGCCGAGCGATCTGGCGCGTCTGCGCTCGCCCTCCGACGATTCGCCGGTGCCGCCCTATTTTTGCTCATCGTTGGCTGTCAAGCCCGCGTTGGAAGAGCGCCTTTGCCCAAATGGGAGGAAACGGCGTCTCTGTCAATCATCCTCTTTGGCGAGCCTGGTTCGTATGGGTCGGAGATCGTTGCGTGCCGAACCGTTAAGGGAGGTGACATAGTGCGAGAGATTCTCGACTGTCTTACTCCAAACGAAACATCCGAGGACTGCGGCGGACCCTTACGCGGCTTTCCTCCTGTCGCCATGCTTGGTTTTTACTGCCCGAGCCGCGGGGGGATGAGATGGGTTGAGTTTGTTGAGGCGGGAAACGGCCCCCTCTGCTTTCGGGTAGATTCCGTCCCATATCTAAGAGGTCGTCTAGAAAGCCAGTTTTGTCACGAGTCTACGGACCATCAGAGAAATCATCGATAATTCGATAAAGGCCTCGCTCGATGACGTCGTTCCCTCATAATCCTTGCTCAAGCGTCGCGACCTGCCGAGCCAG
>DAIDHB010000437.1 GCA_027452145.1 Planctomycetales bacterium
CAGGGGACTTCCGACGGGGCCTGGCCGCGGGGCATCGCCGCGCCCGCCCCGCTTCGAACCACGAATGGCACGAAGGGCACGAATGAAGAGAGCGACGCGGAGGGCAGGGCCCATTCGTGTCCTTCGTGCCATTCGTGGTTAAAAGACTGTGGCAAAGGATCGGCAGCCCCGGGCTCCGCCGCGCCCGCCCCGCTTCGAACCACGAATGGCACGAAGGGCACGAATGAGATGAGCCATACCGGCGGTCCAGCCCATTCGCGCCCTTCGTGGTTGAGCCGCACTCGTTCGACCTGACTTTGGCGATCAGCGAGCGGGAAGGCCGGTCAGCGGGCCCGCCGCGATCGCAAGCTTTTCGGCGTCTCGGTGGGCTTGTCCTTCTCCCGGGCGGCCTCGGCGCCGGTCTTTTCCGTGGGAGCTGGCCTGGTCCCGGCGGGGACCGGCTTGAGCTCGGTCTTCTTCGCGCGGAAGGCGGCCTCGAGCAGGGCGACGGTGGGCTCGGGCGGGAATCCCTCGATCACGGCGACGTCGAGCCCGCGACGCTGGATCACGTAAAGGGGCTCGCCGACGCCGCGCCAGAGGGTATCGCGGACGTCGCCCGACGGACGGGGCAGCTCGGGCAGGCGGGCGCTCTGATACCGCGCATACGACGCGATGAACTCGCGGGCGTCGTCCTCGCTGTCCCAGGTCGTCATCCAGACCAGCCCCAGCCCGTCCTTCGGCCCCTCGAAGACGGCATAGCGGTCGCCGTCCCAGCCCGCGGCCGCCGACGCGCCGTTCTGCTTCTTCAGCATCACGGCGATCTGCATCTCGCCCAGGACGTTCTGGCCCAGCTCCTTCCAGCCCCCGCCCGGCTTCAACGAGGGGAGCTCGACCGTCATCGGATGGTCCGGCTTCGCCAGGAACTTCTCGGGATGGAGGATCTGCTCGGTCGACTGCGGCAGGGTGCGATAGGCCGTGTCGATCGACTTCCACCCGCCGTCGTTTGTCAGCCGGGCGCAGAACACCGCGCCCTTGAAATACGGGAACACCATCGACTCGGAGATGATCGGCGGGGCGCTCAATATGCTCTTCCCGCCGCTGGCAAATGGCATGAGCGACGACGTCATCCGAAACGCCATGTCGAGGTTCGCGGCCGGCAGCTTCTCGGTATCATCGCCGTTCCAGTCCTCCATGCTGGCGCCGATCATCGCCAGGGTCGCCTCGCCCTCGATCAGCGAGGAGAGCGCCATCGCGCGATCGTCGTCCTTCTTGACGAGCTTGTGCAGCGCGTCGAGGTCATAATGCTGATCGGCCAGGGCGTGCGTCAGCTCGTGGGCGATGACCGTCTTGTTCTCGTCCTTGTCGAAGGCGTCGGCCTTGCCGAAGAGCTTCTCGAAGAAGCCCGGCTTCTTCTTCGCCGAGTCGTCCTTCCTGGGCTCCTCGATCAGGTGCATTGTCTTGGTCTTGGGGTCGTAGAAGGCGGCGATCTCCTCGGAGTAGATCTGCACCAGCGCGTCCTTGAGCTTGTAATCGCGCGGGATCAACCCGAAGGCCTTCATCGCCATCTCGTTGGCGCGGAACTCCTGCGGGGTCATGTCCTCGTCGAGGTCCTTGATGAGCATCGCCTTGAGGTTCTCGCGCCGGGTCACGTCCCGCTTGACCTCGTGGAGGAACGGGTTCCTCCGCAGGGAGGGGAGGATCTGTTCGAAGGCCCGCTTGTAGCGGATCACCGCCTCGGTGTACTGGCCCTTGTCGGCCAGGCCGTCGCCCTCCTTGAGCAGCCTGGTCCCCTCGCGGATCGACGCCCGGGGTTGTTCGTCGGCCCGGATTGGGGCGATTCCCATTCCCATGCCGGCGAGGATCAGAACGAGGCCGCCTGCGGCCGATGCGAGTCTCATGGGGTATACCTCATCGCGATCTTCATGTCAGTTGGAATGATCCTGATGTCCCGGATGGGACGGACGGGCTGGCTGCGGGAGAGTGTGCGTCCCGCCGGAGGCCAGGCTGCCCGCCCGGGCCCGGCCGTCGTCCTCACCGACCGGCCCGGGCCGGCTCGGCCGCCCCGGCCGCGGCCGGTTGCGCGGCCGGACCGGCCGCCGCGGGCTTGTTGCCGGGGGCCGGGGCAGGCGGCGAGCCCGGCGGCTTCCAGTCGTACCTGAGCAGCAGGCGGCCCGCCTGGACCCAGACGTCCTCCCGGCTGCGAGGCCCGTTGCGTGCGCCCAGGTTCCTGTGCACCTCGTTGGCCAGGAAGTCGAGGATCACTGGCTCCGGCACCCCGATCGCCCGCAGCCGCTGCACCTTGGCCTTCTGCGAGGTCCCGCGGCTCCCGATCACCCGGATGGCCATCGCGTGGAGCACCGGATTGCTGTCCCGGCCCGAGCGATCCGAGAGGTCGGAGATCCACTTCCCGGCCTCGTTGCCGTGCTCCTCCAGGATCAGTTTCAGCTCGTCGCGGAACCGCTGGCGTTCCTCGTCGCGCATGTCCCGGACCTCCTCGCGCTGCCGCGTGAACCGCTCCCGGGATTCCGCCTGCTTGAGCCTGGCCTCCTCGCGGATCTGCCGCTCGGTCTCCTCGCGCGAGGGCAACGGCCGGTCGTCCGGGGCACCGGGCCGGGCCTCCCCGGGCGCCGGTACCGGCGCCGGCGACTCGCCCCGGTCGGCGACCTTGATCGCGCCATCGCCCCCGACATCCTCGGCCCCGTTCCCGCTTCCGTCCCCGGCGGCCACGGCGATGGCCGAGCCATCCTCGGGGCCGGGCAGCGATGAGGCCGGCTCGACGACGATCCCATTGGGATGCCGCGGCGGCTCGGCACCGTTGCTGGCCGCGGCGGGTGCGGCCTCCACCCTTGCCGGAGGGGCCGTGCTCGTCGCCGGGTCGGCCTTCGCCACCGGTCCGTCAGGACCCGCCGCGATCTCGGACTTCCCGGGCATCGCGGGCGCGAGCCCGGGCCGATCCGGACCGGCCACCGTCGGGGCCGGAGACGATGGCGGGGCCGGAGACGGAGACGCCCCCTTGTTCTCGCCGGCCGCCGGACTGCCGCCGGACCCGATCGCCGCGGCGGCCCCGGGGCTCGAGCCAGCCAGGCCGGCCTTTGCGGGCGGCTGGAGCCTCCTGGCCTCGCTCTCCTCCTTCAAATTGCGCAGCTCGTCCTGCGCCACCATCGCCCGAAGACGCAGCCGCTCGACCTCGCGGCGGTGCAGCTCGTAGAAGCTCCCCAGCACCGCGACGAGCGCGACGACCAGCACCGGTATCCACGGCCTCTTGCGGCGGCGATACTCGACCACGACCACGGGTTGCGGCGGCGCCGGTTCCTCGAGGACCTCTTCCAGCCGGTCGCTCTCCAGCAGCCGCTCCGAATCCTGGCTCATGGCACACGCTCCACCATCGCGAACGGCGGCGGACGCCCCGCGCAGGGCGAGCCGGGCCGATCGGCCCCGCCCAGGGTCCCGCCAGGCCAGCCGGCCCGTCCCCGATCGTACCCTTCGGGCGCGAGATGTTCCGCGAGCCGCGGCGCGTCGCGGCGGCCCACAATATCTTAGCAACCGGCCGATCTCTCTGCACGAGCCCAGATCCACGCGGCCATGCGTCGACCGACCCGATCACCGCTCGCCTCCGCGAGATTCGGCCGGGTCGACCGGCCGGGGTCGTTCCTGTTATCCCGTCGCGCAACTTTCCTCTTTCGCCCGGGGCCATCTTGCGATTTGCGGCAGGCCGGCGGTATAGGGTTATGCGAGTCCCGAGCTCTGGTACGCCCGCGGCATGGCCGCCGGCACGGACTCTCGACCGCAACGCCGCGGTCCCGTGAGACGGCAAGGAGGTGCAACCTTGGACGAACAGGTCGGCATCGGCGATCCGCCTGCAAGTTCGCCGAGCACAGGTCCATCGTCATCCAAGGAGGACGGATCGGGCTGGCCGATCGCCGTCGACGTGCCCGACGCGATGCTGGGCATGGCTTGCCTGGCCTCGGCCGTGCTGCTGGTCGTCTCGGCGAGGCGTCGCGCGGCCGGCGCCCGGTCGGATCGTCCGAAGCTCGAGGCGGCGCTGGGGCTATTCCTCTTCATCTGTGGCACCGCCCAGGTCGCCCGGGCAGTCGCCGGCGCTCCCCACCTCGCCGCGATCACGCCAATGACGGCCGGCGTCGCCTGCTGGGCGGCGGCGTTTGCCCTCCGAACGGGCCGGAGCGCGGCGATCGCGGAATCCGCCGACGTGGCCGATCGGCCCGATCCGGCCCACCGGCCCGCCCTGCCGGTGCCCGATTCGCCCGGCGCCGATGAGTCCATGCCCGCCGCCACGCCCCAGGCAACCGACCAACCAGGGCCCTCGGCGTCGCGGCCCGATCCCGCGCCCCGCCCGCCCGGCCGGCGCGTCCTGATCGTCGACGATGACGAATCCTCGGCCCAGATCATGGCGATGATCCTCCGGCTCGACGGCCACGAGGTCCGCCTGGCCGGCAGTGTGCCGTCGGCCCTGGAGCTGATCCCCGGATATCGGCCCGAGGTGCTGCTGAGCGACATCGGCCTTCCCGGCCTCGACGGCCACGAGCTGGCCCGCCGCATCCGGCACGATCCCGGGCTCTCCGAGGGCCTCCTCCTTCTGGCCGCGCTCACCGGTTACGCGGGGGCCGAGGCCCGCGCGCGATCCCGCGAGGCAGGCTTCGACGACCACCTCGTCAAGCCGGTCGACCCCGAGGCCATCCTCGCCATGCTAGCGTCCCTCCACTGGCAGGAGCCGGCGGCCAGCGATGCCGTGGTCTCGCTCGGAAGATAAGTCGCCTCGGAGCGCCGAGGGGATCGACTTGTGCCGGGGCAACGCTCGACGAGACCACCCCGCGATCGAGTCGCACAACCGGCGGAGACCGGCCCAGCCCGCCGGTCCGATCCGCTGACCGGTGCGCCGGGCCGCCCGGGCCCCGGTCGATCGGTCCCTGGTGGCAGAAAGGGGCAGTTCCCGGTCGATTTTTCGACCAATTCGCCGCCAGAAGGCCGGTTTTCGGACGATTCTGCCGCCAATTCCCTGGCGATTTGACGCCTGAGACTCGGTTTTTCGGCGTTTTTTCGTCGATCGGGCACCAGGTGGCAGGTTTTCGGCTGGTCGTTCTGCCGATTCCAGCCGGATGGACCATCCCGATCGAACTGTTGCATCCATCCTTATCGCGAAAACCGTCGAATGCGCTGGGTTGCCGCATTCGTCGCGAGGTCAGCCGGCGCTCTCGTGGGAACGAGGACAGAAAGGACAGGCACTTTTCCGTTGTGCCGCGCTTCCGTGCTTGTTGAGGACAGAGGACAGAGACAGAAAGGACAGGCACTTTTCCGTTGTGCCGCGCTTCCGTGCTTGCGAGACCGCATGGCGACTTCGGCGGCGGTAATATGCCTGTCCTTTGTCGTCCCGCGTACCCTTGCGGGCCGGAGCAGGAGATGGAAGTGATTGGTCATCAGGCAATAGCCGAAGAGGCGGAAAGGATAGCGCTGCCTGGTGGTGGCGAGGGCCTGGAGGAAGGCAAGGCGGTCGTCATCGTCCACGAAGACGTCGGCGCGGTTGTTGCCGCGGTTGATCGCGTGGTAGGTCAGCCCTTCTTCGATGGCTCGGGGGGGTCGTCCCCTGGTGGCGAACCTATCCGATCGGAGGACCGACGTCAAGAAAAATGAACTGACACCAATTTCTCCCGATCGGAGGACCGACGTCAAGAAAAATAAACTGACACCAATTTCTCCCAGAAAAATGAACTGACACCAATTTCTCCCCAGAGAGCGCTGAGTGGTCAGTCCGAGGCACCTGGACTCCCACCCCTTCTCCCGGAGGAAAGCGGCCCTGTTCCAGGAGACCTCGTTCCCGGCTCCGAGGCTCCCGGAGCCGGGGGTGGCCGACCGCCTGAGGGGAGCGCAGAGCTGCCTTCAGAAGGGGAGCTCGGCGGCCCAGGCGAAGCTCCGCCGGAGGAAGTTGCTCCAAAGTCTGCCAGCGAGAGGATGGGGTCGCTCAGTGACAATGGGTACGGACAGCCATATGGTACCCCTGTTCCAAGAACGAAACTTGGCTTCAAGACGGGTGCTGAAGGCGAAGCCTACCTTGCCGAGATGTTCCCCGGTGGACAGTCACAAGTGAAATTTGAGACTGGGATCGGCAAGGGAGCCCAAAGGTTCCGGTACGTCGATCAACTGGCCGATGGCCTCGCTAACGAATCGAAGGTCGGCTATACGAAGCTGGGCGACTTCCAGGCGAAGCAGATTGCCAAAGACGCCTGGTTGATAAACAACGGCAAGGTTGACGGTGTGACCTGGCACTTCTTTCGCAGTGCCGAGACGGGGCAGATCGGAGCTAGCCCAGAGCTACTCCAGGCCCTTGAGCAGAACGGGATCAAGTACGTCATCCACTACTAGGGGCAGGTCTGATGAACGAGATTCTTTGGAAGGCCACCGAGGGGGAAGCGTTCGAGTTCTTCCAGAACATGACCGACGAACAGGCCCAGGCGTTCTTCGATCAGTACCTGCGACTTCGTGACGAGCGGCTGCCTGCACTGAACCGCATGTATTGGCAGACCGGAGGTGGTAACGAGAGCGACCTTGATTATTCGCCCGACAGCCTTGAGCCTCTCTGGGCCTGGGCGGCGAAGCAACTCCACAGGCGAGAGTTTACCCCTGCGGAACTTGAACACGCCAGAAGCTTGCCAGCCTCGATCCGGCAGGATTATAAGCCACCAATGTCCGAGGATTCGCTTATCCTCATCAATGATATTGCGTATTACTTCGCCGAAGTCCTGCGCCGCAACTTGGAGGGTGTGCAGTGGAAGGTCTGCAATACGAAGGAAAAGCGTTACATTGATCGAAACCAACCCGTGTTAGCAGGGTTTTCGGCCCCTGGTTTTACACTTGGCATCAATCCTCGTGAATGGGTGAAGCGACTGGCTCGGAGAATGCAAGACGGTCAAGCTGGGGAAGATGCTCTCCTCCGAGCTTATGAAAAAATCGCCGGCCTTCTCGCAGAACAGCCGAAATAGAGTCCGTGGGCATGATCCCAAAAAGGACAGGCACTTTACCCTTGCATCCTGCTGCCGTGGTCGCTAGATTGCATGGATCGCACTGGCCGCCCCTGACGAACCGCCCGCTCTGAGCCGGAGCCGATCCATAAAGGACAAAGGACGAATGCCGCGAAGATTGTCAGAAACCCTTAATCGGCAACATCTTCCGCAGCTCAGATCGGGGTTTCGTCATCCGATAGTACTGCTTCGGCCTTCGCTTGATCACCCGCGGCTCGACTCGGCCCGGCCGCGCCGGGTTGACCTTCAGGACCGAGACGTCCCCATCCCC
>DAIDHB010000438.1 GCA_027452145.1 Planctomycetales bacterium
CTTGCGAGCGGGCGAGCGAGTTATCGACCTGCCCGAACGGCTCGAAAATTCGATGGAGGTCCTGGGGGGCGATCCCAATACACGTGTCCTCAACGCGCAGTGCCACTTCAGCTCCCTCCGCCGAGGCTGTGATGGTGATCCTGCCCGCGTCGTCGGTGTACTTCGCGGCGTTGCCTAACAGGTTGACAATGATCTGTTCCAGCCGGGTTGGGTCGGCGTCAACGGGCAAGAAACGATCGCCCAACACGACATCCAGGGACAGCCCCTTCGCGATCATCTGAGGCCGTACCGACTCCACAGCGCGTTCGATCGCGGTACGGGCATCGACGACGTCCCGGCGCAGCTCGATCTTGCCCATGTTGATCCGGGAGATGTCCAGAAGGTCGTCAACGAGGTGGGCGAGCTGACGCCACTGGCGGCCAATCACGTCGAGCGCCCAGCGCCCGCTGGTCTCGTCTCCAGGAGCCTGGTGGGCGACCGCAGCAGCGTTGCCGATTGCCGCCAAGGGATTTCTGAGCTCGTGGGCGAGTGTCGCCAGGAACTCGTCCTTCTTCCGGTCAGCCTCACGCAACGCGTCTTCCTGGCGCTTGCGGTCGGTAATGTCCATGTTGACGCCCGTGATACGCACGGCCCGGCCGTCGGCGTCCTTGAACACATTGGCCCTGGCCTCGAGCCAGTGGATACTGCCATCGGGCCAGGTTACTCGGAATTCCGTGAGATACCGGCCCGTTTCCAGTGCCCGCCGCACATCATCTTCCGCATTCGCCAGGTCGGCTGGGTGGACCAACCGGGCCCACGCGTCGTAGTTACCTTCCAATGTGCCCGGATTCAGCCCGTAAAGCGCCTCGAGTTCGGGCGACCACTTGTTTTCGCCCGTCACCAGATCCCATTCCCAATGTCCGATCTTGCCGATCTGGTGTACAAGCCGCAAAAGTTCCTGGTTGCGGCGCGATTCGTTCTCGACCCGCCGCCGCTCGGTCACGTCGCGAAACACCAGTACGCAGCCCATGACACGCCCCTGGCCGTCCTTGATCGGCGCAGCGCTGTCGTCGATGGGCAATGCCGTGCCGTCCTTCTTGATGAGGATGGTGTGGTTCGCGAGCCCGACAACGACGCCGTCTCGCACCGCCTTTGACGCTGGGCTCTCGACCGGCTGGCGGCTCTGCTCGTTTACGATCTGGAACACGACTTC
Source organism: Planctomycetales bacterium (assembly GCA_027452145.1). Lineage (GTDB taxonomy): Bacteria > Planctomycetota > Planctomycetia > Isosphaerales > Isosphaeraceae > JAKAUH01. Next base: position 1,193 of record DAIDHB010000438.1, read on the forward strand.
GAGCGGCTGGCCCACGGCGTCGGCGTTGGTCCAGCCCGTCAACGACTCGGCCACCCCATTCATGAAAGTCACATGGCCGTTAGTGTCTGTGGTGATGACGGCATCGCCGATACTCGAAAGCGTGACGCGCATCCGCTCCTCGTTCTCCCGCAATCGTTCCTCGGCCCGTCTTCGGGCTGTCACGTCGGTCGCCGCGCCAAACCACTCGACGATCTCGCCCCCGGCGTCGAACAAAGGGACGGCGCGGGAGAATGTCCATCCCAGACTGCCATCGGCCCGCATAACCCGGTGTTCCAACTGGAAGACACTTCTGGTACGAACCGCTTGTTGGATCACTTCCATGACGTGCCCCCGGTCGTCCGGCGGAATGTAGGTCTCCAGCCACGTCCGGCTTGGCACCCGCGTGTCCGCGATGAAGTCTTGCCCTTCCAGGAACTTCATCTCGGACCAGTCCACATTCATTCGATAGACCACGTCCGACGTGGCATTCACGAGGGCACGGAATCGCTCCTCGCTCTCCCGCACGGCTCGCTCCGACTCGCGCCTCAGCCGAGCCATTTGGAGATGAGCGGTGACGCGGGCCAGCAGTTCCCGGGCGCTAAAGGGCTTGACGAGGTAGTCGTCGGCGCCGGCCTCCATACCCTCGACCTGGCTCTCCTCACCGGCACGGGCGGACAGCATGATGACCGGCAACCCACGCGTGCGGGGGTCGGCACGGAGTTCCTGAAGCAAGCCGAACCCGCTCAGTTTCGGCATCATTACGTCGGTCAGGATCAAATCCGGCGGCCGGTCCTTCGCCAAAGCCAGCGCCGCCTCGCCGTCCGGCGCAACCTTCACGCGGAACTGCTCGGCCAGGAGCCGGGCAACGTACTGCCGCATGTCAGCGTTGTCGTCCGCCACGATCACCCAGGGGCGAGCGTCGTCCCTGCCAACTTCCGCCCAACGATGGGGTGTCGGGAGCGGTTCGGAGTACGTCGGCAACTCGGAACGCTGACTCGCCCGCTCCTCTTCGGGGAGCCAGCGCAACGCCTCCTCGACAAAGGGGCTGGCCCCCGTTCCCGTCGAAGCGGCAGTGCGACCGTCGCCGATCTGGTCGGGCGGCAGGTGCGTGGACCCCAACGGGATAGTGACCATGAATGTCGTGCCTTTGTCGAGCTCGCTCTTGGCGGTGATTGACCCGCCGTGCAATTTGACCAGCTCTTGCACAAGCGCCAGACCGATGCCCGAACCCTCGTGGGTCCGGCCCCGCGCGTTCTCAATGCGGTGGAACCGCTCGAACAGCCGGGGCCTCTCCTCGGCCGGGATTCCCGTCCCCGTGTCGCGCACCTGGAGCTCGATGGCGGTCCCGGACCGTCGTAAGGCGACGGCAATCTCGCCCTCGAAGGTGAACTTGAAGGCGTTGGAGACAAGGTTGAGAACGATCTTCTCCCACATTTCCCGATCCACGAACACCGGCTCGCCGAGCGGCGGGCAGTCGACCGTGAGCGTCAGGCCGGCCCGCTCGCAAGCCGACCGGAAATTGCTGGCGAGGTCGGCAGTGAACGCGGCGAGTTCGGTCGGTTGGAAAGTGGCCTGGACCCGGCCTGCCTCGATACGGGAGAAGTCGAGAAGCGAGTTTACCAGCCGCAGCAACCGCAACCCGTTGCGGTTCACGACCTCGAGCTGGCCCGCCGCGGCGGGGGGGAGATCCGTGTGACTGCGGGCCAGTAATTCCTCCACCGGGCCGAGCATGAGCGTCAGAGGTGTGCGGAACTCATGGCTGACGTTCGAGAAGAAGGCCGTCTTCGCTCGGTCGAGTTCGGCCAGTTGCTCGGCCCGCCGCCGCTCCTCCTCGTAGGCGCGGGCGTTGCTCACGGCGGTGGCAACATGGCCTGCAAGCAGTTCGAGGAACCCCTTGTACCCCTCCGAGAATCCCAACCTGGGGCTAACCCCCGCGACCACGAACCCCGTCGGACGCGGCTGTCCGGGCTTGGCCAACGGCACGATAACAGCCTGTTGCAGCGGCTCAGGCCAGGGCCCGCAGCGGAGCAGCCCGAACCGCTGCTCCAACCGGGTGACGACCTCCGCCCGGCCGGACGCCAGCACGTTCCTGAGCGGCCAGCCCTCCGGGTGTGCCGTCGCCCCGGTCAGATCGACGGACGCCGGGGCCGCTCGCGATCCGACCGGCAGGCCCGTCGCCCCGACCAGACGCGCTGCGTTGCCGCTCTCGTCGAGCAGATAGATGAGGGCGAAGGGCAGGTCCTGAGGGTTGTCGGCCAGCGTCCTGGCGGCGGTCTCGCAAGCATCCTCGGCGGATTTCGCCTCCTCAGTCGTCCGGGCCGCAAGTTCCCTCAACGTGCGCAGGCGGCGTTCACCGATGGTCCGCTCCGTTTCTTCCGTGACCACGCAGAGCATGCCGCCGACGACCCCTCGGTCGTCGGGGATGGGACTGTATGAGAACGTGTGGTACGTCTCCTCCGAAAAGCCCTGGCGCTCCAGAAAGAGCAGTAACCCCTCGTCCCACGTCGCCTGACCCGTGCGGATGACCGACTCGGCACGCGGGCCGATGTCGGCCCAAATCTCCGACCACACGGCACGAGCCGGCTGCCCCAGCGCCCAGGGGTGCTTCGGACCGAGCGACATCCGGGCATAAGCGTCGTTGTAGAAGAACGTGAATTCCGGCCCCCAACCCAGCCACATGGCGTAGCGGGAGTCGATCATGATGCGAATTGCCACCAACAGGCTCTTCGGCCATTCGGCCGCCGGTCCCACCGGGGTCTTCGACCAGTCGAACGCCCGGATCAGCCGGCCCATCTCGCCGCCCCCGGCGAGGAAGGCCAGGGGGTCCTGGTCCGCAAATCCATTCTCGCCGTGGCTCATGTGCCTACCTCTGCTCTTCTTAAGCCCATCGCGGCCTCGGCCAGCAGCATGTCGAGGGTGGAAACGGCTTCGTGGCACGGCGAGGAACGCGTCGGGCGTTGGAAGCACCCGCTGCGCCAGGAACCGCGACTCGTCCTCAATGGCGTCCCGCGTCACGGTAAACCGGTCGATCATGGGATCGGACGGAACCTCTGCCGTGGCTCAGCCGCTCGTTTTCGATCCGGGAGAGATGCGTGCAACCAACCCCGACGCCTTTGGCGAGGGCACGCAGTCGCTATCCGATGTTGCCGCGCAATTCCCGGATACACTTACCGAATCATATGCCTCGCGCCCCCCGGAAGCTGAAGTGATTCGGATGATTCTAGGCCAGCTACAAATCGGAGCGAGCCAAGCGGAATCAAGCCGCCGCTCGGCTGGCTCCTGACCACTTGCAAATCCCGTGCCTTCTCGTCTGACCCGGATCGGCGTGCGCCGACGGCGCCCCCCTCTTCAGCCGCGAGGGCCGACGTTTGGCGGGCCGGCGCTGCGCCGCGGCATTGATCGGACGTCCCCTGCCAATC
>DAIDHB010000439.1 GCA_027452145.1 Planctomycetales bacterium
AACGGATCCTGACAGTGGTGCAGACGCTCCGGCTGCGACGTCAGTCGGTCCTGGGATACCTGGAGCAGGCGATTACGGCTCATCGCAACGGCGAACCCGCCCCCAAGCTGCTCGGATAATCAAGGCACTGAACGGTTACCCGGTGAGATTGGTGACGTAGAGGTTTCCTGCCGGGTCGAAAGCCAGGTCGGCCGGAGAGGAGAGGCCGGTCGAGGCGAAGGTGCCCAGGTCCGTCCCAGTCGAGGAGAACTTCTCGACAGTGTTCGAGGTCTGGCTGACAACATAGAGGTTGCCCGCCTGGTCGAACGCCAGGCCTTGCACCCCGCCCAGTCCCGACGCGAACGTGCCGAGATCGGTGCTTCCGGCGAGAACTTCTCCACCGTGCCATTGGCGTAGTTGGCGACATAGAGGTTGCCTGCCTTGTCGAAGGCCAGTCCGCTGGGATTGTCCAGTCCCGTCGAGGCGAACGTACCCAGGTCCACCCCGGTCGGCGAGAACTTCTCGACCTGACTCAAGGAATAGTTCCCGACGTAAAGGTTGCCGGAGCTATCGAACGCCAGTCCATTCGCGATGCCGGAAACCGAGGCGACGGCACCCAGGCTCGTGCCGGTTGCTGAGGACTCATAGACAATCCCGGTCTGAGAGTCGACGTACAGGTTGCCAGCCTTGTCGAAGGCCAGATAACGGAGTGGCTCCCCGACGGAAGCGAAGGTTCCAAGGTCGGTGCCCGAGGATGAGTACCTCTCGACCGTGCCGCTGCCGTAATTCGCCACGAACACCTGGAGTCCCGCGCGGGATTCGGCGGGGAAACCGCACAGGATGATCGCCGCCATCGCCAAGCCGAGCATGGCTCTCACAGATCCGGAACGCATCAGGCCCTCCGCTCGAAGACCCGTTGTCACGTCGTGGTTCTGTTCTTCATCCCCTGCCTACAGTCACGCCGCGGCGGCAAACCGGACGCCGCAATTTCGGTTTCTTGCACCCACCCCCGACGAGCAAGGCAGGCATGCGCGCCTCCGTCATGTGTTGCGACACGGAAACACCTGGAGAATATCCTTGCATTTCTCGTTGCGGCTCCGCATACTTATCGAACCGCGCGATGCGACGAACCACGCATGAGAGTCCGGGACGATGGACGTTTCGACAAACGCGAATTGTCCGGACGAAACTGGGGGTGAACCGATTGGAGTGATCGCGACGGCCGATACCGATCGGTTCTCCGGGACTGACGATTCCGGTCTGCTGCTCGATGGCTGCCGCCAGTATCTCTTGATGATCGCCAACGAGGTGATCGGGCCGGAGCTCCAGGCAAAGCTGGGAGCCTCGGACCTGGTCCAGGACACGTTCGTCGAGGCCCAGCGGCACATCGCCGGGTTCCGGGGACGGAGCGAAGCCGAGCTGCGAGCCTGGCTGCGGAAGATCCTCGAATGCCGGCTATCGAATCTCCGTCGTTCGTTCCTGGCGACCGAGAAACGCGCCGCCCGGCGCGAAGTGGCGATCGAAACCCTCCTGGCCAGGACGGACCAGGAGTGTGGTGTGCTGGCGAGTCGAACGCCGTCGCCGAGCAGCCATGCGGCCCACTCCGAGTTGACTGAAGCGTTCAATCTGGCGCTGACTCGGCTGCCGGAGCATTACCGGCAAGCCATCGCTTGGCGGCACCAGGAACAGCTTGGCTGGGACGAGATCAGCCAGCGGATGGGCTGCACCGCCGAGGCGGCGCGCAAAGTCTGGAGCCGGGCCGTCCAGCAACTGCGGCGGGAACTCGCCGAGTACGAGCCGTTGCCTTGAGGACGGGTCGGCTCGTTCGGCCGGCGGTCCGCCGTCGCGGATCGGTCTGGTCGATAGCATCGATGGGGAAGATTGCGTATCCCATCGATCGAAAAGACGAGACGCAGATGGTCACGATGGTTGCACCCTTCCGGATCGGACCGGCCGATCATGGCCGCATGATGACCCTCGAACAGTTTCGGGAGGCGGAAGAGACGGATAGGTACTCTCATGAGCGGCGATGCGAGCAAGCGATCAGAAGAGCGCCTGGCCGACGCGCTGGCCGCGTACGACGACGCGCTGGCTGTCGGCCGGGAGACGCCGGCGGAGGCGCTCGAGGAAGCGGTGGACCCTACGCTCCGGTCCGAGTGGAACCGGCTTGCCGCCTTCCTGACGCTCGTCGAGCGGGCGTGGCCCCGCAATGGCGCCGCGACGGATCACTCGACCGAGTCGATTCCTTCCGGGATCGCACCCAGGACCGATCCCAACTGGAGCGAGGCGGGCGACCGGTTCGGCCGGTTCCGGATCCTGCGGGTGTTGGGCCAGGGCGGCTTCGGGGTCGTGTTCCTCGCCTGGGATCCGTCGCTGCGCCGGCAGGTCGCGCTCAAGGTGCCCCAGCCCGAGGCCATGATCGCGCCCGAGGCCCGCAAGCGGTTCTTCCGCGAAGCCCGCGCCGCCGCGGGACTTGACCATCCCGGCATCGTGCCGATTTATGAGGCCGACAGCGTCGGCACGATCTCCTACATCGCCTCGGCCTACATCCCCGGCCCCACTCTGGCGGAGTGGTTGAGTCGACAGCCCGCTCCCGTCCCGCCGCGCGACGCGGCCGCGCTCGTCGCCGCCCTGGCGCGCGCCGTGCAGCACGCCCATGACCGCGGCGTCCTGCACCGCGACCTCAAGCCGAGCAACATCCTGCTCCAGCCGCCGGCCGACGACGACCCGGCCTGCGATTTTGGTGTGCACCTGGGTGAGTTCCAACCGCGGATCACGGATTTCAGCCTGGCCTGGCAGGCCGATGGCGATGGGCCGAAGACCCTCAGTGGGGTGCCGCTCGGTACTCCCCCGTACATGGCCCCGGAGCAGGCCGCGGGTCGCCTCCGGGCGATCGGCCCGCCGACCGATGTCTATGGCCTGGGCTCGATCCTCTACGAGCTGCTGGTCGGGCACCCGGCGTTCGAGGCCGACAGCCAGGTCGAGACGCTGAGGATGGTGATCCAGGACGAGCCGACCCCGCCGCGGCGGATGCGCCGGGACCTGCCCGTCGCCTTGGATGCGATCGCCCTCAAGTGCCTGGCCAAGGACTCGGCCCGCCGCTATCCGACCGCCTGCGAGCTGGCCGAAGACCTCGAACGGTTCCTCCGCGGCGAACCGGCCCGGGCACGCCCACCCAGCTGGCGCGAGCAGGTCGCCCGCCGGGCCCGGCGTCACCCGGCCGCGCTCTCCGTCCTGGCCATCGCCGCCCTCTGTACCGGTACACTCGTGATCGGCTGGCGGTGGTACGCGCAGCAGCTCGAAGCGAGCCGGCAAACGGCCCACCAACGGGACGCGGACGCGCGGCGGAGTGAAGACGCGCGGCGACGTACCCGCTACGTCGCCGACCTGCGCCAGGCCGCGGAGCATCTCCGCTCCGATCAAACGACGCTCGCCCACAACCTCCTCGCCAGGTATCGATCCCGGCCCGGCGAGGACGACCTGCGCGAGTTCTCCTGGTATCACCTCTGGCGGCGGTGCCACCTCGAGCGACGGACGCTTCCGGGACCCCGCGACGTCGTTTATGCCGTGGAGTTCTCCCCCGACGGTGAGCTGCTCGCCGGCGCCTGCAGGGACGGCAGCGTGCTGATCTGGGAAACGGTCGGGTGGAAGGTGGTCCGCACCATCGCGGCATCGCCGAAGGAGGTCAACTTTGCCACGTTCTCCCCGGACGGCAAGGCCATCGCGACCGTTGACGACGAGGGGAAGCTCAAATTGTGGGAAATGGTCTCGGGCCGGCTGCTTCGCGAGATCCCGGCCCACCAGGGCGACGCGGTGATCGCCCGGTTCACCCACGACGGCAAGACCATCATCACGGGCGGTCGTGACGATCGACTCATCAAGCTCTGGGATCGCGCGTCGGGGCACGAGCAGACGGCATTCCGCGTCGGAGATGGCAAGCTGGAGAGCGCGGCGCTGTCGCCGGGCGGCTCGGTCCTGGCGTGTGTGGGGGCTCGCGCCATCAGTCTGCACCGAGCCATCGATGGGAAGCGTTTCGGCTCGATTCCCGCCGAGGACGAGGTCCAGTGCGTGGTGTTCTCGCACGATGGCAAGAGTCTCGCCACCGCCCACGAAAGCGATCGAATCGTCCGCCTGTGGGATGTGTCCACCCGCCGGCTGATTCGTGAGTTCGCCGGGCATAACGGCGGCGTATACTCGGTGGTATTCTCAGCCGATGATCGGACGATCGTTTCCGGCAGCAGAGATTACACGCTACGGCGCTGGGACGTGGCGACGGGCGCCCAGCTCGGGGTCCTATCCGGGCATACCGAGCGTGTCTGGGCCGTCGCAATCGCGCCAGACGGCCGCACAGTCGTCTCCGCCGGCGCGGATGGCACCGTCAGGCTGTGGGATCTCGAGCCGGCCGCCGCGCGCGTCCGGCTGCCGGTCGGGGAGACGTCTGCCATCGCGTTCTCGGCTGATGGACGGGTCCTGAAGACCTTTGAACTCGGGCCGAGGCGTGCCGTCACAAGCTGGGACGTTCGTTCGGGGCGTGTGCTGGACCGCGTGCCCGTTGTCCTGCCAAAAAACGTGCGCATGTCAGCATTCTCGAATGATTGTCGACTATTGGCGGTGATGGACCACGAGTCGGATCTTACCGTCCACGACCTGGCCACGGGTCGGAATCAACGATTCCACGATCCGGCGCCCAGGTTATGCTTCGATCTGGAGTTCTCGCCTGACAACCGATTCCTCATGGTTTCCCGCGGGCGTCGCATCTGGGACTTATCGAACCAATGCCTGGTTCGACTCCCGTGGGCAGAGGGGTGCGAAAAGTGCTTCAGCCCGAGCGGCGAGATCGTTACACTCGTTACCGATCAGGCCGCCCACCTCTGGAATCCCGACACCGGGCAGGAACGAGTGCTACGCATCAAGACTTCCGGGCCCAGCGTGGTGAGGTTTTCCCCCGACGGGCGCCTGGTCGTGATAACGAGCACGAGTCAACATATAGTAATTTGTACAGTGGCACCCCTTCAGCCCCGGACCACTGTTCCCGAACAGGCTCACGATCCTCGGACCCTTGCCTTCTCTCCCGATGGCAAGACCCTCGCCTTCGGTCTCGATGTTCCCTCGGCCAGGTTCTGCGACACCGCGACGGGTGAGGTATTGCTGACTGTCGATGGATTATCCGACGTGCCCCACATGCTCCGCTTCTCGCCGGATGGCCGGGCCGTCGCATTGCTCACCTGCGAAAGTCCCGGTCGCCTCTCTGAGGTGACTCTGCTGCGAGCAACCCAGGATGACCGCGATTCGGCCGTACCCGATCCCAATTGGCACGACCCGCCGCACCCTTGAGGCGAGCCCATCGTGGCGAACGAGCGCTCGTGGGACACAACGAGAACGACCGTGGATCCGACTCGGGTCCGCCGCTCGGATATTTCCGTTTTCCGGAGGACAAGCCGTGGCCGGGACGATACAATGATTGTTTAACCGCGCGTCCGGTCGCGCTCATGCCACGACCGGGCGGATGAACGGACGGACACAGACGGACGGATAGACAGAACTCTCGACGAGCGTTACCAGGGAGCGTGCCGATGATCATCGTACCCGGGCAGGCCGGCAAGGACCTGTGCGACGCCGAGCTGGGCGTCACGCGGCGGGACATCCTCAGGGTCGGAGGGTCGGGCCTTCTAGGCATGGGCCTGGGCACGCTGCTTGAGCTCCAGGCGGCGTCGGCGACCGCCCGGGGCGCCGAGGTCGGCCGCGGGCCCGGCTGGGGCAAGGCCAAGAGCATCATCATGGTGTACCTCCAGGGCGGCCCGAGCCACCTGGACCTGTGGGACCCCAAGGACAACGTCCCCGACAACGTCAAGAGCCAGTTCAAGCCGATCCAGACGAAGGTCCCCGGCACCGTGGTGACGGAGATCCTGCCCCGGCTGGCGCAGATCACCGACAAGTTCACGTTCGTCCGCTCGATGAGCTACACGCCGAACGGGCTGTTCAACCACACCGCGGCGATCTACCAGATGATGACGGGCTACACCACGGACAAGGTCAGCCCGTCGGGTCAGCTCGAGCCGCCCAGCCCGAAGGACTTCCCCAACTTCGGCAGCCAGATCATCCGCCTGCGCCCGCAGGACGTGCCGATGCTGCCCTTCGTGATGCTGCCCCGGCCGTTGCAGGAGAGCAACGTCGTCGGCAAGGGCGGTACGGCCGGCTTCCTGGGCAAGGCGTTCGACCCGTACACGCTGTTCCCCGACGGCGACGACATGGACATGGCCAAGATGGACCGGATCAAGGTCGACGACCTGAAGCTCCGGCCCGAGGTGTTCGCCCTGCGGCTCCAGCGGCGGGCGAAGCTCCGCGACGCGCTGAACGCCGGGATGCGCGACGTGGACCAGGCCGTCGCCGACCTGAAGCTCAACGAGTACTACGACCGCGCCCTCTCCCTGATCGTCTCGGGCCGCGCCCGCGAGGCGTTCAACATCCAGGCCGAGTCGCCCACGACCCGCGACCTGTACGGCCGCAACACGTTCGGCCAGAGCTGCCTGCTGGCCCGCCGCCTGGTCGAGGCCGGGACGAAGGTCGTCGAGGTGATCTGGCCCAAGGTCGCCAACAGCGACAACCACTCGTGGGACCACCACACCGACCTCACCAACCGGATGCGGGACCGCTCGGGCCCGATGCTCGACCAGGGTCTCTCGGGCCTTCTGATCGACCTGGACGACCGGGGGATGCTCAAGGACACGCTGGTCGTCGCGGTGGGCGAGTTCGGCCGGAGCCCGCAGAAGGGCGTGAGTACCTCGGGCAACGGCAATAGCCCCGATGGCCGCGATCACTGGCCGTACTGCTACACGGCGGTCCTCGCGGGTGCCGGCATCCGCCGCGGCCACGTGCACGGCAAATCCGATCGCACCGGCTCGGCCCCGACCGTCGACCCGGTCCACCCCGGCGAGCTTCTGGCGACGATCTACCACGCCTTCGGCATCGACCCGGCGACGATCGTCCTCAACCACCTCAACCAGCCCCGCGAGCTGGTGAAGGCGGAAGCCGTCACCCGGCTCTTTGGCTGAGTCGGTCGGCCGTGGTCAGCGGCCAGTTAGGACTGTTCCCGGCGGCTTTCAGTGTTTCGTAGGGTGGGCAATGCCACCACCACTTTCGAGGTCTTTCGTCTGTGGTGAACACGTTTCGCCCACCCTACGCGGGGCGATCCCGCCTCACGGCCGGTCCTCGTCCTCGCGGTACTCGATGTCGAGCGTGCAATTGAGGATCCGCTGCCGGGGGTTGAGATCCTCGAAGCTGAACCCATACTTGCCGAAATGATAGAGCTTGATGCTCGTATCGGCCATCGGCGTGACGCCGATCTGGTGCAATCGGTGCGAGAAGCTGTAGTCCTCGGTGAGGTAGCGCGTGCCGCCGCGGCCGTCGGGTACGTACAGGGGCTGGAAGAACGGGTAAAACCCCTTCACGGGCCCCCAGTGGCATTCGGGCAGCTTCAATTCTTCGATCATCCGGTGCAGCACCTCGGCGCGGATGCGCAAAAACCCGGTCGAGGCATAGAGCAGCGGATACAGCCCCGGCGCCGCCGGCCCGAACACGACCCGGTTCACCCCGGCGGCGAACGCGCCCGAGTAATCCGTGCCGGTCTTCTTCATGTAGATCCCCGCCACCACCGGCTCGGGCCGGGCCAGCAGGCGCAGGGCATCGGCCGGGTCGAAGCCGATATCCGCGTCGATGAACAGAATCCGGTCGAAGCCGTCGCGGAGCGCCTGGCTGAGCATCACGCACCGCAACAGGTCGATCGCCGAGAACGACGCGCGGCGCACCTGCACCCCGGCCAGCCCGACCCCGCGCAGGCCCTCGTCGCACTCCTTCTCGACGGCCGAATAGTACGGCACCAGCACCACCGGCCGCCCGGGGACCTGCGACGGGTGCGTACCCGCCGAGACCGTCACCGTGTCCATGGCGTCAATTCTCCTTCGACTCGGGGGCCCTTGATGTTGCCGGGGCTGGCTCGCCGTCCGCCCGCTTCCCGGAACCGCCTCGCTCGCGCGCGAGCTGCCGGCAAAACGCCTCGCGCCCGGCCTTCACGAACGCGCGATATCCCTCGGGGTCGATGAAGGGATTCGGCCGCTCGCCCGCCTCGAGCCGGCGGCGCTTGGCGGCGAGGTCGAAATGCGTTCCGTGCGGCGCGAGGAACACGTCGCACGGCAGATTCTCGAGCACCGCGAACGTCCGCTCGTAGTCCTCGGCGATCGCGGGGTATTTCGGGTTATCCACCAGACTCACGCCGACCAGGATCGTGGTGCCGCCGTAAAACACCACATCCCGTCGCACGCCCTGCTCGTCCTCGACCGCCATCGTCCACGTCGTGCAGCCCCGGGTGTGTCCGGGCGTCAGGTGCGCCGTCAGCACGACCCCGCCGAGGGATACAGTGTCGCCGTCGGCGATGATCCGATCGGCCTGCGCGGGCGGGTAGTCGACCACGTCCTCGGCCGTCGGCAGGAAGTCGCCGCGCCCGCCGCGCGCCAGCAGGTCGGCGTCAGCCCGGCTCATCACGATCTTTGCGCCGGCGATCCGTTGAATCGCCGCGTGGCCACCGGCGTGGTCGAGGTGCGCGTGATTCGCCAGCAGCAGCTTCACGTCCTCGACCCGGAATCCCAGCTTCTTCATCGAGTCGCGGATCAACGGGACGGTCTCGTCGAACCCGCTATTGATCAGGATGTGCCCCTCGGGCGTGGCAATCAGGTAGACCGCCGTGTTCGCCGCACCGACATAGTAGATGTTGCCGACGATCCGGAACGCCGGGAACGGCCGGTTCATCGCCCGCAGCGAGGCCTCGACCTGCCGGCGCGCGAACGCCCGCGCGGCGTCCTTGAGCCCGCCGGCCGGCCCCTGGGCCGTCGCAAGAGGCGGACTCGCCGCGATGCCGAGGATGACCGCAAGGCCAGTCGCCAACGAGGCGGATCGTGACGGGTGCGCGATGACTTTCATGACCGACTCCTCCGCCTGCCGCGACCGCGAGCCCGGCCGTGTCTCCTCTGCTCTCGACCCGCGATTATACAAGACCCGCGGGAGCTGCGCGACCCGCGACGGCCCCAACCGGGGCATTCCCCGATCGCCGACGGCCGATATAATCGTGATCGCATCGAATCGATCATCTCACCGGGAGGAACCTCATGCCGACGCGCCGGATCCGACCGATCATCCTGTGTACGATCGCCGCGGCGGTGGGCTGCAATCGCGCCGCGCCGTCGTCGACGAGTGCCCCGGCCGGGCGGCCGCTCGGATCCGTCGTGGCCGGGAGCACCGACGACGGCACCGTCTCCGGCGACGGCACCCCGAATTCCCGAGCGGACGACGTCGAGGTCGACCGGACGCCGCGCGTGTCGTACGACCCGCGCGAGATCGCCGAGGTCCGCAAGCAATGCGAGCAGGATCGGGCCGACCTGTACGCCGACGCATTCAAGGAGATCCGCGGCTCGGGCATCCTGGTCCCGCGCTACGGCAAGGCGCTGGAAAGCCAGAGGGCCCGCGCCGTCGCCGACCTGAAACGGATGCTGGCCGACCCGGCCGAGAAGGACGCGACGCGCGCCCGGGCTGCCCGCGCGCTGATCGAGCTGGGCGACCCCGCGGGCGAGGATTTCCTCCTCGCCGCGGTCCGCGACGGCCGAGGCGCCCGCCGCGCCTCGGCACTCAAGGAGCTCGACGAGTGGATCATCCGGCGGAAGGTCGACCTGTCGACTCCCGACCGGGCCCGGTTGATGCTCGACGCCCTGGACGACCCGGACCCCCAGGTTGTCCTCGCGGCGGCCGGCCTGTGCGCGGCCCGCAATCTCAACGGGACCGAGGCGAAGCTCATCGCCGTGATCCGCTCGGGCCGCATCAAGGAACCCGGAAAGCTCATCCTCAAGCTCGCCAGGGTCGCCCGCAGCCACGAGGCCGCCGCGATCATCCGCGACGAGCTGCTCCGCGAGTCCACCGAAGGATACGACCCGTGGAGCGAGTTCATCCTGAAACCGCTGATCGAGAACCCCGACCCGAAGTTCTCCGAGCCGATCCGCACCGCGTACCTCCGGCGCACCCTTCGCCACATGAAGAAGGAGCGTCCCGAGCAATGGGTCATCCGCGGCCTGGCGCTCGCGGCCGACCGGTCGACGCTGCCGGTCCTCGAGGACGTCTTCGCCCACTCCCGGGACCCCGTGTGCCGCGAGTATGCCGTCGAGGCCATGGCGCGGTTCGACCCCGAACACGCCCTGGACCGCGCGCTCGAGCTGGTGCGAGCCGAGAACCGGCTGGACGCCGCCTCCGGGCCGCTCGAGCGCCTGGCCTCGCCGCGGACGGCCGACCGGATCGTCGACGCGTTCCTCGAGATTCGCAAGCGGGAGAGGCGTCGCATCCCGTTGGTCGAGGCCCGGCTGCTGCTGGAGCACCTCGGCCCCCGCGGCCGCCGCGCCCTGGAAGAATCGATCGATGACCTCGAGCCCCACGCCCGGACCTGGGCGATCTGGAACCTCAAGGGCCTGACCGTGGACACCGCCATCGACGACCTGAGGGCCGCCGGGATCATCAAAAAGCGTCGCGAGGAAATCCTCCGATCGATGCAACGGTCGGTCGACTCGGGCCTCGCGCCTTCGCAAGGGCCGCTCGACCACTCGGACCCCAGCTTGCTGTGGGGCGCCCTGTCCTGGGCCGACGTCCTGACCTCGTTCGACATGGAGACCGACGAGATCCCCTGCGAGCACCATCGCCTGATCATGGAGTTCGCCGAGGGCTCGGACGGCGTCTTCCGGCCCGAGTGTGCGGTGCAGACCTGGCACCGCAAGAACGACGAGGACATCCGCGCCCCGTACACCGTCCGCTTCATCCATGGCGGCCGGTTGTACCGCTTCGGCGCCGAGAACCACGGCGACTGGTACGATGTCGAGGCCGTCGTGCCGGCCCTGAACTTCGCCCTGGCGAACGCCGGCCGGCGCGAGCGGTTCATCGGCGTGGAGACGAGCGGCCAGGATGGCACCTACGTCTTCGCCGACCCGTCCGCGTTCCGCCCGATCGCCGAGAAGTACAGCCTGCCGATCTCGAAAGACCCCGGCGCCGCCGAGCGCCACGGGAAGGAGTACGAGCGACAGGTGATCGACCAGCTCAAGAGCCGCCAGGAGCCGTGACGCCACCGCCCGAACGGACGGGCCAGGCCAGGCCAGGACCGGACCCGGCGCCGGCGAGATCATCCCGGCCCGCGCCCTCCCCCTACGCCGCCCGATGCCCTGGAACGCGCCGGGCGGTTCCCGGCCCATCGAGACCGAGTCCGAAATCCGGCGCCGGGGACCGAGCGGTCGGACCGGCGCACCTCCCCGAAGCGCTTCTGAAGTGCCGCGGGCAAGGCTGACCTCATCTTGAAGAATTCCCGCCTCGTTCGAAGATTCCCACGTGCGCACGTGGGAATCTTCGAAGGAGCCGGATACTCTTCGAAGAATACCCGTCCCGTTCCCTCGAAGAGTCCCTGCCTCGCTCGAAGATTCCCACGCGCTCACGTGGGAATCTTCGAAGGAGCCGGATACTCTTCGAACGGCCGCTGATCATGGCGCGGCCGCCTTCGAGCCGGTTCCCGCACCCTCGAATCGATCCCGATGACGTCGGACCGGGTCAATCCAGCGTCCTGATCGAGACGTTGCGGAACTCGACCGGATCATTGTGACCGGCAAAGCCGAAATAACCCGACGTCCGGTCCTTGCCGGGGTGGGGCGAGTTCGCCATGAACTCCTTCACGTCGGCGAGGTCGGTGTCGAGGATCACGGTGCCGTTGAGCTCGACCTTGATCTTCGACCCTTTCACCGTGACTTCCTGGAAGTTCCACTCGCCGGCCGGGCGCTGATAGCCCCGCTTCGCGGGGACCATGCCATAGGCCGAGCCGTGCGCCTGTCGCGGGTCGATCTTGCCGTGGACCTTCTCATAATTGTCGTCGAGGACCTGAAGCTCGGTCATGCCCTCATACGCCGTGTCGCCGCGGCCGGGGTAGCGGATCGCCAGGCCGTTGTTGCCGCCCGGCGGCAGGCGGAACTCCAGCCGCGCGGAGAAGTCCTTGAACTCCTCGTTGAAGTAGATCACGCCGCCCTTGTGCGGCTTGCAGCGGATATTGCCGTCGACGACCTCGTAATTCTCGATCGGGCCGGCCCACTGCGCGAGGTTGGCGCCATTGAAGATCGAACGGAAGCCCTTCGCGCCGTGCTCGGCGAGCAGCTTGTTGGCCTCCTCGGCCGGGATCTCGCGGACGGCGATGTTCCGCCAGTGGATCTCGTGGTCGTGCGTCTGGAGCTGGATCGGGCCGCGGGCCACGAGTGGCAGCTTGCGATCCCAGTAGTTCTCCCACCGCGCGAAGTCGACGACCAGCTTGTCATTCAGATACACCGTTGTCCGCTCGCCGACCTGGAGGATCCGCAGCGAGTTCCACTCGCCGATCGGCTTATCCGCCACGACCAGCGGGTCCTTCCCGGGCGCGCCGGGCGAGTTGTTCCACAGGCCGCCCGAGCCCTTGTGCGCGTCGTTGCGGCGATAGGTCGGCTCGGTGTAGTCCCAGATCTGGACCTGCGGCGTGCCGCGGAGATAAACCCCGCTATCCCCCTTCGGCCCAATCTTGAAGTCGACCTTCAGCTCGACGTCGCCGTAATCCTTGTCGGTGGTCAGGTACGCGCCCTGGCCGTCGTTGATGATCACGCCGTTCTCGACCCGCCAGTGCTTCTTCAGGTCCTCGGCGCCCTTCTCCAGGACCCTGGCCTTCTCGTCGGAGCTCATCGCCGTGAACTTGCGCGGGTCCATCGTGGCGACGCCGTGCCAGCCGGTGAAGTCCTTGCCGTTGAACAGGGTCACGAAGCCGCCATCCGAGGCACCGCCGGGCGCCGTGGCCGTCGCCGCCGTCGGCGAGTCCGGCCCGGCGCCGATCGCCGCGACCGCGGCCAGTCCCGCGATCACGATGCTGCAAAACCGCCGTTGCATGGTGTCGTTCTCTCGCATCCAGTGGGGTGGGATGTTCAGGAAGGTACGCCGGAGGCCCTTCGGGGCGCCTCCGGACAACGCCCCCATCATCGGCGGATCGGGGCGCCAGATCAACTCGCCACTCACTAACCCCTATCCCCTGCTCAGTACGCCGCCAGCCACGCCTGGCCCGACTCCGGCCCGATGGGAGAGCGGATCGCCGGCCGGCCGTCGGCATCCAGGCCCAGGACCTCGGACTCGGTGGCCACCCAGGCCCGGCCGGTCGTCGGGCTGAACGCCACGGCCGTCGCCGCCGTGATCGGCAAGGGCTCGGGCGCGCGGCCGTCGGGATGGAAGCGGAGCAGCCCGCCGTGCAGGACCGTCACCCACGCCGTGCCCGCCTTCGGGTCGACGGCGACGCTGAAGACCAGTTTGTCCCCCATCGGCCATGAGTGAAGCACCTTGCCGCCCGGGTCGACCTGCCAGACGCGGTTGGCGCTGCCGGCCTCGTCAGGATGCGCTCGCTCGACCAGCCAGGCGGTCCCGTCGCGCGGGTCAATCTCGACCGATGCCATCTCGAATCCCTCGCACGGCCGGCGGAAGAGCACCCGGCCCTCGCGGGTCAGCCGGATGATGCCGTGCTGCTCATCCCCCGCCAGCCAGAAGCCGTCGCCGTGGGGGTCGTACACGATGTCGAAGCCCGGCTCGGGAAAACTCGCGACTTCCTGGCCGGTCGGTTCGAGGACGACGACCTCGCCGGCCAGCGTGGTCCGCGACACGGTGCACCACACCCGGCCGGTCTTCGGGTCAACGGCCAGGGCGGCGGCGCTGATCCCGTCGACCTGCCAGAGCCTGCGGCCATGGAAGTCGAGCGCGACCACGCGATTCGCGATCCGCTCGACCAGGTAGATCCGTCCGCGCTGGCGGTCGATCGCCAGGCTGTGCACGCCGCCGCCGGTCATGCTCGTGTGAAACGCGGCGACTCGCTCGACGGCGACGTCTTTCGGATCGCCGCCCCCGGCCGCGCGAAGGATGTGCAGCACATCGCGATGCGGACGATCCTCGCGGAAATCGGCATCGGCGTCATCGAGCACGAACGCAACCGGCCGATCGCCGGTCGTGGCGGGGCCGGGCTCGGCGAACCGCGTCAGCGGGAACCGCGCCGGACGCGACGCCCATCGCGTTGCGCGGAAGAGCGATTCATCCTTCAGGGCCTTCTCGATGGCCGCGCGCAGCTCGGCGCCGCGGAGGTTCTTCGCCAGGATGCGACCGTCGGGACCGACCAGGAACGTGGCCTGGGAGCTCCTCAGCTTGTAAGCCGCGGAGGCGGGCGACGGGTTCGGGCCCGCGAAGCCCTGCGTCCAGGCGAGGGCCTGTTTCGTGATGACCTGCTCAGCCGGCTCGGGCGCCCGGTCCCACCAGAGGGTGATCATCCGGAACCGCGGATTGCCGCCGAAGGTTTTGTGAAGCTCGATCATGGCGTTCAGGTCGGAGCGCGACTGATGCTCGTACCAGCTCGAGCGGAAGTCGACCAGCACCAGCTTGCCCTGGTTGTCGCTCAGCCTGATCCGATCATTGGCGCCCGCTCCCTCGCCGATGCGGCGCACTGTGAAGTCGGGCGCGGGGTCGCCGGCCTTCAGTGTGTCGGTCAACTGGACGTGGATCGCTCCAAGGTCGAGCGGCTCATTCGACCGGCCGCCGGGAATCGGCGGGACCTCGACCGACCGCTCGACCTGGCCGACCTGCGCGTCGCGATCGCCCGAGCCTGGCGGCAGCGAGCCGTTGACGCGCAGCCGCATCCGGTACATCCCCGCCGGGACGTCGTCGATGCGGAACGATCCGTCCTTCTCGAGGTTCGCCGCGACGCGATACCAGCGATCCGGCGCGGTCGCAGCTTGATCGAGCCCGGCATCCAGCGTGACGGGCTCCTGCTTCGTCCAGTCGACCGGGAACTCGGGCGTGCCCTCGATCGCGAGCCGGCCGACGACCGGCCGGCCCTTGCCGCCGATCTTCACCTCGACCGTCCCGCCGGGCGGGACCTCGACCCGTTCGTTCCAGCCGGGCGTATGCATCTCGCCTCCGCCGCCCAGGGCGGTGATGACCACGCGACTCACCATGCCCGGCCCCGGGATCACCCGGTCGAGGGTGAACCGCCCGCGGTCGTCGGTGCGGGTCTCATACCCGTAGCTGAAGACGAACGGACCGACACCGCGCCGGAACCGGTTGGGATGGAACGAGACCTCCTGATTGGCCCCGCTCCGGGCGCCGATACGTAAGCCTCCCTCGATCCGGCCCCAGGGCTGGAGGACCAGGGTACCGGAGCGAGCGAGCTCGTCGGGCATCGCATCGGCGAACCCGGCGTCGCCCGCGGCGATCACCGAGAAGGGCCCCTCGGGCGCCGCGAACGCGAACCGGCCATCCGGCCCGGTCGTCACTCGCGGCATGCCCGCATCGCCGTTGAACCGGCCGTCGTGCAGCGCGACGTGCTTCCTGGGAGTGGCCAGCGCGACCGCGACCGCCTCGGCCGGCCGGCCGTCGGGCAGCTTCACGATTCCCGAGACCGACCTCGCCGGTTCGAGGGCGAAGTCGAGCGTCCTGTCGCCCTCATCGGGCCGGAATCCGCGCGAGGCGGCGATCCTGTATCCCGGGGCCTCGATCCGGACATACAGCCGCTCGCTCGGCTCGTCGAACTCGGTCCGGTACTGGCCGTTCGAGCCCTGAACGAGACTCGCCTCGGACCAGTTGATCTCGGTCGGGGCCTCGCCGACGATCGGCCGGCCCTGCACGATGCGGAACCCGTCCACCGGCCGCCCGGTCGTCGCATCCGTGACCTTGCCCGTGATGACGAGCCTCGGGTGCAGGACCACCGTCTGCTCGCGGTCCGTTGCCTGGAGCGACACCTCCCGGCCCGCCATGTAGCCGGGCTTCAGGATGGAGAACAGCACAGCGTCGGCCGGCGCGTCACCCCAGGCGAAGCGGCCGTCGGCGTCGGTGTGGGTCCGGAACTCGAGCACCGCTCGACCGCGCCAGCTCTCCACCACCACGAGTGCGCCGGCGATCGGACGACCCGCGACATCCACGACCCGGGCCCGCATCGACTTCCCCGGCCCGGCCAGCCGGACCTCGACCGGCGCCATCTTCGCCTCGATCCGCACCTCCCTCATCAAGGGCGCGAACCCCCGAGCCTGGACCCCGAGGCTCGCGACGCCCGGGTCGCAGTTGTTGATCGTGAACCGGCCATCGGCGTCGGAGGCCGCGGCCGGCCCGCTGCTCCCCCGGCTATCGTGAGTCAGCACGGCCCGGGCGCCACGGACCGGCCGGCCCTGGGCGTCGATCACAAGCCCCGTCAGTGTCAGACCCCGCTCGAGCACGATGACGCTGTCGCTCCCGACCGCCGCGACGGTGTTATAGGCGCGCTGCCGATAGCCCGGCCTGGTCGCACTGACCCAGATGTGGCCCAGGTCCCGCGGCGCGTGCTCCAGCCGCCAGCGGCCCCGATTGTCCGTCTGAAGCGTTGCCAGGCTGAAGTTGGCGCCCTCGTTCCAGTCGGAGTCGGTCGCCGACGCGGTCAGGCTAACCTTCGCGCCTGCGATGGCCCGCCCCTCGGCATCCTTCACAACCCCGCCGATCGTGACCCCCCGCTCGAGCCGCAGCACCTTCTCCGCGGGCAGGCCCTTCGGGTGCCGGTCGCGCGACCAGACGACCAGCACCGGCGCGAATCCCGGCGCGCGGGCGGTGACGTGCAGCCGCTCGACCTTCGCTCCGGCCTTCCATTCGATCGCCGCGGTGCCATCCTCGGCGGCCTTCACGGTCGACTTCTGGGCCTCGCCTCCGATAGACAGCAGAACCTCGACCGAGGCGCCGCCGACCGGATCGCCGGTCGCTCCCTCGACGGCCCGCAGCACGATCCGCCCGGCCGGCAAGTCGGGATCGTTGGCCTCGGGAGTCGCCTTCGCCCTCGCCCGCGCGGCCTTCGGATCCTGCGCAGCGCGGGTGATGCCGAACCCGCCGATCAGCACCAGAAGTAATCCCCCCAGCGCCACCGCCGGCAGGATCAAGCGGCGCGACAGCGGCGCGCCAAACACCTGCCGATTGAGCGCATCGAGGCGGCGCCAGACTTCCGAAGTCCTCGCCATCGCCAGCACCGGCGCGGGCGACGGTGGCGATGAGGCCGCCGCCACAGCCAGCCGCGCGAGCGTCCGACCGTAGGCGACCACATCGCCGAGGTGATCGGCCGCGATCGCGTCGCTCACCGCGTCGCATGCCGACGCATGCGCCGACCGGATCCGCCAGGCCAGCGGGTGGAACCAGAGCACGATCGACGCGAGGTGTGCCGCCAGGTTCCACGCCAGGTCGTGGTTTTTCGCGTGCGCCAGCTCATGCGCCAGGATCGCCGGCAGGTCGTCGGACGTCGAGCCGTCCGCCCGGCCAGGCAAGAGCAGCACCGGGCGGAACACGCCCGCCAGGCACGGGCCAGCAACCTCTTGCGAGCATACGACTCGAGGCGTCCGATTGCAGCCCAGCCGGGCCGCGATCGCGCGGCACCGATCGACGATCGCCTGAGGGGCATCATTCGCCCGCCTCAGCAGCCGGCCCAGCGCCAGGCTCGACAGCACCAGTCGCCCGGACAGAATGAGCATTCCGGCCAGCCAGAGCGCCGGCAACCACGACGCCACGCGGCCCACAATCGGCGTCGGCGACGGTGCTCGCGCCGCCGCAGGCTCGATGTCGAGGACCGGTTTGGGCCGGGAGACGACGGTCTCGGCCTCGGCCTCGGCCTCGACCCGGACGGCCCGCACCGGCATCAGGGCCGGCGGACGGACCGGTTCCGAATGGGCCGTCGGCGCGAGCGAAACGGCCGGCTCGACCGACACCTCACGCACGGGAGGCGCCACCGGCAGGCTGACGATCGGCGCGCGGGCCGAGAGCGCCGCCACCACGATCATCCCGGCGATCGTCCCCCGCCAGAGCAGGACCCGCCACCGCGGATTCCGCCGGGCCAGGAGCGCGTGCGCCAGCCACGACGACGCCAGGAGCACCGTGCACCGGGCGACCAGCCCGGCCGGGCCGCCGTGGTCGGCCAGGATCGCCAGCAGGTTCGAGCCGATCGTCGCGGCATTCACTTGCGCCTCCTCCTCGTGCTCGTACTCGTGGGCGACGCTTCCGATCCCGGTCCCATTGTCGACGCCGGCTCCTTCCCCTCGGCCAGCCGCTTGAGCTCGAGCAGCTCCTGCTCGCTGAGCTTCTCCGATTTGATCAGGTTCATCACCAGGTCGCGCACCGAGCCGCCGCAATACGTGTCGACCAGCTCGCCCAGCATGGTGCGGAACGCCGACCGCGGCCGGGTGACGGCCTTGTAGTAGTACGCCTTGCCCACCAGCCGGCGAGTGACGTGCCCCTTGTCCACCAGGGTCGTTAGATAGGACCGCAGCGCGGGGTTCTTGATCGGCTCGGGGAACCGCTCCTGAAGCTCCACCGGCTTCAGCTCGCCGTGCTCCCACAGGAGCCGCATCACCTTCATTTCCCCCGGCGTGAACTTCGGCATCGTCGGCTCCCCAGGATTCCGCTGCGGGATAATGTGCAGATCGTACTGCACATCGAGGCGGTCGTCAAGCGGACGTGCAGGTTGTTCTGCACGTTCTCGCTGGCCGGGCTAGTCGGGCCGCCACGAGATGGACGCGATCCGGACCTCGTCGTCCGGGCCGGGCGCGTCGGGCGGGTCGATGCGCAGGCCGGTGATCGTGCCCCTGTAGCCGGGCAGGCCGGCGAGGTTGATGGTGTAGGTGCGGAGCTGGCCGTCGGGCTGGATCGCGACCGACGCGTGACGCTTCCCGCTGTAGCCCTCGCCGGGGACGCTCCAGAAGACGTCGACGTGGTCGCCGCGGGTGCGGAACGCCGCGCGAAGGTACAGGCGCGGCATGTCCTCGGCCCGCCACCATTGCTCGGGGCCGATGAGCTGCGGGTCGTCGCCGGTGGTGCGGATCCTCAGCCCGCCCTCGATCGGGAACCCGGCGTCGCGGGCGTTGTGGTAGATCCAGTGCCGGCGGTCGTGATCGCGGTCGAAGTGGTCGTCGGGACGGGTGTCCTTGATCCGATTCGCCACGGCCAGGCCGCGGATCTGGTCGAGCGTGCCGACGGCCAGCATGTAGCGATACTCATACACGATGTTGTGGTCGAGGACCTCCTTGCGCACCGGGGCGATGTAGCCGGTGGGATCGTCGGCCGGTCCGCCCTTGCCGGGCCGGCCGTGGAAGCCGCCGATGAACGAGTAGACGCCGGGCTCGATCACGCCCACGCCGAAGTCGTGGTCATCCACCAGCGCGGCCCAGTTCTCGGTGGCCTTCCAGCTCGCCCAGGGCGGGCCCGAGTTCTGCACCTGGCGGATCGGTTGGTTCTCGAATGGTCGAATCCCGTCGTAGGTGAACAGGCGATGGAGCTTGCCGATCGTGTAAACCGCCGGCAGCTCCTGGTCGTGCGCGGGGTACTGGGTGCGGTCGGGCCGGGCGTTGTTCAGCCGGCACCGCACATGGGCCGCGTTGCCATCGAGGGTGATCCAGGTCTCGAACGTGCACTCGCCGGGAACGTTGTTGAGCGCCCATTGCATCGGGATCGTCTTGACGTACAGGGTCTTGCCGTCGTTCGAGTGCTTCACGACGCGCGCGGCGTTGTGGTACACGTCGCCCGAGCCGATCGGGTTCCAGGACCAGCCCTTCCACCCCGGGTGCGGCTTGCCGAACGGGTGCGGGCCCGAGTAATAGGACTGCTGCACCTGCCGACCCAGGTCGTGCGAGTTGATCAGGTTGCCGCCGGCGCCGGTCCCATTCCCGTCCTTCGACCGGGCGAGCTCGGTGATCGTCCCGCCGATGTCGAGATCGACGCCGATCCGGATCGTGCCATTATCCAGCCGGCTCATGCGCCCGGCGTTCGCGGACGGTCCGACCGCGATCATCGCGGCCAGGACCGCCACGGCGATCGCGAGTCGATGCCGATGCCCCCAGTGCGTCGTGGTACAATCGACGGGGCCATGACCACCGCGCCGAGAGTCCTCGACCCCTGGAGGCTCGTGTGGGGCCAGCCCTACATCGACAGCCGCACGCTGGCCGCGGCGATCGAGCAGGACCTGGCCCGCACCCCCGAGCCCGATTACCGCACGCGGCTGTTGATCCGCGACGCGTCGGTCGCGCTGCGCGCGTACTGGGGCTCGCGGCGCTTCGATCAATGGCTCGACGTCAGTCCCGAAGGCTCGCGCGTTCGCGAGATCCTGAGCGAGGACTTCGACGAGGTCGGGTACTCCACCATCCGGGAGCGGCTGGTGGACCACATCAACGCTCGGGAGCTCGGCCAGGTGTTCGAACTCCTGGGCCGGTGTATGACCTGCGCAGCGGAAATCCGGGTCGGCGGATCGATCCCCACGCTGATCCAGGGTCTCACCGCCCAGCCGACTGAGGTCGTCGCCCTGGTCGACGCCGTCCCCGAAGCGATCCTTCGCCAGCGCGAAGTTCTGGGCCGGCTCGAAGCACAGTTCGGCCTGCGGATGGGGGTTACCCCGTCTCATGACCTGCCGATCGGCTGGGAAAACCGACTGATGCCCTTCGGCGAGTTCGGCAGCCTCCGAGTCAATTTGGTCGACGTGTACGACATCTTCGTCAGCAAGCTCTCGAGCGACCAGAAGAAGCACCGTCTTGACGTAGCGGTGCTGGCGCTCGTGCTGGACGAGGCCACCGCCCGGCACCGACTCCTGACGGATGGCCGCGCGTTCCTCGACGACCCCGCGCTGCGGCCGCAGATCCTGGAGAACTGGCGGTTCATCTTCCAGGAGCCGCTGGATGTCGATCAGGTCGGTGATGCTCCGATGGCTCATGAATGATGCTCCGTGGTGCGGTGCGAAGTGGGCCCGACCCTTCGATGCAATGCTTCGTCTCGATCAGCGCATCCTCATGCCAAACCGATAACTCCCCGGCTCGATCGAGAACGGCAGGCCCGGGCCGCGCTCGCCGGGCAGTGCAATCGGGCCGCTGATGCCGCCGGACTGGACGATCGGGCGGCCTCGCTCGGCCTGGGGCAGCGGACGACCGCCCTCGGTGATGCTGTCGAGGTCCGTGGTCGGCAGGAACACGATCGCCTTCACGTTGGCCGGGATCGTGAGCGACAGCTCGAGCCGGTCGCCGTCCCGCTTCCACTCCGTGGCGATCGCGCCGAACGGGCTACGGTACGACGTCCTCGCCCAGGTCAACCGCGTGTCGATCCGGGGCGCGAGGATCAGCGTCCGTTTCGGGGCGTCCAGGTTGATCCCGCCGATCGTTCGGGCCATCCAGCCGTAGACGGCGCCAAAGGAGTAATGGGCGAACGAGTTCATGCCCGGGTCCTGGAAACCCTTCTCCGGCGTCCAGCCGTCCCAGCGCTCCCAGATGCTCGTCGCCCCCTGCTTGATCGAGAAGCCCCACGAGGGGAACGTGTCGTTGTGCAGCAGCCGGAACGCCACGTCGTCGCGGCCGATCAGCGAGAGCGCCTGCATCAGGGACTTCGTGCCGACGAAGCCGGTCGACAGGTGATAGCCGCGCTTCGCGATGTCCGCGACGAGGTATTTCGCCGCCCGGTCGAAGTCCTCCGTCGACGGATTCGGATCGAGCAGCCCGAAGGCGAGCGCCATCACGTAGACCGCCTGTGTGTCTCCCTTGATCCGGCCGTCAGGACCGACGTAGGCTCGCCGGAACGCTTCCCGAACGCGGCGGCGCAGGTCCCAGTACCGCGCGGAGTCGTTGTCCTTCCCCAGCGCGTTGGCGGCGCGATACATGAGGTCGACGCTATGGGCGAAATACGCCTCGTAGATCACGTCCTTCGGCGTGTCGGCACCGATACTCAGCCAGTCGCCGAAGCAGTGGAACTGCGCGGGCGGCAGCAGGTCGGGCGTGCTTCGCTTGCGGCAGAACTCGACGAACTTGACCATCGACGGATACTGCCGCTCGAGCACCCGACGATCGCCATAGACCTCGTAAATCGTCCACGGGCAAATCACGCCCGCATCCGCCCAGGCGGGGCCGCCGTCGTCGCCGGCGACCTTCACCGGCGCGACCATCGGGAACTGGCCGTCGGCGCGCTGGCCATCCGTGAGGTCGACCAGCCACTTGTTGAAGAACGCCTGCACGTCGCAGATCCGCGAGGCCGTCTCGATGTAGACCTGCGCGTCGCCCGTCCAGCCGAGGCGCTCGTCGCGCTGGGGGCAGTCGGTGGGGATGTCGATGAAATTCGCCCGCTGCGTCCAGTAGATGTTGCTGAAGAGCTGGTTGAGCATCGGGTCCGAGCAGGCGAACGAGCCCACGACGGGCGTGTCGCTCGAAACGGCGATGCCGGTGATCGTGTCCGCGGTCGGCGGCCCGGCCAGGCCAGCCACCTCGACGTACTGGAACCCGTGGAACGTGAACCGCGGCTGCCAGTCGACCGGGCTATCATCGGCGCAGGTGTAGCGGTCGGTCACGCGGGCCTCGCGCAGGTTCGTCGTGTAGATCGTGCCGTCCGGGTTGAGCCGCTCGGCGAACCGCAGGGTGATCGTCCGGCCCGGTGCTCCCGACGTCCGCAATCGGACCACGCCGGCGAAGTTCTGGCCCATGTCGAGGACAAAGGTCCCGGGCTTCGGCTGGGCGATGGATTTTGGCTTCAGCTCGGCGAAGGCGACGACCGGCGGGCCGGGGTGCCACTGGACCACCGGGTTCACCTCGGCACCGCGATCGACGGGCGACCACGCCGAGTCATCCAGGCCGGGGCTGTCCCAGCCGGGGATCGCCTTGCGGGCGTCGACGGTCTCGCCCATCAGGAAGTCGGCCTCGACGATCGGGCCGGTCGTTGCCTTCCAGCCGGGGCTGGTGACGACGTCCTGCGTTTTTCCATCGGCCAGCTCGAGGTGCAGGATCGCCCGCAGCCGGGGCTTCTTGCCGTAGTGGTCGCGTTTCTTGCCGAAGCCGACGTAGCCGCTGTACCAGCCGTCGGCGACGATCGCGGCCAGGGCGTTGTCGCCGGTGCGGACCTGCGAGGTCACGTCGTAGGCGCGGTAATAGACGCGCTTCGAGTAATCGGTCCAGCCGGGGTTGAACCGATCGTCGCTGACGCGGCGGCCGTTGACGTGGACGTCGAAGATCCCGAGTCCCGTGGCGTAGAGCGTCGCGCGCTTGATCGGCTGATCGACATGAAACCCGGTGCGCAGGTAGGTCGGCGGCGGCAGGATGAGCTGCGCATAACGGAGCCGGCCCCAGGGCGCCATGCCGTACTCGCCCAGTACCTCGGCGGCCGGCCAGTCCTTCGTATCGAGCGGGCGGTTGTGCCAGTTGGCGCCCGGGCTCTCCAGCGTCTTCCACGTGCCGTCGGTGACGAACGTCGTGGTCGCGCCGTCGGCCGTATTCACCACCAGGCGCGCCAGCAGGCCCGCCGGGCTCGGCGAGGTGTTCTGAACCTCGACGCGGATCGTGTTGTCGCCGGGCTTGAGGTGCCCGGCCACGTCGGCCGAGCGGGGGTGATCCCAGCCGCCCGAGCCGGGCCCGCCGTCGATGACGAGCTGGCCGTTGATCGTGAACCGGAAGAAGTCGTCGGCCGTCGCGATCAGCTCGGCCTTCTCGACCTTCGCCTGGGGCAGGTGCAGGGCCGCCACGAACAGCCGATGCGCCGCCGGCTTGTTGGGGCCTTTATCGCCGGCATGCCAGATCCATTTCGCGCCGTCCAGGGGCGCCTCGGGCAGCTCGACCTGGCGCGAGCGGTCCGAGCCGATCCACTCGGCCGCGCTCCAGGCGGAGGGATCGACGATGCCCATCGACCAGAACGCCGGTGCGCTCCAGGCGGAGGGCTTGCCGTCCTTGTCCCAGACGCGGACCTTCCAGTAGCAGGGCTGATGCGGCTCCAGCGGCTTGCCGGCGTACACGATCGCCGAGGTCTCGGCGCTCGTGACTCGGCCGCTGTCCCACAGATCGCCCTGGTCGCGGTCGAGTATGGCCCGGCCGCCCGCGACGAGGACCTGGTAGGCCGTCTGTTTCTGCCCCCGCGCCGGGGACTCGACGATCCAGCTCAGCCGGGGGGCGCGCACGTCGATCCCGCGCGGATTCACGAGGTACTCGCACCGCAGATAGCCGGGCGTCAGGCCGACGTCGGGGCGGGTTTCCGCGAGTGCGGGCGCCGGCGCCCAGGCCAGGCCGATCAGCAGGACGGCGGCGGTCGCCGAGTGATGGGGGAGCATCATGGCAGTGCCTCCTCAAGTAGGTCGGGCATTCTTGCCCGACGCTCGAGCCTTTCACGTAGGTCGGGCCGTCTTGCCCGACGCCCAGGCTCCGTCGGGCAAGACGGCCCGACCGACTTCAACCCGGACCAATCAGAAGTCGAACTGGCCGATATTCTCTTTGGTAAACAGGTAAGGCTGACCGAGCAGGATGTTGTCGCCCTGGATGGTGATGGACTTCAGCCGCCCGGCCTCGAGGGTCTTGTCGCCCGGCTTGAGCCGGCCGTCGGCGAGCGCCTGCGCGGCCTGCACGGTCAGGTAACCGAGGTCCATCGTGTTCCACAGGACGACGCAGTCGGTGATCCCCTCGTGGACATAACGCTTGTTGTCATTCGGCAGGCCCAGGCCGACCACCTTGACGTCGGTGCGGCCGGACTGCTTGACGGCCTCGGCCGCGCCCGGGACGGCGGGCGAGCAGATGGCCATGATCAATTTCACGTTCGGGTTGGCGCTCATGATCGTGTTGGCCTCGTCGAACGCTTTTTTCTGGAGGTCATCGCACGGGCGGAGCGCGGCCATCTTGATCTGCGGATACTTCTCCTGGCGGCGGGCCTCAATCCACTTCTGCCACTCGATCATGTTCGACGCGGTGAGCGACGCCGTGATGATGGCGAACTCGCCCTTGCCGCCGAGCACCCGCGCGGCGTTGTCCATCAAGGTGCGGCCGATCCCCTCGGGCGTCGCCTGGTTGACGAAGAAGTCGCGGGCGTCGGGCTCGGCGTCGGCGTCGAACGTGAGCACCTTGATCCCGCGCTCGCGGGCCTTGCGCAGCACCGACGAGATCCCCTGGCGGTTCTCGACGGCCACGGCGATCACATCAACCCCCCGGGTGATCCAGGTATCGATGATCTCATTCTGCCGCGCGGGGTCGGGATCGGTCGGTCCGTCCCAGATCAGCCGCACGCCCAGCTCCTTCGCGGCCTCCTCGGCGCCCTTGCGGCAGGCGATGAAGTAGGCGTTCCCCTTGCTCTTGGGCATCATCGCCAGCGTGATCGGGCGATGGGAGCCTCTCGTCGCCTCGGCGGACGCGGCAGCGCGATCGCCGGAGGATGAAGGAATGGCCGAGCTCTCGTGCCCCGCCGAGCGATCCTGGACGATCGAGCGAACCATCAGATAATTGCCGGCGGTGACGATCAGCGCGCCGGCCAGGATGGCGAGGCAGATGACGGCGACTTGCGAGTTCTTCACGTGCAGATCCTCCGGGAGTGGTCCGTCGAGGGCCGCGGCCGGCGTCGGCGCGGCGGCGTGATGATGGCGGCCTCGGCCCCGGGCGCGGGCGTGTCCGCGGCGATCGAGGCCGATCGCGAGCAGGAGCAACAGGCCCGTCAGCACGCCGGCCAGCTCGCCGGGGAGCGCCGCCAGGAGCATCCCGTTGCGCAGGACGGCGATGGCGAACAGGCCCAGGATCGTGCCGGGCACGCTGCCCCGGCCGCCGAAGATCGAGGTGCCGCCGAGGACGACCGCGGTGATCGCCGAGAGCTCGTAGCCGGTGCCGGCGTCGGCCTTGGCCTGTCCCAGATGGGCGACGTACACGATCGCCGCCAGGCTCGACACGAGGCCCGAGAGGACATAGACACTCGTCACCAGCCGGTCGACGGGCAGACCGGCGTAGCGCGCGCCCTCGGCCGAGTAGCCGATGGCCGAGATGGCTCGCCCCGCGGTGGAGCGGTGCAGCAGCACCCAGAAGCCCACCGCGACGATCAGGAACAGCGGCACCTGCGCGGGGATCCCGCCGACCGCGTAGCCCTGGCCCAGGAACAGGAACGACGAGGGGAAATTCGTGTAATTCTCGACTCCGCCCGTCAGGCCCTCGGCCAGTCCGCGGAACAGCGAGAACGAGCCGAGCGTCACGATCAGCGGCGGGATGCGGCCGAATGTGATCAGCAGGCCGTTCAGGCTGCCCGCCAGCGCGCCCAGGCCGAGCGTCAGCGCGGCCGCGACGGGGATCGGCAGCCCGGCGTCGCGCCAGAGCATGCCGAAGACGACCGCCGAGAGGCCCATCAGCGAGCCGACCGACAGGTCGATGCCGCCCGTCGTGATCACCGGCGTGAGCGCGACGGCCAGCAGGCCGAGCTCGACGCTCAGCCGCAGGACCTCGAAGGCGTTGGCCACGCTCAGGAAGTTCGTGCCGATCAGCGCGAAGACGGCGACCTCCAGCAGGAGGATCCCCGCCAGGATCGCGCGAGCCGGCTCGATCGACCGGGCACCGGGCTCGCCGGTTACGGTGGACTGCGAGACAGCGGTCACGTTGTCCTGCGTCGTGTTCATGCCGCGGCCCTCCGCTCGCGATGGAGCGCATCGGAGGCGACGGCGAGGAGGATGATGAGTCCCTGGATGGCCTTCTCCCACTGGGGTCGGGTGCCGAGGAAGAACAGCGCCGGGCCGATCGAGCCGAGCAGGGCGACGCCGACGAGCGTGCCGACGAGGCTGCCGCGCCCGCCCGAGATCGCCACGCCGCCGACCACGACCGCGGCGATGACCTGGAGCTCCAGCCCCGTACCGGCGTTGGGGTCCACATCCGGCAGCCGCACGGCGGAGAGCAAGGCCGACAGGCCCGCCAGCGCGCCCATCGCGACGAAGACCGCGAACGTCACCCGCCGCGGGCGAATCCCGGCCAGTCGCGCGGCCTCCGGGTCGGAACCGGTGGCATAAATCGCGCGGCCGGCGGCCAGGTGCCGCAACCCCCAGGCGAACCCCGCGAAGACCAGGAGCGCAATCGTCGTCACGATCCACTGGCCGGTCGACTGCCCGGCGCCGAACCACTGGAACCCAGGCGGCAGATCCCGGACGAATTCCCCCTCGCGCAGGTAGCGCAGGCTCTCGCGGCCGATGACCAGCGTGGCCAGCGTTACGACGATCGACGGCATACCGAGCCCCGCGACGAGCGAGCCGTTCACCGCGCCCATCGCACCGCCGGCCGCCAGGGTGCCGAGCGCCACCAGCGGCATCGGCAGGCCCGACCGCGCCAGCAGGCCGCCGACCACGCCGCAAATGCTGAAAATCGAGCCGATGGAGATATCAATCTGACGGCAGAGGATCACCAGCGTCATCCCCACCGCCGCGACCAGCACCGGCGCATTGGCCACCACCAGCGGCCGAAGCTGCCCCGCCTGGAAGAACCGAGGCGCCGCCACCGCGAGGATCAGCAACAGCACCGCGAAAGCCGCCGCCACCGAAAGCTCTCGCCGATAGCGACCGGAGAGTATCCGGAAGGAGGAACCGCGAGCGGAGGAATCAAGATCGGAGTAACCGCGAAAAACGCGAAAAACGCGAAAGGGGCCATGGAGGCGAGGCTCGGCCCGACTGCCTGAGAACACTTGACCGGTCGGATCGCCTGCCGCGTGGGGTTCCCGATCCTTTTCGCGTTTTTCGCGTTTTTCGCGGTTACTCTTCTCTGTTCCATCCTTCTCTCGATCGGCTGCTTCGCGGTCGACCGGTCCATGCCCGAGGGCCAGTTCCAGGATGGCCTCCTGGGTCGCGCCTTCGCGGTCCATCGTCGCGACGATCGAGCCGCCGTGCATCACGGCGATCCGGTCGCTCATACCCAGTACCTCGGGTAGCTCGGAGGAGATCATCAGGATCGCCATGCCCTCGCCGGCCAGCTCGCTCATCAGGCGGTGGATCTCGGCCTTGGCGCCGACATCGACGCCCTGCGTCGGCTCGTCGAGGATCAATAGCCGAGGCGACGCGGCCAACCAGCGCGCCAGCGCGACCTTTTGCTGGTTGCCGCCCGAGAGGTTGCCGACCGGTGAGTCCAGGTCGGGCGTCTTGATCCCCAGCCGGTGGACGAACCCCAGCGCGGTGTTGCGCTCGCGACGATCGTCGATCAGGCCGAGTCGTGAATGGGAGCGCAGGGTCGCCAGCGTCGTGTTGGCCGCCGTCGACATCTCGAGGATCACGCCGTGGCGGCGGCGGTCCTCGGGGACGTACGCGATCCCCAGCGCCACCGCCTGGCCGGGCGAGTCGACCGCCACGGGCTGGCCTTCGATCCGTACGGTCCCGGCATCGGCCGGAGTGAGCCCGAACAGGACGCGCGCCAGTTCGGTGCGTCCCGCGCCCACCAGGCCGGCCAGACCGACGACCTCGCCGGCGCGGACGCTCAGCGTGACATCCTTGACGCCCGACTCGTCGCAGCCCAGGCCCTCGACCTCGAGCACCGCGCCGCCCGGCTCGGCGGCGACCTTGGGGAACACGGCCGCCAGCTCGCGGCCGACCATCATCCGGATCAAGTCGCCGCGGGTGACGTCGGCCATGGCGCGGGTGCCGACGAGCGAGCCGTCGCGGAGCGCCGTCACGCGGTCGGCGATCCTCGGCAGCTCCTCCAATCGGTGGGAGATGTAGATGATCCCCACGCCGCGCGCCTTCAGCTCGCCGATGACGCGGAACAGCCGCTCGACTTCCTGGTCGCTCAGCGAGGCGGTGGGCTCGTCCATGATCAGGATGCGCGCCTCGGCGCCGAGCGCCCGGGCGATCTCAACGAGCTGCTGCTCGGGCATCGACAGGCCCTTCACGTCGGCCTCGGGATCGATGTGAGCGCCGGCACGCTCCAGCAGCCGGCGTGCCCGGTCGTGCCGCTCGTTCCACCGCACCCGCCGCCAGCCGCCGCCCGGCTCCAGGCCGATCGCGATGTTCTCCGCCACGGAAAGGTCCGGGAACAGCGCCGGCTGCTGGTAGATCGCCGCGATACCCAGGGCCCGCGCGCTCACGGGATCCAGCTCTTCCAACGGCGCCCCGTCGAGCTCGATGGTCCCCTCATCCGGCCGGTGCGCGCCGGTAATCACCCGGATCAGCGTTGATTTCCCCGCGCCGTTCTCGCCTACCAGCGCGTGCACCTCGCCGGCGCGCAGGTCGAACGAGACGCCCCGAAGCGCCTGCACGCCCGCGAAAGCCTTGCTGATGCCTCTCAGACTGAGCATGTTGTTCTTCTGTTCCTCGTTATTAGTCATTAGTCATCAGTCATTAGTCATTAGTCATCAGTCATTGGTTCGCTGTCGCGGATTTCAACGGTTCCCTCGAAATCCTCGGCGCGTAAGCGGAGAGCGGAGAGCAGATGACCGATGGCCAAGCAATGACCAATGACTAATAACTAATGACCAATGACCAATGACAAATGACCAATAACTAATGACCAATGACAAACTAACGATGAGCCAGCACCGCCCGCTCGTATTCCTTGACCTCCGCCAGCCAGTCGCGACCGGGGGGGACGTCGTGGGTGCGGCAGTGTTGATCCCAGACGGCGCCGAACGGCATGGCCTTGAGCTCCTCGAGCAGCGCGAGGCGCGCCGTGAAATCGCCCTCGGCCTCGAGGCGGCGGAGCGACTCGATCGGCTCGAGCAGGGCGAGTAACAGCGCCTTGAGCATCGCGCGCGAGCCGATCACCCACGCGGCGACGCGGTTGATGCTGGCGTCGAAGAAGTCGAGGCCGACGTGCACGCGGCCCAGGTAGTCGCCGCGGACCAGCTCCTGGGCGATCGCCTCGAGCTCGTCCGAGAGGATCACGACGTGGTCGCTGTCCCACCGCACGCCCCGGCTGACGTGCAACAGCGCCTCGTCCAGGTGCTGGAGCACCGCTGAGAGCTTGTCCGAGACGACCTCGGTCGGATGATAGTGCCCGGCGTCGAGGCACAGGAGCTTCTTCCGGGTGATCGCGTAGCCGTAGTAGAACTCGTGCGAGCCGACGACGTAACTTTCCGAGCCGATGCCGAAGAGTTTCCCCTCGACGGCGTCCCGGTTGAAGGCCGGGTCGATCGGCTCGGCGAACACGGCGTCGAGCGCCTCGGCCAGCCGGGCGCGCGGCCCCTTGCGGTCGATCGGAGGTTCCTTCGAGCCGTCGGGGATCCAGACATTCGTGATGCACGGCGTCCCGAGCGCCGCGCCCATCGCGGCGCCGATGCGACGGCAGGCGATGCCGTGGTCGATCCAGAACCGGCGGATGCCCGGATCGGTGTGGGCCAGCGTGTACCCGTCGGCGGCCAGCGGGTGGGCGAAGTACGTCGGGTTGAAGTCCATGCCGATCCGGCGCGACTTCGCCCAGTCGATCCAGCCCTTGAAATGCTCGGGCAACAGCGCGTCCCGCTCGACCTTCCGCGGGCCGGTCTCGGCGTAGCTGGCGTGGAGGTTCAGCCGGTGATGCCCGGGCAGCAGCGATAACGCGCGATCCAGGTCGGCGCGCAGCTCGTCCGGGGTCCGCGCCCGTCCGGGGTAGCTCCCGGTCACGGCCAGGCCGCCGCCGATCTCCTGGCCGGTCCCCTCGAATCCGCCGACGTCGTCCCCCTGCCAGCAGTGCAAGGAGATCGACACCGTCGCCAGCCGCCGCAGCGCCGCGTCGGTGTCGACGCCCCACTCGGCGTACTGCTCGCGGGCGAGGTTGTAGGAGGCTTCGGGCGTGGTCGCGGTGTGGGGCATCGGTGGGTCCTCTCTCGGCGAGTGTTCAGTTTTCAGTGTTCGGTTTTCAGTTTTCAGAGTCTGTCCCGAAAGGGCTCCGAGCCCCCGTGAGGGGGCGATCGGACGTAGCCGGGGGGCGTCAGCCCCCCGGGCTCGGACCCCAGCGCCACCCACCGAATCCTCTCGAGCGACCCTCCCGGCCGCGACCCCGCCATGCGGGGTCGCGGCCGGGAGGATGACACTACGGTGTGGAGATCAGGGGTCGCGTGGCGGTCCGGGGGGCTGACGCCCCCCGGCTACGTCCTGGCGCCCACTTCGTGGGCTTCCGGGACCGACTCTCTGTTCCGTCTTGTCCCTCAGGTCTGGAACTTGTTGTCGATGAAGATGGTGTTGACCAGCGATCCGCCGCGGGGTGTGTAGCCGACGGTGGCCATGAACTCCAGGATCTCGGTGCGGAGCCGGCGCGAGTCGGGCATCAATGTCTCGGCGCAGATGACCGGCGGGCGGAAGCGTTTGTAGTCGATGCTCCTGAGGATCGCCAGGTCGAGGCCCTCGGTGTCGATCGACAGGAACGTCGGCGCGCCGCGGAAGTTAGTGTCCATCACCTCGTTGATGTCGAGCAGCGGCATCGAGATGACCTGCTTGATCTCGACCGAACCCTTGCTGGCCCTGACGCGATGCTCGGCCTCCTCTTTTGAGAAGGTGTTCAGGCCGTCGTGGGTCATGACGTAGTAATCGCCCCGGCTCGCGCCGCCGGGTCCGATGCCCGCCTGGAGCACGGTGTCTCGCGGGCGCGTGGCGATCAGCCGGGTGCAGAGGGCCGGGTTGGGCTCGACCAGCACGCCGCGATTTCCCTTGAGGTAGAAGTAATAGGTGTTGCTGAACTTCACGGGATCGTTCGCCCCGACGTCCAGGTAGGTCACCGGTCCGAGCTGAAGGTATCCCAGCGCGAAGGCAATCGCGAGGTCCTCGCCGCACTGGGAGTAGGACTCGTTCACCTCGGACTTCGGGGCCGGTGCCGGCAACGGCGACGGCGGCTTCGTGCCGACCTGGACCGGCGGGACCGCCGGGCCCTTGCTCGGCCGGACCTCCGGACTCGCCTCAAGCCAGCCGCGGGCGTACACCCCCGCCACCACGCCGGCCGCCGCCGCCCCGGCGTCGCGGAGCCATCGCTTTCGTGAGATCGTCATGGTTTTGCCACCGATCGGGTGACCGCCTCGCCTCGCCTCGACTCACCCTGTCTCGTCCCGCCCCGACGGCCGCGAGCAGGATTTCCGCGTCCCGCTCCATCGCACGACCCCGGCAGGTCCGCCCGCGGGCGGAATCCACCCAGGCTATCCCACCGGACCGCCCCGGGCAATCGCCGGCAACCGCTCCGCCTTCGAGCCGATCGTGCCGAGGCGGGATCGCATCGTGGCGCGCGGGAATCCGACCGCGGCCGCCCCCGGCCGACAACGAATCCCGACCCGACCGCCAGATCGCCCCAGACGTCACAATCGTCAATGCTGTGAAAACCGCCGCAGCCCGATTGCAAATTGGGTTCGTTTTGCATTTTTCCACGTCCGGGCCGGCGACCTTGTGAACAGCCGAACATAGAATTGGGTTTGTTTTGCATTTTTCCACGCCTGGGCCGCTGATCCTGTGAACAGACGAACATGGAATTGGGTTCGTTTTGTATTTTTCCAGGCTTCGGCGCCGATCGTCGAAGCGTCGGCGCCGAAGCTTCGCCGTTTCGGCGCCGAAAGTCGGCGCTTCGGCGCCGAACTGCTTCATGAAGAAACGATGAAGATTGGGTTCGTTTTGACATTTGCAGGGGGCGATGGCCTCAGCCTGCTTGCACGCAATTTCAGGGCGGGCGGGGCGCGAGCCCGGCGCGGCCGGGCGCCGGGTTGTGCGGCCGGGCGAATCCGACGCGGGGTGATTCATGGTGCGCCCTGGGTTGGTCGTCGCCTGGGGGGCCGATTCCTCTACCCAGATAATCAACAAAATGGGGGCGACTTTTGCGCAAATCTCAGCTTATGTGACAGATTTCTTTCGGCCCGAGAGTACCGCACGTCCACGCACCCATTTCGGTTAACGTCGCCCAGGAAATGAGTGAGGGATATTGACAGGGGCTCGATCGGCCATGAACATGTCTGCTCCCTCTCGTGATGACGAGCGATCACCTCGAACCTCGAGAACGATGGCCATGCCAGGCGATCCCTTCAACGACCCGGATGTTCCGATGAATCCCAGGGCCGCAGGCGGGGACTCGACGCCGTCGAAGGCCGACTCTCCCTGGATCACGATCGGCGTAGGCGTGGGGATGCTGGTGGTCGCCTGCTGGGCGGTCTACATGGTAGGCAGCAACATCTGGTTCGGGTTGATGAGCCCCGGCTGGGAGACGACGCAGGGCACGGTCGTCAAGGCCGCGCTGGAGGGATCGATCCGGAAGTTCTCGCCGACGGTGGTCTATCGCTATCAGGTCAACGGGAAGGCTTACGAGAACAACCGCATCAGCTTCCCCGACACGAGCGGCAGCGGCGACCCGGACATCGTCTTCAAGAAGCTGACCGCCAAATACCCGCCCGGCGGCGGGTGCCGGGTGCATTACGACCCGGCCAACCCGGCGCGGTCGTGCCTCGAGCCGGGGGTGAGCTACCTCATGCTGTGCGTCATCGGACCCGTTGCGATCGGCTTCCTCGTTCTGGCGGTGGCCGCGATCCGGTATGGGTTGTGGGAGCGAAAGTACGGCCCGACGCCGCTGCGGGTCTACATCAGCCGGCCGCTTGCTCCGCGCGGGGAGTAGGACGAGTCGGCGAAACCCGCCCGCGATCCGGCCGGCCGCGATGAATCCTCGATCAGTCGGTTCGACCTTCAACCACCCGGAGCCTCCATGAACGACCTGCCCAATCGGACGGCCCGCAGCTACGGTGCTAGCGTTGGCCTCTACGTGCTCACCGGACTACTCGCCGCGCTGTTCCTTGGGATGGGCGTTGGCGTTGGGCGGCAGAGCGGAAACTGGATACCTTTCTATCTCTTCAGCGGTGTGCTTGTCCTGGTCCTGGCGATGCTGCAGTTGATGCGCTTCAAGGTCGGCCCGGACGGCTTCACCTGCCGCACAACGCAGGCGGTGGAAACGATCGACTTCGCCGATGTGACCAGGGGGTATTTCATCATCACCGTCGTCATCCACAATGGATTCCCGTCGCAGCGTGTCACCGACTTCGGCGTGGAGAAGAAGGATGGGACGACGTTCCGCTTCAATTTGCGGCACTACTCCGTCAAGGCCGCCGCGCACCTCTTCGACGAGCTCGACCGCCACGGCATCCCGATCGAGGTCCCGGACATCCCGGCGGCCCACCGGATGGACAGGCAGATACGGAAAGCCCAGGCCAAGCTGCGAGCGAAATCGAGCGCCTGATCGAGAAGGGGCCGATCGCCCGCGGGCCTCGGCGAATCGGATCAGTCCTCGACGGCGTCCTCGTTCCGGTGCGGGTGGATCTCGTTCGTCTCGAGGCGCTCGACGATCTGGGGCGCGTAATCGATCTCGACGCCGATCCAGTGCCGATGGCGGTCCTCGCAGACGCGGAACGTGGTGCCGCTGCCGCCGAATGGGTCGAGCACCAGGTCGCCGGGCACGGTGGACATCTCGATCACGCGGTCGAGGATCTTGGTCGACAGCGCATTGGCCTTGCGCTGCCCCGACTTGAACTTGCGGTGCCGGACCGGCGGGATGTCGGTCCAGACGTCCTTGAGCGTGATGCCGTTGGGGTGGAGCGCCCGGCGATGGCCGCCGTAATCCTTCACCTCGCCGCCGCAGTGGCGGCAGGTCTGCACGGGGGTTCGGATGCGCCGAAATGTCGACGGCTTTCCCTTCGAATAGTAGAGCAGGCTGTAGTGGCTCGGGTGCAGCCGCCCGGCGATCGGCAGGGATGCGCTCATCTCGACGGCGATCCAGTGGCGGAACGTCAGGCCCAGCTCGGTCAGGTGCGAGCCAAGAAGGATGTTCCACCGCGGCAGGTTGTAGACGAAGATCGACCCGCCCGGCTTCAGCACGCGGACGCACTCGTCCAGCCAGCGGCGGCACCAGGCGAGATAGGCGTCGTCGGAGAGCAGGTCATCGGTGCGGGCGCCGTATTCCTTGCCGAGGTTGAACGGCGGGTCGGCGAACACGGTGTCGACGCACGAATCGACCAGCCGCGGCAGGACGTTCAGGCAGTCGTCGGCGAACAGGGCGCCCCGCGCGGTCGCGTGGACCGGCGCGATCCTGGCGCCCGGCTTGAGGTAAGGCGCGATGTCGAATCGCCCCTGGGGCTGGCCGCCATCGGGGGTCGTTCGTCCGTTTTCTGAGGTCGTCGAAAGGCTCATCCGCGTCATTCTATCCGATCTACTGGGCTCGTCGACGGCGTGGCAAATCCGGCCGATGAGCATCATGCCGGCGACGCGGGGCGACGGCAAGCGGTGTCGTGTGGAATCAAGGGCAGGCTGGCCTGATGACACGTCGCGGGCCGGCCGTCCTCTCGAAGGCGGGGCCTGCGATGTGTAGGATGAAGGATCGCGGCGTACCGGGTCCAGGGCTCGACCGGGCCGAACGCACGAGAGCCTGAGGATTTGCGAAAGGTGATCCATGGCCGACACGGCGACCCTGTGGGACGGGCAACCGGCGGCCCGATGGATCGAGCGGCTTGACGACCCGGACGGGCACGTCCGCTGGCAGGCCGTCGATGCGCTGCGCCACATCGCCGAGCCGGCGCTGGCGGTTCCGCTGTTCGTCGGGATCCTGCGGCGCGGCGACGATGGCGGCTGGCGCGCCCGGGCCCTGGCTGCTCATGCGCTTTATGACATGGCCTTCGAGGCGGAATGCCGGCCGCTGCTGCGCCCGGCGGTCGGAGCGCTGGCCGAGGCGCTCGACGACCCGTGCCTCGACGTGGCCCATCAGGCGGCGTGGATCCTCGAGCTGCTCGGTCCGGCCGCGGCCGCCGCCGGGCCGGCCCTCCGCCGGGCGATCGATCGGGGCGATGAGGAGTTATCGGCCGCGGCGCGCGGCGCGCTCGCGGCCATCGAGGGCGGGGATGAACGCCGGGCGGGTATCGACGGCCTGTTGCCGAAGGACTGATTGGGATACCCGGGTCGGCCGGGATGGGTCGTCATCGCGGCATCCGGGCGGGTTCGACACATCCCGCGACCGAGGGCGAGATCATGCTGGAGTCCGTCGCGTCCCGGGTGGTTCGCGGGCTGGCCTATCGGACGTACTGGGTCGTTGTCTATCTGGCGTATCTTTCGCTGGCCCTGGTCGCGTGCATCGCGCTCCTCGGAGCCCTTGCCGCATTCCTCGACCCGGGCGCGCTGAGATCCGGCCCGGCGCGGCTGCACGTCGCCGTCCGGGAGCGGGTCATGATGGCGGTCACGTGCGCAGCGTTCGGGCTGCTCGCGGCGTTCGGTGCCCGGAAGCTACGGGATTATCACGGGCGGATCAATCCTCTGTATCCGGAGATGCAGGTCGATTTCCGCCCCGCCCGGCCCGCGGCGGGCACGCGCCGGCCGGACGACTGGTCGAACGGGCCCGAGGGTTCGATGCTGATGTATGACCGGGAGCTTGACGAGGGCATCTGATCGCGGGCGGAGTCTACTCAGATCCCGCCGGCCGGTCGATCCAGCGCTGATAGCACGCGACGCACAGGTGGAACACCTCGCGGCGGTAGACCTCGTCGCGGGCCTCGTCGGCCTCGGTGGAACCCAGGCGCCGGATCAGCCGGCGGATCTCCGATCCCACGTCGAGGGAAAGGTCGGACTCGGTGTAGACCGGCGGATAGGGATCGGCCACCGCCAGGATCGAGATGACATATAGCTCGCCCCGGCCGGGCTGGAGGACTCGCCCGCAGCGCCGGCAATGGCACGGCGAGTGGACGAGGCGCTCGCCACTCGGGTCTTCCTGGGGATGAGGATGCTCGATCGTCATGACGTTTCTCGGTGCGGGGAACCCGATCCAGCCGACCTCAGGATAGCCGCCCGCCGATGAGGCGGACAGGAGCCGCCGATCGCCGTCTTGACCGGAAGCTCGTGGGCGGCGAGAGTTGAGTGGCGAGCGGCGAGCGAGAATGGCACGGCGAACGCCTCGGCGAGCCGGCATTCGAGGATGCCGACGCACCATCCCGGCTCGGCAGGAGCCTCGCCCTCCCGACGATCCGGCTCGACGGGCGCGCCCGAATTGTGTCGGGATGCCGCACCGGACCGTGCCCCGTGCTTGCACCCTCCCGCCTCGCCGCGACTCCACACGCATCGAATCCCGCCCGCCGCGCGACGCCCCGCCCGGGGCGCGCTATAATTCCACTGTTGAACTATTTGACTTTCGAACCCCTCGGGCTTACCATGTCGTCGAGCAGCGAGAAGAAGTGCGGGCCGGACACCTGCGGCATGCTGGCCGACCTGTGGCGGCTGATGCAGTCGGTCAAGGATGATGCGGAGCCCGAGCTCGAGGCCCTGGGGTTGTCGTCCAAGGCGTTCTTCCTGCTGCAAGCGGTCGAGGACAATCCGTTCCCGGCCGAGCTGGCGCGGCGGATGCATCTGCCGCCGCCCACGGTGACCTATCTGGTCAAGCAACTGGAGGGCCTGGGTTTCGTGGAGCGGCGGGCGGAGCCCGGCGACCTGCGGAAGTTTCGGCTGGTGGCGACCGAGGAAGGCAGGTCGGCGCTGGCGCGGGGGCGGATGGCGCTGAGCGCCGCGCTGGGCCAGCGGCTCGGGCGGCTCGCCGGGCGGGACGCAACCGCATTCGGGCGGATCGTCAGGCGCCTGGCCGGCCCGCATGACGAGGGCGGCCGGCGGTAGGGGCTGGTGCGTCGTCGGGGTTGATTTCGTCGTCTGGTCGACCGGTTCGCCCGGGATCGCCGCGCTGCGCTCTATCGCGGGGCGACCGGGGCCGGAGATTCCACGTACCGAAGGAGCGATCGATGGAACTGAAGGGGAAGGTCGCGGTTGTGACGGGGGCGTCGCGGGGGATCGGCCGGGCGATCGCGCGCCGGCTGGCTCGCGAGGGCGCGCTTGTGTGCGTCAACTATCGCAACGACGGCGAGGCGGCGAATTCGGCGGCCGCCGAGATCGCCGCGGCCGGCGGCGAGGCATTCGCCCTCCAGGCCGACGTCAGCTCGGTTGCCGAGATCGAGCGGTTCTTCGAGTCGCTCGACGCCGTGCTGACGAGGCGCCGGGGCGACCGGGCGTTCGACATCCTGGTGAACAACGCCGGGATCTCGGGCCACGGCACGATCGCCACGGCAACGGAGGAGACGTTCGACCGGGTGTTCGCCACCAACGTCAAGGGGCCGTTCTTCACCACCCAGCACGCCCTGCCACGGCTGCGCGACGGCGGGCGGATCATCAACGTCTCGTCGAACCTGTCGCGGCGGCCGCTGCCGCACGCACCGGCGTACTGCATGACCAAGGCGGCGATCAATAATTTCACCGAGAGCCTGGCGGCCGACCTGGGGCGCAGGGGGATCACGGTGAATACCCTGTCGCCCGGGCTCACGGCCACGGACATGAACGCCCGGCTGCGCGAGGACCCGCGGATGACGCAGTTGTTCTCGTCGCTCACCGCGCTGGGGCGAGTCGGCACGGTCGACGAGGTCGCCGAGGCGGCCGTTTTGCTCGCCTCGCCCCGTGCAAGCTGGGTAACGGGCCAGTACTTCGAGGCCAGCGGCGGGCTCGGGCTCGTCCTTCCGGGATTCGGGGTGAATTGACAGTCCGGGATTGGAGATCGGCCCGTTCCATCAACAAGCGGAGGGACGTACGAATGATGCGATACCGATTGCTCGGCCGGTCGGGGCTGCGGGTCTCTGAACTCTGCCTGGGGACCATGACGTTCGGCGAGGACTGGGGCTGGGGCTCGTCGCGGGACGAGAGCCGCAAGGTCCTCGACGCGTTCCTCGAGGCCGGCGGCAACTTCATCGACACGGCGAATGTTTATACCAATGGCACCAGCGAGAGCCTGCTCGGCGAGTTCCTCCAGGGAAGGCGCGACTCGGTCGTCCTGGCGACCAAGTACACCAACGCGATGCCCGGCACGGATCCCAACGCCGGGGGCAA
Organism: Planctomycetales bacterium; assembly: GCA_027452145.1. Taxonomy (GTDB): domain Bacteria; phylum Planctomycetota; class Planctomycetia; order Isosphaerales; family Isosphaeraceae; genus JAKAUH01. The sequence goes on from DAIDHB010000439.1 coordinate 38,633, forward strand.
CCAGCGGAAGAACATGCTGCGGTCGGTCGAGGCCAGCCTCAAGCGGCTGAAGACCGACTACATCGACCTGTACTGGCTGCACATCTGGGACAGGTTGACGCCGCTGGACGAGGTGATGCGGGCCTTCGACGACCTGGTGCGCCAGGGGAAGATCCTGCACGCCGGCGTCTCGGACATGGCCGCCTGGGCGGTCGCCCGGGCGAACACGATCGCCGAGCTGCGCGGCTGGTCGCCGTTCATCGCGCTTCAGATCGAGTACAGCCTGGTCGAGCGTACGGTCGAGCGCGAGCTGGTGCCGATGGCCGAGGAACTGGGGATCGGCATCACGGCCTGGTCGCCGCTGGGCGGCGGCATCCTCACGGGCAAATATGCCGAGGGCAAGGCACGCGACGACGACCGGCTGAATACCGAGATGATGAAGCGCTTCGGCACCGGCCGGAAGGACCCCACCTGCATCGTGGCCGAGGTCGCCGAAATCGCCCGCGAGGTCGGGCGCTCGCCCGCGCAGGTCGCCCTGGCCTGGCTACGCCAGCGGCCCGTCCCGGTGATCCCGATCGTCGGCGCACGGCGGCTCGAGCAGTTCCGCGACAACCTCGCGTGCCTCGACCTGACCCTCGACGCCGACCAGCTCTGGCGGCTCGACGATGTCAGCCGCGTCGAGCTGGGATTCCCGCACGACTTCTACGACCGCGAGATGGTGCGGGCCCTGGTCTCGGGCGGGTTGTGGGAGAGGATCGAGGGGTAGAGATCAGTGGTCAGTGGTCAGTTCGTATGCTTGCCGCAGGGCCACTTCACGGCGGAGGGTGGACATCGCCCACCGGCCGAGGCGAGGCGAGGCAACGGCAGCGCGGGTGAAATCCAATGACTTCCCGGGCGGGAAACCGGGGTGAATTCCACGCGATTCCGGCGCGGGAAATCGGCGGGTTTCACCCACCCCACGAAAAACTCAGTGCTTGATCACGGCCTCGTCGTAATTGAGCAGCGCCTGCGCCAGCACGGTCATCGCGGCGTGCTCGGCCGGGTCGATCGTCGGGTCGCGCGGGGCATCGCCGACGGCCAGGAGCTTCGTCGCATCCGAGCGGCCCGAGCGGAACTCATCGAGCTGGTCGCGATGGAGGGTTTCGAGCGTGGTGACCTCGCGCGCTCGCGGGCGGCGGCCGGTCGTGGCGCGGAAGAGGAAGGTCACGCGGTCGTCGAGCGTCGAGCCTCCCTCGCGGAACGCCCGCGCGGCGAGCGCGCGGGCGGCCTCGACGTATTGCGGGTCGTTCAGCAGCACGAGGGCCTGGAGCGGCGTGGCGGTCGCCTGCCGCTTGACGGCGCAGACCTCGCGGGTCGTCGCGTCGAAGGTCAGCATGGCCGGCGGCGGCGAGGTGCGCTTCCAGTACGTGTAAAGACTGCGGCGGTGGCTTCCGGGCCCGACGTCGCGCTGATACGCCGTGCCCGACTTCTCCTCCCACAGCCCGGCCGGCTGATACGGCTTCACCGGCGGGCCGCCGATGGTGTCGACCAGCAGGCCGCCGGTTGCCAGCGCGCCGTCACGGAGCATCTCGGCGGATAGCCGCACCCGTGGGCCGCGGGCCAGCAGGGCATTCTCGGGATCATTCGCGAGCAGCTCGGGGGCTGCGTCCGAGCTCTGCCGGTACGTTGACGACGTGACGATCAACCGCACCAGGCGCTTGACGTCCCAGCCGTCGTCGACAAATGTCCGCGCCAGCCAGTCGAGCAGCTCCGGATGACTCGGGAGCTGGCCCTGGCTGCCGAAGTCCTCGGGCGTGGCGACGATCCCCCGGCCGAAGAGCGCCTGCCACCAGCGATTCACGGCGACGCGCGCCGTCAGCGGGTGGCCCGGGTCCGTGAGCCAGCGCGCCAGGCCCAGCCGGTTGCGCGGCCAGCCGGCGGCGAAGGCCGGCAGGGCCGCCGGCGTGCCCGGGGCGACTCGTTCGCCGGGCGCGTCATACGCGCCTCGCTTCAGGAGAAACGTCGGCCGCGGCCGGGCCATCTCGCGCATCACCATGATCTCGGGGACCGGGTCGACCAGCGCGTTCTGTGCCTTGCGAAGCGCCGTCACCTTCGCCAGGTCGTTGCGGTACGACGGATCGACATTCGCCAGGTAGTAGGCGAATAGCTCGTCGCGCTGCTGGCGGCTCAGGCGGCCCGGGTCGAGGGCCAGGGCGTCGGACAGCGCGCGGCCATCGAAGATCTGCGCCACCTCGATCGGCGCGAGCGCCCGGTCAAACACCTTCAGCTCGTCCACCAGGCCGTTCCTGAACCCGCGGTCGCGGAACCGCTGGCCGACCGTGAGCGAATCATTGCCGCCGCCCGTGATGTTCTTCGTGAGCCGGTCGCGCACGACCTCGCAATCGGCCCGGCGGCCGTCGACGTAAAGTGCCAGGCCCGAGGCGCGGCTCGAGCCGTCGTACGCGATCGCGACGTGGGTCCACCGCCCGATCGCCAGCGGCTCGCGCGCCCGGATGCCGATCGCGTTGCCGGGCCAGAAGTGGATCAGGCCGACGCTCAGCTTGCCGTCCTCGATCAGAAGCTGATAGCCGCGGCTGCCGGCGTCGGTCCAGGCCATCGAGCGGTGCAGGATCACCGCGCGGTCCTTGTGGTCGGGCGTGTTGAGCCAGAGCGCGATCGAGAACGGGTCGGAGCGGTCGAAGTTGCCCAGCGGGAGCGTCACGTTGTTCTCGCCCGACAGCCGGAGCCCGCGGCCCACCCTGCCGGCGACGACCTCGGGATTCTCGGTCGTCTGGCCGGGCTTCTTCGCGTCGGCGCGGTTGGCGACCTTGCCGCCATCGATCGCGTCGAGCGGGTAGTCGCCGATCCGGCCGGTGAAGAGCGGTTGGCGGGATCTTGCGCCGGATGTCAGCCATTTCTCGAAATCCGCCCGCCGTGATTCGGCCTGGCGAGGCAGGGCGGCCTCGGCGTTGCGGACGGCTTCGCCTGCGTCGGCGATGGAGCGTTCGCGATCGGGTGTCGTGAGGAGCAGCGTCGGCGTCGGCGTGGCGTCGGTGAAGTGCGAGTACAGCCCGGCCTCGTCGATGCTGGCGAAGAACGCCGAGAGGCTGTAGTACTCCTTCTGGCTGATCGGGTCGTATTTGTGGCTGTGGCAGCGGGCGCATTCGAGCGTGAGGCCCAGGAATGCCGTGGCGAAGGTGCTGGTCCGGTCGTTGACGTACTCGACGCGGAATTCCTCGTCGATGCTGCCCCCCTCGTTGGTCTGGCGATGATGGCGGTTGAAGGCCGTGGCGAGGACCTGGTCGCGGGTCGGGCGCGGCAGCAGGTCGCCGGCGATTTGCCAGGTGACGAAGCGGTCGTAGGGGAGATTCGCGTTGAACGCGCGGACGACCCAGTCGCGCCAGGGCCAGGTGTCGCGGTAGCGATCGGCCTGGTAGCCGTAGGTGTCGGCATAGCGCGCCAGGTCGAGCCAGTCGACGGCCATCCGCTCGCCGAACCGGGGAGAGTTGAGCAAACGGTCGACCAGCCGCTCGTAGGCATCGGGGCGTGGGTCGGCGAGGAACGCGTCGACCTCGGCAATTGTCGGCGGCAACCCGGTCAGGTCAAACGTCACGCGGCGGATCAATCGCTCGCGGTCGGCCTCGGGCGCGGGCGAGCGGCCCTCGGCCTCGAGCCTCGCGAGGACGAATCGGTCGATCGCGTTTCGCGGCCAATCGGCGTGCTTCACCGCGGGCACCGGCGCGGCGGCCGGCGGGCGGAACGACCAGTGCGGCTGCCACTCGGCGCCCTGGGCGACCCAGCGCTTCAGGATGTCGATCTCCGCCGCGGTGAGGGTCCGCCCGAGCGACTTCGGCGGCATGCGCTCGGATTCGTCGGCCGATGTGATCCGCGCGACCAGCTCGCTCTCGTCCGGCTTGCCGGGCACAATCGCGCGGAGGCCGGATTCGCTCTCGCCGAAGGCGCCTTCCTTCGTGTCGAGCCGCAGCCCGGCCTTGCGCTCGCGGGCATCGGGCCCGTGGCAGCGGAAGCACTTGTCCGAGAGGATCGGCCGGACCTCGAAATTGAAGTCGACCGGGTGCGATCGATCGGGCTCGCCGGCCGAAATCGCGGGCGTGAGGAGCATCGCGGCGAGCAGGGCGGCGGCCGTCGCGAGGCGCGGGGTTTGCAGTGGCATCCGGTTCTCTCCGGGGGGCGGGTCTTCCTTCCGGGCGGGCGGGATTGCGGCTCGGCTTGCCCCACCGATTATACTGCAACGTCGGGTTCCGGGGACAGGCGACCGGGGACGGAGGATCGACCGCGCATGAGGCCCCGAACGATTGCGATCGGCGATGTTCACGGATGCTCGGCCGCCTTGAAAGCGCTGCTCGACGCGATCGGGCCGGGGCCCGACGATGTGATCGTCACGCTGGGCGACTACATCAACCGCGGCCCGGATAGCCGGGGCGTGCTCGACCGGCTGATCGCGCTGGAGCGCGAGTGCACGCTGGTGCCGATCCTGGGGAATCACGACGAGGTGATGCTCGAGGCGCTGGCGGGCCAGCGAGGAGCCTTCTCCGACCTGATCAACATGGACGGTCGCGCGACGCTCGCCTCGTACGGCGCCATCAAGTTCACCGAGGCCGACCTGGCCCGCGTTCCCCCGGATCATCGCGCATTTCTCTCGCGGTGCCGCGACTATTACGAGACCGATACGCACATTTTCGTGCATGCGCAGTACGACCCGGATTCGCCGATGGACGAGCAGTCGCCGCACCGGCTGCGGTGGGATTCGATCCGGGATGGCATACCCGGCCCTCATGTCTCGGGCAAGCGCGCAATCGTCGGCCACAGCTCGCAGAAGAGCGGCGAGATCCTGGATGTCGGCCACCTGGTCTGCATCGACACGTACTGCTACGGCGGCGGCTGGCTGACGGCTCTCGATGTCGACACGGACGAGACCTGGCAGTTCGACCGCGACGGCCGGCCGCGATCGGGCAGGTAGGGGCTCGCGTCGGAGGTCGGTCCGACCTAATATTGGGCCGCTCCTGCCGAATGACGGTCGGGCACCCGGCCTTTCCCCAAATCGACGCGGACCGAGGATTCTCCCATGCAGCGAACGCAGCGTTGTCGATCGTGCCTAGCGATCCTGGTCGGAGCGATCCCGCTCCTGATCCCGCCGGCCGCCACACGAGCGAGCGACCCGTCCGACACGCGGATGCTGGCGACGCCCGCCATCGCCGAGGGGAAGATCGCGTTCGCCTACGCCGGAGACATCTGGATCGCCGACGCCGAGGGCCAGCACCCGCGGCGCCTGACCTCGCACGCCGGGGCCGAGCGCAACCCGTACTTCTCGCCCGACGGCAAGAAGCTCGCGTTCACCGCCAGTTACGACGGTAACGAGGACGTCTATGTGATCCCGACGGACGGCGGCGAGCCGACGCGGCTGACCTGGCATCCTGGCCCAGACGTCGTGCGCGGCTTCACGCCCGAGGGCCGCGTGCTGTTCACCTCGCCGCGCGAGGTCTTCTCGCGCCGGCACACGCAGTTCTTCACGGTCGAGCCGGGCGGCGGCGTGCCGCGGAAATTACCGATCCCCTCGGGCGACATGGGCGCGATCTCTGCCGACGGCAAGCGGCTGGCGTACACACCGCTCGGCGAGATGTTCCGCCAGTGGAAGAACTATCGCGGCGGCACCGCGTCGCGGATCTGGGTGCTCGAGCTGGGTGACCTGTCGCACGTCGAGATTCCGAAGCCCTCGGGCGGCTGCAACGACACGTCGCCGATGTGGGTCGGCGACACGGTGTATTTCCTTTCCGATCGCGACGGCGAGTTCAACCTCTATTCGTACGACCCCGGCTCGAAGAAGGTCGAGCGGCGGACCCGGCACGACGAGTTCCCGGTGGTCAGCGCCTCGAGCGGCGCGGGGAAGGTGATCTACGAGCAGGCCGGCTGGATTCACCTCTTCGATCCCGCCCAGCGGACGTCGCGCCGGCTGAAGATCGGCGTGGCGGCCGACCTGACCGAGACCCGGCCGCGGTATGTTCCCGGCGTCGAGCACATCCGCGACCTGGGGATCTCGTCGACCGGCAAGCGGGCTGTGCTGGAGGTCCGCGGCGAGATCGTCACCGTGCCGGCGAAGAAGGGCGATCCGCACGACCTGACGCGATCACCGGGCGTCCACGAGCGGTCGCCCGCCTGGTCGCCCGATGGCAAGTCGATCGCTTATTTCTCGGACGCCTCGGGCGAATATGCCCTGGTCGTCCGGCCCCAGGACGGGCACGGCGAGGGACGGACGTATCCGATCAAGGGCGCGGGATTCTACGAGGCCCCCGTGTGGTCGCCCGACAGCAAGAAGATCGTGTTCCTCGACAATGCCCGGACGATCTTCTGGATCGACCTGACCAGCGGCGCGGTCCACCGCGTGGCGGCCGAGCCGATCTACGGGCCGACGGGAGCCTCGCGCACGCAATACTCCTGGTCGCCCGACTCGAAGTGGCTGGCGTACTCGTTGACGAACCGCACGGCTTTTCAGTCGGTCTGGCTGCACGAGCTGGCGACGGGGAAATCCCATGCCGTGACCGACGGCCTGGTCCAGGCCGCCGAGCCGGTTTTTGACCGCGGCGGCAAGTACCTGTATTTCCTCGCCTCGACCGACGCCGGGCCGTCGGTGAACTGGTTCGACCAGTCGTTCAGCGAGATCCTGCCGTCGGCCTCGGTCTACCTCGTCACGCTGGCGCAGGGGACCGCGAACCCGCTTTTGAAGGAGACCGACGAGGAGGGGGTCGAGGAGAAGCCGAAGGATGGCGATTCGAAGAAGGCCGCCGACAAGGAAAAGAAGGACGACAAGGATAAGGCGAAGCCTTCGACTCCGCCCGCGGTCGCGGTCGACCTGGACGGCCTGCCTGGCCGGGTCGTGGCGCTGCCGGTCCCGGCCGGGACGATCGGCACGCTGACCGCGGGTGCCGAAGGGCAGATCCTTTATATCCGGCGGGTTGACGTCCGGGCGGGGCAGGAGGGGCCTGCCGGGCAGGGCAAGCCTTCGCTCGTCCGGTTCGACCTGAAGACCCGCGAGGAGGAGACGCTGGCCGAGGGGATCGACGACTTCCAGCTCTCGGCCGACGGTAAGAAGCTGCTGTATCGGGCGGGCGAGCTCGGCGGCTCGGGCCCGCCCGGTGCGCCCTCTCGCGGCGCGCCGGTGCTCGGGATCGTCGACCTTGGTAAGTTCCACAAGGGGGACGGCGTACTCAAGATCGACGCGATCTCGATCCGGGTCGAGCCCCGCGCCGAGTGGCCGCAGATCTTCCGCGAGGCGTGGCGGATCAACCGCGATTATTTCTACGCCGCCAACATGCACGGCGCCGACTGGCCGGCCATGCGGAAGAAGTACGAGGCACTGCTGCCGGACCTCGCGACGCGCGACGATCTGGACCGCGTGATCCGGATGATGCTCAGCGAACTGGCCGTCGGCCACAGCTTCCTCGGCGGCGGCGAGCGGCTCTACCAGCCGAAGCCGGTGCCCGTCGGCCTGCTCGGGGCGGATTACGACGTCGCCGACGGGCGCTTTCGGTTCCGGAAGATCTATGGCGGAGCCTACTGGGACCCGAGCCTCCGCGCCCCACTGGTGGCGCCCGGCGTGGACGTGAAGCCCGGCGATTTCCTGCTGGCCGTGGATGGCCGCGAGATCAAGGCGGACAACGAGGTCTACCGGGCCTTCGAGGGGACGGCCGGGAAGCGCGTCGAGCTGAAGGTCGGCCCTCGCGCCGACGGCCAGGGGGCACGCACGGTCGTCGTCGAGCCGGCCGGCGATGAGTCCGCCCTGCGCAACCGGGCGTGGGTCGAGGGGAACCTGCGGAAGGTCCACGACCGCACGAAGGGGCGGGTCGCGTACGTCTATGTGCCGAACACGGCGGGGGCCGGTTACACCTACTTCAAACGCTACTTCTTCCCGCAGGCCGACAAGGAGGCAATTATCGTCGACGAGCGGTTCAACGGCGGCGGGCAGGTCGCGGACTATTACATCGACCTGTTGCGCCGGCCGCTGGTGAGCTACTGGGCGACCCGGTACGGCCAGCCGCTGCGCGAGCCGAACGCGGCGATCCTCGGGCCCAAGGTGATGATCGTTGATGAGACGGCGGGCTCGGGCGGTGACCTCTTGCCGTGGATGTTCCGCAAGTTTGGCCTGGGGAAGCTGGTGGGCAAGCGGACCTGGGGCGGGCTGGTGGGAATCCTGGGTTTCCCGACGCTGATGGACGGCGGCATGGTTACGGCGCCCAACATCGCGATCTTCACCGAGGACGGCTGGGTCGTCGAGAACGTGGGCGTGCCGCCGGATATCGACGTCGAGCAGGACCCGGCCGCCGTGGCCGCGGGCAAGGACCCGCAACTCGACCGGGCGATCGAGCAGGCGCTCAGGGAGCTGGCGGAGAACCCGCCGCCGAAGCCGCCGACCATGCCGCCGTTCCCCGTGCGGGCGCGGGTGCCAGGACAGGCGGCGGCCTCGCGCTGAGCGGTTGCCTGGGAGTGGGTGAGACGAAGAGATTGAACCACAGAGGCACAGAGACACAGAGATCGGAAGAGAAGACAGAATCCAATCGTACGCCGGTATGAAAGTAGGTCGGACACTCTTGCCCGACGCCCAGGTCCTGTCAGGCTGGAGAGCCCGATCGACGTCAGGACATTTCCTGCCGGGGTATCGACTGCCACGACTGGATCACATTTGTTTTCTCCCTGTGATTTCTCAGTGTCTCTGTGTCTCTGTGGTTCAATTCCAGCCGATCCCCCCGCCGACCGTGGTGTCCGCACTCGATGCGCGGGCATCACCGGTCGGAATACCTACTCGGCCACCTTCGGCACGGGCACGGGCGAGAGGTACGAGTCGAAGACGCGGACCTTCTCCCAGTTGGGCTTGTTGTCCTCGACGAACTTCTGGTGCCGGGGGTGGTCCTGGTATTTGTCGTGGGCTTCCTTGCTGGCAAACACCAGGTGGAGCGAGACGTCGAAGTTCTGGTCGTTGACCTCGCGCTTGAAGTCCCCCGCCAGGGTGCCGACGGCGAACGAGACGGTGCCCTCGTGGCCGGTCAGGTACATCTTGCAGGCGGCGACCAGCCGGGCCTTCGCGGCGCCCGAGGCGTCCTTGAGCTTGAAGTAGACGATATGCGCCAGTTGCGGGCCCTCGGCCGAGGACGACGACTCCTCGGCTCGGCCGCTGTCGGACACGGTCATCGCGACGGCCGCGGCGGCCAGGATGCCGCCGATGATCGGGATCTTGTGCATCAGATGCATGCGAATTCCTCGGTGGATTGCGGTGTGGGGGGCGGATGACGTCGGGCCCGGTGGGCGGGCGCGGCGAACTCGGTCGTGTGTGTTCGGAGCATCAGCCTTCGAATCGGTCTGACCATGATGGCGCCGACTGTCCTCGGCCGCAAGGTCCACGGCGATCGCGACGCGAGTCGCAACAATGGTAGGACCGGCCGCAATCGAGTAGAATCGGTGGTTGTCGAGGAGGGACAGCCGCATGAAGACCGATGCGATCCCAGCCATTTCCGCGCCCGGCGATGACGTGGTCGAGCTCCACGGGATCGCGCTCTCACGTGCATGGATCGCCGAGTTCTGCCGGCGGCACCACGTCCGTTCGTTCGCGCTGTTCGGCTCGATCCTCCGGGAGGATTTCCGTTCGGAGAGCGACATCGACGTCCTGATCGAATTCGAGCCGGGCAAGACCCCCGGCCTGGGGTTCTTCGGGATGCAGGACGAGTTGAGCGAGCACTTCGGGCGACGGGTCGACTTGAACACGCCGGGTTTCCTTGGCCGCTATTTCCGCGATCAGGTCACGACCGAGGCGGTATCGCTCCATGTCGCTGCGTGCGGCGAATGAGCGAGGTAACACCACCGGGCGAGGGATACCAGGATTCCCCCTATACCTTCGTCAGCATCGGCAGCGGCACGTAGATCGTGCGGTAGCGGCGGCCGTCGGAATAGGGCCGGCCGGCGGGGTCCTCGACGAGGACCGTGGCCCGGCGCGTGATCCGGTTGACCCGGCCGACGTGCTGTTTGCCTTCGAACTCGAAGCGGACCATGTCGCCGACGACGATGCCGAACGCGACCCCGGCCTGCTCGCGCGGGGTGACCAGGTCGTGATAGGCCCCCTCGTGGGCGAAGATCCGCCGCGACAATGCGTGGAAGTTCCCGGCGCGGCAGTTGGACTTGCCCCAGCCCAGGAACTCGGCCAGGTGCAACAACTCGTGCTCGAAGATCCGCTGGAGCGCCTCGAGCCGGTCGCGGCAGGCGAGTCCTCCGACGGTCACCCGCCGCTCGAGGTGCTGGAACGTGTTGTACAGCAGGGTGGTCGAGACGGTGATCTCGTAGCGGTACTCGGTCGCGGGCTTGCCGCCCCGCTGGATCGGCCGGGTCCAGCGCATCGTCTGGCCCGCGGCGCTCGTCAGCCGGCGCGACAGGCGGAACCCCATCGGGTGCGCTCCGTCCTCGTGCAGCATCTCGGCCAGCCGGCCGCGGAAGAACTCGCGGTCATATCCGCCGAAGAGCCGTTGCAGGTCATCCGTGCCGATCACGGTGAAGTTTGGCTGGCGGATGTGCGGTGACTGGCCGAGCATCTCGTCGTAGATGCGGGTGTTACGCTCGCTCACCTCGTCGGCCGAGTAGAGCAGGGCGAACAGCCGGGCCTGCCGCTGGGTGCTCGGGCCGGAGATGTCGCCGGCCGTTGTGTTTTCGACTTCTTCCATGAGCCGCTCGATCCGATCCGATCCGGTCCGATCTGGTCGCCTGTCACCATCCGCCGTCACCGGGCCTCCGGTTGATGAGAGGAGCCCGGCGGCCCGTGTTCGCTTCCGGAATTCGACCGTATCATGGAGGCCGGTTGCTGTCCATGTGTCCCGGAAGCCGAGGGCGAAAAATGAGGACGCGACATCCTTCTCGGTGGCGGGCGATCTGGTGGGGCGCGGCGAGCGTGGTGATCGTCTACGGCCCCGCCGGTGCCTTCCAGGCGCCGGGCCGGCCCGAGCCGCGTCTGCCGGGGGCGGTCACGAAGCCGCCGGAGTGGGTCGGAGCGGATGCCCCGTTCGACGTGAAGGCGTTCTTCGCGGCGCCTCCGCCCGAGCAGAATGCGGCGCCGCTGTACCTGGATGCGCTGTTCGAGTTCGGGCCCGAGCTGGCCGTGTGCTTCCCGGCGGACGCCGAGACGGCGCGGCGCAGGGCGGTCGTCCAGCAGAGGGCACGGACGCTGGACTCCCTCTACCAGACCTATGCGGAAAAGCCCGACACCCTGGACGGCGAAGCGGTGGACCGCCTCGTCGCCGAGCTCGAGCCGGCGCTGCGCCGGGTCGAGCTGGCCCAGGGTCGGCCAAGATGCGTGTTCGAGTCGGGCGTCGATATTTCGTCCCTATTGCCCCACGCCCTGGCGTCGCGACAGGCGGCGCGATTGGTGCTGCTGAAGACGCATCGTCGTGTCGCGCGCGGCGATGTTGAGGTGCCGCTTCAGGACCTGGAGATCGTGCTCCGGCTGGCCCGCGACCTGCGCCCGCGGGCGGGCGTGATCAGCCAGATCACCGCGACGGCGATCACCTGCACGGCCACCAGCCAGATCATCCCGGAGCTGCTCGCCAGCCCGAGCTTCGGCGACGGGCACGCCCGCCGGCTGCTCGACCTGCTCGTCCGACACGAGGCCGCCTCGATCGACGGATACCAGCAGGGGTTGCGGTACGAGTACCTGATCTTGCGCAAGATGCTGGTCGAGGTCGAGAAGGAACCGCGCAAGGTCGGGAAGGCATTCGCCGTCGCGGACCCGGCATTCGGGAAGGAGTCCGGGGACGCCGCGGAGTTCGGCCGTCTCTTCGAGAGGGAGCTGAGGTCGAAGCCCGATCGAGCCCGGGCCCTCAATGCTCGGATGGACGACTACTACCGCGACGCGCTGGCCTTCAATGGGCCGCTCGCCCGGTGGCCGGCCCGGCAGCTCGATCCCGGCCGGATTCACGACGGCTCGAACTATTCGCGATTCCTGGCGGTCCTGCTCTCACCGGTGTGGCCGCTCGCCGAGACTCGGGCGCGGGCCGAGCTGGCTCCCCGCGCCGCTGAGTGCCTGGTCGCGCTGAAGCTCTGGAAGATGCATTCCACGAAGCCGCCCACCGACCTCGAGGCGGTCGTGAAGGCGGCCGGTCTGCCCGGTGTCCCGATCGACCCGTATTCCGGCAAGCCGCTCCGCATGGCGATCATCGACGGCGAGCCGGTGATTTACTCGATCGGCAAGGACGGCCGCGACGACGGCGGGCGGGTCGACTCGAACAGCGACCGCAAGTCCGGGGACCAGACATTCCGGCTGCCGGCGGTGGCGAAGCCGAAGCCCTGAGCGCCGACGCATGAATCCGCCGGCTTCCGGAGATATCGCCCTGGTAGGAAAGATCCTCAAGTAGGTCGGGCATTCTTGCCCGACGCTCTGGCCCCGTCGGGCAAGAATGCCCGACCTACTTTCATGCCGGCGTCATCATTACCTCGTCGCCCCCGACGGTCTCGGCATCATCTTGATGCAGACCGGCTTCGGGACCTTCACCGTCTGGCCGGTGGGCGCGAGCGTGCCGGACTGGGGATCAATGCGGAAGACCACGATCGAGTCGGAGTCCTGGTTCTCGGCCAGCAGCCAGGCGCCGGTCGGGTCGATGGCGAAGTTCCGAGGGTTCTTCCCCTGTGTCGGCATGATCCCGGCGAGGGTCAGCTTGCCGGTGGTCGGGTCGATCGCGAACGCGGCGATGCTGTCGTGCCCGCGGTTGGAACCGTACAGGAACCGGCCGGTCGGATGCACCTGGACCTCGGCCGTGTAGCTCTTTCCGCGGAAGTCGGCGGGAAGCGTCGAGATCGTCTGGATCTCGGTGAGCGTGCCGGCGTCGGCGTCATACGCGAACGCGGTCACCGTGTTGGCCATCTCGTTGATGACGTAGCCGAACCGGCCCTCGGGATGAAAGGCGAAGTGCCGCGGGCCCGAGGCCGGCGCGACCTTCGTGAACGGCGGCTCGTGCGGGGCGAGGCGGCCGTTCGCGGGGTCGAAGTCGTAAATCAGCACGCGGTCGAGGCCCAGGTCGGCCGCGACGGCGATCCGGTTGGCGGCGTCGAGGTTGATCGAGTGCGCGTGCGGCCCGGTCTGGCGGCCGGGGTCGGCGCCGTGGCCCTTGTGCTGGATCTTCGTCGACGCCGGGCGCAGCCGGCCGTTTTGCTCGATCGGCAGGCAGCCGACGCTGCCGCTGCCGTAGTTCGCCACGAGCACGTTCTTGCCCTGGCGGTCGACCACCAGGTGGCACGGGCCCGAGCCGGCCGACAACTGCTGGTTCAGCAGCTCGAGAGCCCCCGTGGCCGGGTCGATCGAAAAGGCGCTGACGCCCCCGTCGCGATGCCCCTGGATCGTGCCCGACTCATTCGCCGCGTAGAGGAACTGCCGGCTCGGATGGATCGCCAGGAACGACGGATCGGGCGACGCGGCGGCCAGCCGCGGCTCGCCGAGCTTGCCCGTGCGGGCGTCGAGATCGATCAGGAAGATCCCGCGGTCGCGGGCGCCGCCGGAATACGTCCCGACGTAGACCCAGTACGTGCCGAAGCCATTCGCCGGGGCCTGGGCGCGGGCAAGGCCCGTCGCGCCACCCAGGGCCACCAGGGCCGCCAGCAGGCCCGTCAGGAGCCGGACGCCAGGTCGGGGAACGCCAGTTGCCATCGCGCGACTCCGAAGCTCGAAAGGACCGTTTCCGATTTCCATGCCAGATTGACCGGTGCCGACCATATCACAGCCCATCGCGACGGGCAAGGAATCGGCCGGCCGCGGTCATTCGGGCTCATCGGGCGCGGGCCGAAACGACCGGTCGGGAAAATGCGGGTCGAGGTCTGCCTCGGACCTCGGACGCGACTCTGCGGTGTCCGGCGACGCGGCTCGTCTGGTAGAATGATGCTGGAAATCCCGCCCCGCCCGATTCCCTCCGGACGTCGCGTCATGAACCTGAACAACCCCTCCCGCCTGCTCGATCATCCCGGGCTGCGGCTCAACCGCCGGCACTTCTTCTCGCGCGCCAGCCTGGGGTTGGGCGGCGTGGCTCTGGCGTCGCTGCTGACGGAGTCGGCGCGAGCAACAGCCGGCCCGGATACGCCGGCCGGATCGCTCGCCATCGACCCGCTGTCGGGCGGCACGATGCGCGCGTATCATGTCCCGCCAAGGGCCAAACGGGTGATCTACCTGTTCATGAGCGGCGGGCCGTCGCAGCTCGACCTGTTCGACTACAAGCCGATGCTCAACCGGATGAACGGGCAGGACCTGCCCGAGTCCGTCCGCATGGGCCAGCGGCTGACGTCGATGTCGGCCAACCAGGCCACGCTGCCGATGGCCGGCTCGATCTTCGGCTTCGCCCGGCACGGACAATCGGGCGCGTGGGTCAGCGAGCTGTTGCCGCACACGGCAAAGGTCGTGGATGACCTGTGCATCGTCAACTCGCTGTACACCGAGGCGATCAACCACGACCCGGCGATCACGTTCTTCCAGACGGGCTCGACGATCGCCGGTCGACCGTCGATGGGAGCCTGGCTGAGCTACGGGCTGGGCGCGCTCAATCACAACCTGCCGACATTCTGCGTGCTGATCAGCCGCAAGCGGCCCGATCAGCCGCTGTACTCGCGCCTGTGGGGCAACGGGTTCTTGCCGTCCGTGCACCAGGGCGTCGAGTTCCGCGCGGGCGCTGATCCCGTGCTGTTCCTCGACAACCCGCCGGGGGTCTCGTCCGCCGGGCGGCGGAAGATGCTGGATCGCCTGCGCGAGCTGCACCAGGAGGAATACGACCGGTCGCTCGATCCGTCGATCCAGGCGCGGATCGCGCAGTATGAGATGGCCTATCGGATGCAGACCTCCGTCCCCGAGGCCACGCGCGTCGCCGACGAGCCCGATCATGTCTTCGACCTGTACGGACCCGACGCCCGGAAGCCGGGGACGTTCGCCGCGAACTGCCTGCTGGCCCGGCGGCTGGCCGAGCGCGACGTCCGCTTCATCCAGCTCTATCATCCCGGCTGGGACCACCACGGAGGATTACCCGCCGGCATCCGCCAGCTCTGCAGCGAGACCGACCGCGGCTGCGCGGCGCTCATCACCGATTTGAAGCAGCGCGGGATGCTGGACGATACGCTTGTGCTCTGGGGCGGCGAGTTCGGCCGCACGAATTACAGCCAGGGGAAGCTCACGGCGACCGACTACGGCCGCGACCACCACCCGCGGTGCTTCACCGCCTGGGCCGCCGGCGGCGGAGTGAAGCCGGGCATCACCCACGGCACCACCGACCCCTTCGGCTACAGCGTCGCGACCGACGGCGTGCACGTCCACGACTTCCACGCCACGATCCTGCACCTCCTGGGCGTCGATCACGAACGGCTCAACTACAAGCACCAGGGCCGTTACTACCGCCTTACCGACGTCGCCGGCAAGGTGGTGCGAGGGTTGATTGCTTAGTCATTACTTGGTCATTAGTCATTGGTCATTAGTCATTGGTTCGCTGTCGCGGATGTCCGGAGCCACTCCGGGATGACCGGCCGATCGACGAGCGGCCGGCGAGCGCGCGAGGTGCGGCAGTTCACCAATGACCAATGACCAATGACCAATGACCAATGACCAATGACCAATGACCAATGACCAATGACCAATGACTAGGAAGCCCACGGATCCAGCACGACCTTGATGCACTCGTCCTGCTTGTCGCGGAAGGTCTTGTAGGCCTCGGGCGCGGCGCCCAGAGGCAGGCGGTGGGTGATGATGAAGGTCGGGTCGATCTCGCCCTTCTCGATCCGCTCGAGCAGGGGTTTCATGTAACGGTGCATGTGGGTCTGGCCCATCCTGAGCGTGAGCGCCTTGGCGAAGGCCAGGCCCATCGGGAACTTGTCGAGCAGGCCGCCATAGACGCCGGGGATCGAGACCGTGCCCCCCTTGCGGCAGACCTGGATCGCACGGCGCAGGGCGTGCGAGCGATCGGTCTCCATCATCAGCGTGGTCTTGGCCAGGTCGTACCAGGCGTCGAGCGTGGTGCCGTGGGCCTCGAGGCCGACCGCGTCGATGCACGAGTCCGGCCCGCGGCCGCCGGTCATTTCCTTGATGGCCTGCATCACATCGACCTGCTCGTAGTTGAGCACGTCGGCCTTCGCACGGGACTGGGCCATGCGGAGCCGCTCGGGGATGCGGTCGATCGCGATGACGCGCTCGGCGCCCAGGGCGTAGGCCGACACGATCGCGAGCAGGCCGACCGGCCCGCAGCCGAAGACCGCCACGGTGTCGCCGCGCTCGATGTTGCAGTTCTCGGCGGCCATGTAGGCCGTCGGCAGGATGTCGGAGAGGAACAGCACCTTCTCGTCGCTGAGGCTCTCGGGCACCTTGAGCGGCCCCACGTCGGCGAACGGCACGCGCACATACTGCGCCTGGCCGCCGGCGTAGCCGCCGTAGACGTGCGAGTAGCCGAACAGCCCCGCGCCGGTGTAGCCGTACATCGTCTCGCAGGTCCGCGCGCCGGGGTTGCTGTTGTCGCACAGCGACCAGAGCTGCTTGTTGCAGAAGAAGCAGTTGCCGCAACTGATCGTGAACGGCACGACGACCCGGTCGCCGGCCTTGAGGTTCTTCACCCCGGGGCCGACTTCCATCACCTCGCCCATGAACTCGTGGCCGAGGACGTCGCCGCGCTCCATCTGGGGGATGAAACCGTCGAGCAGGTGGAGATCAGAGCCGCAGATGGCGGTGCGGGTGATCTTCAGCACGGCGTCGCGGGGGTTGATGATCTTCGGGTCGGGCACATCCTCGACGGCGACGCGGTTCTTGCCCAGCCAGCAGAGGGCTTTCATGTGGGGAACTCCTGAGGGATGAGGGGATTCGGCCTGGGTGCGGGACGCCCGTGCCCGCGGTGCGGGGCGAGGCGGTGCGGTGCGGTGCGGCGCGGCGCGACAGGCTTCGGGGTCGATGTGCTCCCGTACGGCTCAATGGCCCTTGGGCTGGCCGTCGACGCTGGCGATCTCGCCGGTCTCCATGACCTGCTTGAAGCGCCTGAGGTCGTCCTCCATCTGGATGCGGGGCTCCTCGCCGAAGAGCCAGGCGATCGCGCGGCCGAAGTGGCCGCCGGGGGGCTCATAGTTGAGCTCGACGTGGACCTCGGTGCCGCGGCCGCCGGGGGCCTTGTTGAAGCGGACGGTGCCGGCGTGGTCGACCTCGGAGCCCTCGACCGAGCGCCAGGCGATCAGCTCGTTGGGCTTCTCATTGATGATCTCGGCGTCCCACTCGATGGTCGAGCCCAGCGGTCCTCGGACGACCCAGTGCGAGCGGTCCGGTCCGGAGGAGGTGACGTTCTGGAGGTGGAGCATGAAGCGGGGCAGATTCTCGAGGTGTCGCCAGAAGCCGAAGACTTCCTCGACGGGGCGTGACACGGTGACGCTGCGCTTGATGAGGATGCCGCGGTGGACGTCGCCTCGCTTGAGCGCGGGGCCGCCGGCGTCGGCCGTGCTGACGCCCAGCCGGTCGTAGAGCTGGCAATGCCCGGTGGCACCGCGCTGGATCAGGCCGCCGCCGACGGCGGCCAGCGCCAGACTGGCGAGGGACCGCTCCCTGAGTCCGTGGAAGACCAGCGCCGCGCCCGCGACGCCGGAAATCCATCGTTCCAGCTCGCCGACGTTCCGGCGATCGGCCGGAAGGGACCGGTCCGCCTCGACGGCCACGCGGGCCGTGGTGCGGGCTTGCCGCGGCGGTGCCGATGAGAACGTGGTCATGATGACTCCTCGTGTGAAGCAAGGGCCGGGAGAATGGGAGATCGGGCGTCTCGCGGGCGACGGGCGGAGATCGTCGCCCCACGCGGATCGGCCGGGCACGGCGCGAAAACGGCCGCAAACCCCATGCCCGACGCGGGCCGTCGCCCTCCCAGGGGGCCGGCATCGCCTTTGCACGATGGGTCGGGAGTCGGAGGGATTTCCATCGATTTGCAACCCTCTTGCCGCAGGGCAAAGGAGTCATCAATGTCCAGGAGGAATCACGCCCGCCGCGTCCATGCACCCTACGGCGACCACCCCGGCATCGGCTATGCCGACGAGCCCGGCGCCCGCCGCGAGGGCGAGATGGGGGACGATCGGGGAGACGAGTGGTCGATGGGAGGGGCCCGTCGGGTCATTTCCGAGCGCCCGTATGCGTCGATCATGACGGGCTTCGGGCTGGGGTTCGGCCTCGGGCTGCTCGTGACGCTGCTCCTGTCGCGCGACGAGGACGAGAGCCTGTTCGAGCGATATGCCCCCGAGGCGATCCAGGACCTTCCCGATCGGTTCCACCGCGCGCGGAAGAACCTGGCCTCGTCCGTGCCGCAGTCGTTCAAGCACGCCGGCGAATCGTTCAGGCACGCGGGCGAATCGATCGCGTCGCTGGTCCCCTCGTCGTGGCGGCGATGAGTCGGGCTAACGGCCGTCTGGCGGTGGAACGTTTGGCAGCGTGGACCCGGCCCGGTGTGAACCCGGGCCGGGTTTTTTGTTGCGCCGCGACTGACCGGCCTGTCCCTTCGCTCGGCGCCGCGCAGCGCCGCCCCGGCGGCCTGGCGGGAGGCCGGCTCCGGGCCGGTGGATGGTGAAGCAAGGCCGTCGGAAAATGAGTTCGGCCCGCCGATCGCCCCCCGGGAGCGGGCCGCTCGATCCACTGGGGGTCGAGCGGCGTCCGCGTCCGGTGAGGGCGAGGCGGGCCGGGTCAAGCGGACGTCAGATCAGGATGTCAGTCACGCGTGCGAGCGACACACCCGATCATCGAGTCCGTCGTCAGGGCTGGACCGTGGTGGTCGCGGGGACCGCCGCCGGGGTGGCGCCGGGCTGGCCGATCGCGCTCGGGTTCGTGTTGGTGTTCGTGTTCGCGCCGTTCCGAAGCTGGTTCCGCAGCGAGTTGCTCGGCTCCTGGACCTGCAAGCGGCGGATCTGGTTGGTGATGATCTGCTGGGCCCGCTGGAGCTCCTCGAGAGAGAGCTGGTTGTCGTTGTTGGCGTCGAGGATGCGGAACGCGGCGTGCGCCGGCTCGGTGAGGGCCTTGTCGAACTCCGCCATGCTGATGGCGCCGTTGCGGTCGGTGTCGACGGTCTGGAAGCCGATCTGCACGGCCATCTTCGCCGTCTCGCCGACGGCGCGGTTCAGCTCGGCCGGGCTGAGCTGCCCGTCCTGGTTGGTATCGGCGACCTGGAAGAGCATGCCGACGCCCTGCTGGACGGCCTGGCGCAGCTCGGGGGCCTCGATCTTGCGATTCTTGTTGGTGTCGAGGAGGTTGCCGATGGCCTGCACCGGGTTGTTGGCGATGTTGCGGGCCGTGGCGGCCGGGTCGCCGGCGGGCGCGTTCGCGGGGGCCTCCCCGGCATTCTGCGGCTTGCCCTTCTCGAAGACGTAGCGGAGCAGCGGCTGCTGTCGGAACAGTTGCTCGCGAGCGGCCTGGGCCTCCTGCGGCTCGAGGACGCCGTCGCCATTGGTGTCGGCGCGGAAGAAGAAGCCGCCGACCAGCAGGTTGCCGGTGTCGATCGCTTCCTTCTGCGAGATCTGGCCGTCGTTGTTCGTGTCGGCCATCTTGAAGAGCATCTTGGCGGTATCCTGGATGTCGCCGATGCTATCGATCGGGCCCGGCAGGTCCCCGGCCTGGTGTTGCTGGGCCATCGCCCGGCCGGAGCCCAGTCCGGCGATCCCCAGGGCCATGAACCCTGCCATCAACAATCGAATACGCATGTAGTTGTCTCCATTCGCGGTCGTGGGTTTCCTTTTCCCTTCCTGGCGTCGGGCGAAAGCGGCCATCGAGGCCGGACGCCACCATCCGGCCCTCGTCGTCCCTGGCCACCCTTGAGTCGGGCAGGTAGTGCAACCCGGGTGCCGCGCGAGGCCGTATTACCGCTAAAATTCGCACCAGACGGGAGATTCCGGATGCATGCAATCGGCCGGAGCGGAGGACTGGGCGGTTTCGCATCAAGATGGTGAAGATGTCCGTCAGCGAGGCGCCGCGCCGGGGCATGCGGCGCGCGGGGGCGCCCGGCGGGCGGGGGGCCCGTGGGCGCCGGGTTTCCGCCGGACGCGAAGGATCGTGCGCGGTGAGGAGACGTGCGCGCGCCAATCGCCGACGACCGGCGACCGCGGCGGCGCCGGCCGGTTCAGCGGCAGGCTTTCAGGAAGGCGATCAGGTCGGCGAGCTCCTGGGTCGTCAACTGCTGCTCGAGGCCGGCGGGCATGACGGACACCGTGCTGGGCCGCATTTCCTCGATCTCGCGGCGGGCGATCCGCTCGAGCTGGTTGGGGCCGGTGGCCAGGATCAGCTCGTCGGCGTCCTCGCCGCGGATCAGGCCGTTGTAGACCTTGCCGTTGGCGGTCGCGATGGCGACCGGCTCGAAGCTGCGTACCAGGCTGGCGCTGGGGAAGAGGATCGACTCGAGCAGGTCGCGCTCCGCGCGGACCGAGCCGATCCGGGTGAGGTCCGGGCCGACGTTGCCGCCGCGGTAGCCGATGGCGTGGCACGAGTAGCACGCCGCCTTCTCGGAGTGGAACACGAGCTGCCCGCGGCGGACGTCGCCGGCGGCCAGGGTCGGCAGCAACTGCTCGAGCCGGGCCTTCTGCCTTGCGGCGTCGGCGTTGAGGCGGGAATACAGCCGCTCCTCGGCGCGCGAGCGGACCGAAGGCGGATACTTCGCCAGGTGGGCCTTGATCGCGTCGATCCGGAGCCCGCCGAGCGCCCGAGAGCCGGCGAGGGTATCGACCAGCTTGAGCCCGAGCGCCTCGCCGTTCGCCTGCTCGAACGCGGCGAGCAGTCGGTCGACCTCGACCGGCCCGGCGGACGCGAGGGTCCCGGCGATTCGATCGAGCTGCGATGGCGAGAGCCTGGCCCGCGCCAGGACGTCCGCCGCGGTGGTGCGGTCCGCAACGAGACGATCCGGCCCGACCTGCTCGACGAGGAAGTCGAAGGTCCGCGGTCCGGGCCGGTCGAGCCCGCCCGGCAGGGCGGCGAGGGCCTGGAGCCGCAGCGGGGCCGGGTTGCCGCCGTCGTCGCCGATCGCCAGCAGTCGCGCGGACAGCGTGCGAGCCTCGTCGCTCCCGGGGGCGATCGGCAGTGCGCGGGCGGCGGCGACGACGGCCGGGATGATCGGGTCGCGCGGGTCGCGCCTCGCGGCGCCGGCCGGCCCGAGCGCGGCGGCCATCGCCGCGACCCACTCGCGCGGTACGGCGCCCGGCTTCAGGCCCGACCGGCCGATCGCGGCCAGGCAGCTCTGTCGCTCGGCGGGCGTCGCCGAGGGATCGACCAGCCGGCGGGCGAGGAGTTGCTGGATCGGCGCCGCGGCGGCGAACCGGCCGAGCTGGCGATCGAGCTCGGCGCGGTCGGCCGAGGGCAGGTCGGCGCGCGCCAGGCGAGCTCCGAGAACGTCCGCCAGCTCGGCGGCCCATTCGGGATGCCGGCCAACGATCCACGACGCGGCTTCCTTGAGCCCGGGGTCGGCATCAGCCATCCGGGCCGCCGCGAGTCGGGCGTCGAGCCCGCCGCCGTCCATCTGGTCCAGCGCGATCATCGACGAGCGGCGGGTCGCCGCGGACGGCGCCTCGAGCCCGCGCCGGGTGGATGCCGGGTCGTCGATCTCGATCAGGGCATAGGTGACCGAGTGCTCCATGATGCGATCGGAGGCCCTCGCCGCGGCCGACAGGAGTGCGGGGACCGCCGAGCGGTCGCCGAGTCGCCCCAGGGCCTCGGCCGAGGCCCGCGCGGCCGGCGCCGGGCCCGACTCGAGCAGGGCGATCAGGCCGGCCGTCGCCTCGCGATCACGCCACAGCCCGGCGGCATGCGCGGCGGCCTGGCGGACGTCCGGATCGGGATCGCGCAGCGCCCGGCGCACGATGACTCGGGCGCGGGGATGGTCGATCCGGCAGGCCGTCCAGACAACGCCGAGCCGCCCGGCCGCACCCCGCGCCGTGTTCGCCGGCGTCTCCCCGATCCGTGCTTCCAGCGCATCGAGGGCCGGCTCGCCGCGCGCCGCGAGCGCCCGCATGGCCCGGGCGCGCACCGCGGGGCGTGCGTCATCCAGCCGGCGCACCAGCTCGGCCGGCGGCGCGTCGTCCCACGCGAGATCCAGCCCGCGCGGATCGGCCGGGCGGGCGGCGCCCTCGCGGCGCACGCGGTAGATCGCACCCAGGATATCGGGCTTCTGGAGCTGCGACGTGGGGCAGCACAGCTTGTACCAGCCGCCGGTGTCGACGATCAGCAGGCTGCCGTCGGCGTCCTCCACGATGTCGGTGGGGTGGAAGTCCAGGTCGGCGCTGGTGACGAAATCCTCGTCGCGGGTCGCGAAGCTGGAGCCCTGGGGCGTCAGGGCATGGCGGCCGACCTTGTGCAGGTTGAAGTAACAGGCGAAGAGGTTGTCGCGATAACCCGGTCCGAGGGCGTCCGACTCGTACCGCGCCAGGCCGCAGGGCGCGGCCGGCCCCATGTGCAGCAGGACCGGCATCACGTCCGGTCCCGTCCACTTGTGCGCGGGCTCGTAGATGGGCTCGTGCGTCTTGCCATAGATGCCACCGTAGATGGCGTGGATCAGCCCGTCGCGATGGCCGCCGCCGGGGTGGACGAGGAACGTGGTGGTGAAGATCCGCTCGCCTGCGGGGGTGAAAACGACATCCACGGGATTGTCCATGCCGCCCGTCATGACGGGCTCGATCGCGCTGCCGTCGGGCCGGCAGCGGAAGATATGCGCGGCGCGGGTGGAAAACGGCTTGTGCCCGGGCCGCTCGTAGGTCTGGCGGGCGAATGCCCCCTTGCACCAGTAGATCCAGCCGTCCGGGCCAGGATAGGGCCCATGCAGGTCGTTGGCGCAGCCGGTGAGCGTACCGCCGCGGAACCACTCCTCGCGGCGGTCGGCGACGCCGTCGCCATCGGTGTCGGTAAGTTTCCAGATCGACGGCGGGGCGGCGACGTAGAGCGAGCCGTCGAGCCACATCGTCCCCTCGGGGAACATCATGCGGTCGGCGAAGACGACGCGTTTGTCGAATTTACCGTCACGATCGGTGTCCTCCAGGCGTAGGATCCGGTGTGGCCGCTCGGCCAGTTGTTTCTGGACGTTGTCATTCGAGCCCGAGGAATCGGCGACGTAAAGATGCCCGCGATCGTCGAAAGCGACGGTGATCGGCCGCTCGACCAGCGGCGGCCCGGCGGCCTGCTCGATGACGAGGCCGTCCGGGACGCGGAACGTCTTCGTCCCGACGCGAACCTCGCCGGCATCGGCGGCGGCTGCGCCGAGAAGGCTGATCGCCGTCGCCACCAGGCCGGGAACGACCCGGGCCGCCGTCCGGCGCCATCCGATCGGGCGGAAATCCCGGGCGCGACGCTCGCTCCGCATGCTCTTCATCGTGCAGCTCCTCTGGTGGACGGATTCGCGATGTCTGGCTGCGACCGATCGCGGTCGCCTCGCGGTGCGTTGATTTCGGGAAACGATCGAACCCGAAGCGGCAACTCCGTCGTCATACATTATGACGGAACCTGGCGCGGACAAAATCCGAGAAATCAACTAGGGTTGCGTGGCGGCATCGCATGCCGGCGCCTGGAAGCGGCCGGTGAAAGCGGGGTCGCGGCGGGATCGTGGGTGGCGGAATCCTCGGACTCTGGAATCGAATCTGCTTGTAGGAGAACCATGACCGCGTAAGACACATGCTCGCCCGGCCCGATCTGGTCCCGCGTGCCCCGCCGCGACGGCGGATGGCTGGGGTCCGTTCGGCGGGGCGATCCGGATGAGGGGCACACGAGACGTGGCCGAAGTGCGGTGATCGGCGTACATATGGTGTCACGCCGCCGCCGCCGGGCCCACGATGAGGATATGCAGAGGAGGCGAACGGACATGCGGCAGTTCGGAGATACACTGGTCTGGCTGGGACTGATCCTGGTGGTCGCGGCGGTGGTGTACTTCACGCCTCGCCTGGCGAGCTACGTCTCGAGGATCGATCGGCAAGATGGATCGGACCGGGTCGTCTGGCGCTCGCCCATCGGGGTTCTCGAGACGACGGGCGGCGACGGCCTGTAAACCGGTCGACTCGTTGCCATCGACCGGGCCGACGAGTTCGGGCGCGAGGCGGGGATGCCCGCCGGCCGCGCCACGCCGTTTTGGCTCGCATCGTCCCGGGATGGGATCGCGTCGCTTCGCCCTGGGGATCGTCGTATCGGGTCGGGATCGGCCCACGGGGGCCGGGGCCGGCCCGATACGACGTTGGCGGCAAGCGGCAATCGCCTCGCCTGGCGTCGCCTCGCGTCAGCGCCTGAGGGCGGCCAGCGCGTCGGAGGTCCTCTTCAGGATGTCGTCGACCTGCTCGGTCGACTCGAAGCCGATGATGAACGCGTCGACCGTGCCGAGGCCCAGCACGTAGCGCAGCGAGGCGTCCTTCCGCTCGGGAGTCTTGATCCGGCCCTCGCCCAGGATCTTCATCCCGACAACCCCCTTGCCGGCCGAATGCATCTCCTCCAGGACCGACGCGACCTCGTCGGGCTTCCTGTCGTCCATGATGAGGCCTTCGGGGTTGATCCGTGCGAGGTCCACCTCGACGAACGGGTCCTTCGCCGAGGTTCGCAGCGGGTCCATGCCGTGGCAGCTCGTGCCGTGGGCGCGGATGATCTTCTCCTCCTTGGCCCTGCGGAGGTAGTCCATCGAGCCGGTGTGGTCGTGGGGCCAGCCGGACTTCTGCATGCAGTGCAGCAGGACGATGTCGATGTACTCGACGCCCAGCTCGAGGCGGTAGCGCTCGAGGTGGCTGCGGGCATCGGCGAGGTTGGTGGCGTGGGTCTTGGTCTGGATCACATAGTTCTCGCGCGGGACGCCCTTGAGGGCCTCGCGGAGGTACACGTGCGAGCCGTACTGGTCGGCCACGTCGAAGAAGCAGACGCCCTGGTCCAGGGCGTGGCGGACGACCTTGCGGAAGCCCTTGATGCCCAGCCGGGTCTGGTTGCTCGCCTGGCCCGAGCCGATGCTGCCGGTGCCCATGCCGACGAGCGAGACCTGGATGCCGGTCTTGCCCAGCGTGACCTTGTCGCTGGGGTTCCTGGGCAGCGCGTTGCGCGGATAGGCTGCGGACGCGGTCCCCGTCGCGGATGCCGCGGCGATCGAGGCCACGGTCGCGGCGGCCGTCGCCTGCGTCACGAAGTCGCGGCGATTGAGCGGAGGTGTCATCGGGTCGGTCCTCCCTTCCGAGGTCGGCGGTAGAAAGTGGCAGTCGACAGTGGACGGGCCGATGCGGCCGAACGTCGCGGCCCGCGCCCCGGGGGCGACGGCCTTCAGCAGGCAATTCTAGCGGCGTCATCGCCATGCTACCATAGCCCATCGGCGGCGGGCGGGCCGGGAACGTCGCGGTCGGGCCGGGGTAGGGGAGGATGCGGGCGTGTTCACGGGGCTGGTCGAGGCGCTGGGGCGGATCGAGCGGGTCGAGCCGGAGGGCGCGGGATGCCGGCTGGCGATCCGGTGGGACGAGCTGACGGAGAATGACCCCTTCAAACTGGGTGAGAGCGTGGCGGTCAACGGCTGCTGCCTGACGGTCGTCACGGCCGATCACGGGCTATTCGAGGTCCAGGCCGGGCCCGAGACCCTCGCGCGCACCAACCTGGGGGCCCGGCGCGCCGGCGACCGGGTGAATCTCGAACGGGCGCTGCGGGTCGGCGACCGGCTCGGCGGGCACTTCGTCCAGGGGCACGTCGACACGACGGCGACCCTGGGCGAGCGGCGTCCTGAGGGCGAATGGGAGTTCCTCGCCTTCGCCATCGGCCGCGAGTGGGACCCGCTGCTGGTCCCCAAGGGCTCGATCGCTGTCGACGGTGTTAGCCTGACGCTGGTGACCGTCGAGCCGGGCGGGTTTTCGGTGATGCTGATCCCGCACACGCTGGCCGCGACGACGCTGGGGCTCCTCCGGCCCGGCGATGCCGTCAACATCGAGGCCGACATGCTCGCCAAGCACGTCCAGAAGCTCGTGCGAGGCGGATGAGGCTCCATTCATATCTCTTTTGTGAACTACTCATGCCGCCGATCCGACAGACCCAGTCTTACCTCCGAAGCCTCTTCGCCCAGCGGGGCGTTGCGCCGCAACGGCGGCTGGGGCAGAACTTCCTGATCGACCTGAATATCCACGAGGTGATCGTCAAGGCGGCGGCCGTCGGGCCGGGCGACGTGATCCTCGAGGTCGGGCCGGGTGCCGGTGCGCTCACGGCGCGGATGGCGTCGCTGGGCGCCGCCGTGGTGGCCGTGGACGTCGATCCGGCGATGGTGCGGCTCACGACCGAGGCCGTCGCGGGGCTGCCCAACGTGAAGGTGCTCGAGCGCGATGCGCTGGCCGGCAAGCACAAGCTCGACCCCGAGGTGCTCGACGCCGTCCGCTCGGGCCTGGCCGCCGGGCCCGATCGGCAATTCAAGCTCGTCGCGAACCTGCCCTATAACATCGCCACGCCCCTGATCACCAACCTGCTGGTGAACCCCGAGCTACGCCCGGCGTTGATGGTGGTGACAATCCAGCGCGAGCTGGCCGACCGGCTGATCGCGCCGGCCTCGAGCGCCGCCTACGGCGCGGTCTCCGTCGTGGTGCAGGCGCTCGCCGAGGTCTCGATCGTGCGGACGCTGCCGCCTTCGGTGTTCTGGCCGCGCCCGAAGGTCGAGTCGGCCGTCGTGTCGGTCCGGCCCGATGAGGCCCGGCGCGCGGCGGTGGGCGACGTCGCGTGGTTCCACGCGCTGGTCCGCCGGGTGTTCCTCCACCGCCGCAAGTTCATCCGCCACGTCCTGGCCGGGATGTGGCCGGACCGCTGGACCAAGGCCGAGGTCGACGCGTGGCTCGAGTCGCAGGGTTTGAGCGGCCAGCTCCGCCCGGAGGCGCTCGACATCGAGGATTACATCACGCTGGCGCACGCCCTGGCCGCGCGGTTCGCCGACCCGGCCGAGGATCCGGGCGAGGACCCTGCTGAGGACCCGAGCGAAGCGGACGACGATTAGCGGCGGGGCGACGCAGTCGTCGTCTCGTACTGCGGCTGCGGCGGCCCGATCGGGAAGGTTCGATCGATCGCGTCGCGGCGCCCCATTATCCCTGGACGGGCTGAGTACGGTGTAGCCGATCCGCCAGGACGCGGGAAGGATGGGCGTCAACGGGCGCGGGGCTCGCCGGTGCCGCAGTGATCGGCTCGTTCGCCGCGCTCGCGCGGGCCGACCGCTGGATCAAGGCCCCGGCCGCGCCGGCGACCAGGTGCTGGACCATGTTGTAGAAGATGATCGGCACCATGACGGCCGGGTGATCGGCGAGCGCCATCGAGGCGAGCACCAGCCCAGTGCCGTTGTTGTTCATCCCCAGGGCGAACATGAGCGCGATCCGCTGATCGCGTCCGGCGCCGAGCACGCGGGCGATGACCCAGCCGACCACGAAGGCCAGCACGCACAGCGATGTCACCACGGCCAGCGTGACGGTGAGGAAGTCGAGGTCGGGATGCGCGATCGCCTGGGGCAGCGAGATCGCCGCGTTGGAGTAGTTGAGCGCCAGCAGGACCAGCGAGTTGATCACCTTCAGGTGCGGCTTGATCGCGCCGACGCGATGAGGTCCCAGGGCGCGGCCGACGAGGATTCCCAGCACCGATGGCGCCAGCACACCGATCGCCAGGAACGACCCGGTATGTCCCGAGGCCAGCTCGTGCAGGTCCTCGCCGTAGTCGCCGATCGCCACGAAGCCCACCGCGTGCAGCGCCATCGGCGTCAGGAGCGGGCTGAGGAACGTCGAGCCCAGCACGAGGCCGAGGCTCAGCGGCATGTCGCCGTCGGCATTTTGCGACCACGCAGTGGACGACCCGGCGATCGGCATCGAGGCGATCAGGGCCAGGCCGACCAGCAGGTTCTGGGTCTCGTCCAGGTTGTGCCACCAGGTCATCCACCACGAGACGGCGAGGATGAAGACGATCGGGAAGAACACGTTGGCCGCCAGTCCGGTCCCGAGCATCCGGGGCCGTCGGACCAGCCCGCCAAGCTGCGAAAGCCGTACGTTGAGCCCAGCGTTGAACAGCAGGCAGGCCAGCATGAGGAAGGGCAGCGACGCCTCGGTCCGGATCGGGCCCACGCCAACCCGGCCGAGCGTCAGCGAACGCATTCCCAGCCCGGGCCCCGGCCAGAGTGCCGCCGCGGCATACGACGCGAACAGCAGCGCCAGGAAATGCCGGCCCAGGAACCCCGCGATCCGCGCCATCGGACGTCCGTGGTCGTCCATGATTGTCCCCCTGAATGTTGATGCTATTCCGACGCGGCCCGGGCCGATGCGGCGTGGCGCGAGGAATGTTCTAGCAAGCGCGATACCCGACTGACCGTTCCTCGCGAGCCAGCCTGAGCCAGGCCCCGGGCGTCGTCCGCCATCGCGGTCCCGGCCTGGGTCTGAGTCTTTATACGGGCGGAACATGATCCGGAGGTCAGGCCCGGATAAAATCGAGTTCATCGAGGGTCGCCGCGCCGCGACCGTGGCGGGGAAGGGTCAGCGGGGCGGCCGGTCCGTGGGCGCCCGAAGGATCAGGAGGGTAAGTACTTGGAAGCGGAATCATCCCGAGGGGAAGGGCAAGGGAGCGACCCGAGCGCCGACGGCGAGCCCGCGAGCTTCGACCAGATGCTCGAGCGGGCGCGCCGGCTGGTCGCGCTCGAGCTCGACCTGGCCGAGACGCGCCGCCGCCTCGCCGAGGACAACCTGAAGATCACCGAGGCCCAGCTCGAGCTGGCCGAGCGGCAGATCGCCGACCTCAAGGCCGAGAACGATCGCCTGCGCGGCGAGATCGAGGCGCTGCGCCTCGGCTGAGCCGAGGATCGCGGGCGCGAGTCTCCGCGATCCCGGCACGACCTGAAGCCTGTCCCGGAAGTCTTCGAGAACCTCTTGTCGGGTGGGCGATGCCTGTCCGACGTCATCAAAAACCGCCGAGCGGGGAGAGATTCTCACCCCTCGACCCGCACCCCCGCCTGCTTGAGTGCGGCGAGCTGGGTTTTCTTGAGGGCGTCCGGCAGCGGGTTGCCGTCGAGATACAGCCGCAGGTACGGCGCGAAGAGCTTGGGGCCGGCGGCGTCGGCCTTCGCGGCGTCGACCAGCGGCTTCAGGTCCTTGATCCTGTTCCGCCAGAGGATCAACAGCTTGAGCTCGGTCAGCTTCGCCAGCGCGCCGACATCCTCAATCTGGTTGTCGCCCAGGTCCAGGTCGGAGAGCCGCGTGAGCTTCTCCAGCACCTTGATATCCTTCACCCCGTTCTTGGCGATCTGGAGCGTCCAGAGCTTCGTCAGCTTGCCCAGCGGGGCGATGTCCTTGATCGCGTTCTTGCTCAGGTCGAGCGCCGTCAGGTTCGTCAGGCCCGAGAGCGGCTCGAGCTTCTCGACCTGGTTGCCCGAGAGCTGGAGATACTGCAGCGCCTTGAGATTGGCCAGCGGCGTGACGTCCTTGATCGCGTTGTCGGATACGTCGAGCAACTGGAGGTTCGCCAGGTCCTTGAGCGCCTTGAGGTCGACAATCTTGTTCCGGGCGAGCTTCAGCTCGGCCAGGTTCTTGCACTTCTCCAGCCCGGTGAGGTCCTTGATGTCCTTGCCGCTGGCGTCGAGGAAATAGACATTTTGCAATTTCTCGTCGGTCAGCTCGACCTTGGGCTCGTGCTTGAGAACCTCGCGGATCGCGGCCTCGAGGTTCTTGTCGGGAAAGGGCGAGGCGGCGCGGGCGGCGTCGGACCAGGCGGGCAGGGCGAGCCAGGCGATCGCCGCGGCGATCGCGGCCGCGGGGCGGGCGGGTCGTCTCATTGGTGGGATTCTCCGGCTGGGGGTCGATCGATCGCGCGCGGTCGGCGGCCCGTCGCGGGGCAAGGATCAACAGATCCTCACCCCGGCCTCGGCCGTCACTCGCCGCGCGGCCGTTCGAGCATACGACGACCTCATGCCCTTGGAAAGGGTCTGGCTGGACCGCCAGATGCATCATTGCGCGGGCACAATCGTCCGACCGGGCCGCCGGCGAATTCAGGCGCCGACCGGCTCGGCGACCCGCTGGCGGGGTGTGCGAGCGGTCCCGGCGCGGATCGAACGAATCCCCACCTCATCAGCGGGAGCGGTCGGCTCGAGGTCGAAGACCAGCTCGCTGCGCAGGATCCGACACTCAGGCGGGGCGCTAATGCCCAGCTTCATCCGGCCCGGTCCGATATCGACCACGGTGAGCGTGATGTCGTCGCCGATCAGGATCTTCTCGCCAATCTTCCGGGTGAGCACCAACATCCTGTCATCCTCCATGCCTAGTGCTGATCGCCTCTTGATCCCTGTCGTCGAGGCGATTCTGCTGCTCAGTCGAATCCAGCGGGGTTTGTAGCAACCTTCGTGCCGATTGGGCGAGGTAGGCGGGCGGTTGTCTCGCGCCGCCGGGAGATTATTCGCCGAAGTCCCTGGATTTCCGGGGCTTGATGCCGTGTGCCCGCTCGCTGGCCGGGCGGCCCGGCGGATGGAGCGGTGGGCCACGTTGGTCGGACGCGGCGGGCCATTTCTGCCAGCCTGGCAGTCGGGGTGACGCCTCCAGCAGTAAGGAGCGGCCCGGTCGGAGCAATTTCCCGCCGGGATCATTCTCCGTATGATGAAGTCGTTGGCGGGCGGAGATTGGCGACAGCCGACGACGGGCCGATCGGCGGACGGCCGCTCGCGAGTGTTGAAGGAAGTGGGTATCTGAGCGATGAGCGAATCCGGGCCGGAGACCTCGCCGTGGATCGTCGAGGCGACCGAGGACAACTTCCAGCGCGAGGTGATCGAGCGATCGGCGCAGGTCCCCGTGGTCATCGATTTCTGGGCCGAGTGGTGCGGCCCGTGCCGGATGCTCGGCCCGGTGCTCGAGGGCCTGGCGCGGTCGGGCAACGGCCAGTTCGTGCTGGCCAAGGTCGACACCGAGCGGCACCCCGGCCTGGCGTCGGACTTCGGCGTGCGGTCGATCCCGGCGGTCTTCGCGGTGAGGGATGGCCGGGTGGTGGACGGCTTCGTCGGCGTCCAGCCCGAATCGGCGATCCGGGCGTGGCTCGACCGCCTGATGCCGAGCGAGGCCGAGCAGATCGCGGCCGACGCCCAGGAGCTCGAGGCCACGGATCCCGGAGCCGCCGAGGCCCGGTACAACGAGGCTCTGACGCTCGACCCCGAGCTGCTGCGGGCGCACCTCGGCCTGGCGCGGATCGCCATGGAGGCCGGCCGCCTCGACGAGGCCCAGGCCCGCATCCTTGAGCTCGAGCGCAAGAACGGCTTCCTCGAGCCCGAGGGCGAGCGGCTCAAGGCCGAGATCACCCTGCGGCTCCAGGGCCGCGAGGCTGGCGGCAGCGTCGAGGCGGCCCGCGCGGCGCTGGCGCAGGATCCCGAGAACCTCGAACACAAGCTCCAGCTCGCCGAGGCCCTCGCCGCCGCCGGCGAGTACGAGGATGCCCTGGCGCTTTGCCTCGACCTGGTCGAGCGCGACCGCCGCGGCACGGGCGAGCGCGCCCGCCAGATCATGATCGCGATCTTCCAGCTCCTGCCGCCCGACGCCGAGCTGGTCACCGAGTATCAGAGGCAGCTCTCGATGGTGTTGATGGATTGAGCCGAGCAGGGTCGGTGAAACCTACCGATTGCCACGGCTGGATATCGGTGGGTTTCACCCACCCTACAACCGTTCCCCGACCTCCTGGGACAGACCCTCAGCCCGTCGGCCTCGGCCCGAGCCGCCGCCTCATTCCACGACCACTGCGAACATCGCCAGCGTCTCCAGCCGCGGCACCGTGAACCGGACGCCGCCGTCGGCCTCGGTGTGCTCGATCGCCCGGTCGCCGGGGAGCTGCACCACGCGGACGACCTTCGCCGGCAGGCGGAGCCGGACCGGGATGTCGAGGACTGGGATGTTCGGCAGGTCCTTTTGAAAGTTCACCAGGCTGAGCCGGTATCGGTGCCGCTCGGGCTGGTGGAACAGCGTCAGCTCGACGGCCGACGGAGCGTCGGCCTCGAAGCGGAATCGGTCCTCCAGCCGGCGGACCAGCCGGACGACCGTGGCCGCCAGACTGTCGATCGTCTCGATCGGGCTGGCGCAATAAATCGCCCGGCCGCGGCCGAAGGTGTTCAGCACGACCTCGGGCCGCTCCGTCGCCTGCCACGGCGGGTTGCTGTGGATCGACGAGAATCGCGTCGCGTCGGGCGCCGGCCAGACCAGCGTCGTCGTCGCCAGCACGCGGGCGCCCGAGCCGGCCCGTGCCGCCAATTCCTGGCCGGTCGTCCGCGCGAACGCCGGATAGTTCGGGCTGAAGTCGCCGAAGAGGGATGAGGCATCGCCAACGGGAGCGACATAATGCGGCCAGGCGGTCCAGCTCGGCGATTTGAGCGTTACCCCGAAAACATCGGCCAGGCCGAAATCCTTGCGGATGTGGCCTCGGGTGTCGGTGATCGAGGTCCAGCCGGTGGCCAGCAGCCGGCCGCCGCGGCGGACCCAGGCGCGGATCGCCTCGAGCTCGGCGTCGTCCATCATGTTGACGTTGGGGAGGATCAAAACCTTGTGGTCGTCGAGATGGGCCAGGGTCGTCTTCGTGATGAAGCCGAACGGGATGTGATGGCTCCCCAGCGCGCGGGTGACGGCGGTGACGCTCTTGGTGTGTGCGTCGGTCGTATCGGCGCCGGGGACGGCGTGGCCACTCCCGGCGAAGTCGAACTTCGAGTCGAGGCTGTAGTACACGGCGACGTCGGCGACCCGCTTGCCGCCGAGCTCGGCGTAGTACGGCATCAGGCGGTCGAAGATCCGGCCCATGCGGTCGTAGACGCGGGGATTGAGCGTGCCGATCGGGTCGATCGCGTCGATGAAGATGAACGCGGCGTTGTCGGCGACGGCGGCCGACGCCTTGGCCTCGAGCAGCGCCTCGGACTTCATCGCGGTATGGTCGGCCAGCTCGGCCGAGAAGCTGGTTTCAAACCCGAACGGGCGATTTGGTGTGATGTCCTCGAGCAGCTTGCGGACGAACGAACCCTGCCACGAGTCGCCGTAGAAATCGCCCTGGAGGAAATCGTTCTGCGGGATCAGGGGCGCACCCACGCCGAACTGCCAGTGGAGCGGGAACGTCGACGCCTGGTGCTCGACGGTCGTACCCGGTCGTTTCGAATGCACCGTGCCGGTGGCGATCGCGGCGAAGTCGGCCATCCAGGCCTCGCGGCGGTGCTGGAACGCCAGCCACTTCTCGTCGTGCCAGTCGACCTTCGTGGGGATCGCGCCGCCGACCTCGTCGGCGAATCGCTTCTTGCAGGCGTCGCAGTAGCAGACGGCCGGCCAGAAGGTCATGTCGAACCGGAAGCCCTCGGGCTCGTACCGCTGGCACTGTTCCTCGACCCAGGCGCGGACATATTCGCGATAGGGCGTGTTCGGGCAGACCAGGCCGTGGCGTCCGCCGGCGCCGTGGAATCCGCCGTCGATCCCGCGCATCCGCCACTCGGGGTGCAGGTCGGCCGAGGTCCGGTCGAAGATCAGGCTGTTGTACAGAACGACCGCGATGTTCTTCGCGTGGCAGCCGTCGATGACTTCGCGGACGAGGTCGCGGCCCCTGAGATTCCTGTGCTGACGGCCGACCTTCGTCGGGTAGTTGAACAGGCCGACGTGCGACATCGCATACGCGACGATCGACTGCGCGCGGGCCTTCTCGAGCATCGCGACGTACTGCTTGACGTCCAGCCGCGAGAGGAACGCATCATCCCAGTCGGGGATATGCATGTCGATCACGGCGCGGCGGTAGGCGGTGGTGTACCAGGGGGTGGGGCGATTGGAGAGGATCATGGGCGGACTCCCGGGGATCGATGTCCGGGTCCGTTATACGGGCGGATTCGGCGCCGGGGAAGCGGATTGCCTCAAGTAGGTCAGGCTTTCCAGCCTGACGCTAAGAGCGCATTGCCGTTGCGTGGCGCACGGGCGAGAGACGGAGGTCGGAGTCGGTCCCGGAAGCCCACGAAGTGGGCGTCAGGACGTAGCCGGGGGGCGTCAGCCCCCCGGAACCCCAGACGAACCCTCATCTCCCCGCCATCGTGTCACCCACCCGGCCGCGACCCCGCGTGGCGGGGTCGCGGCCGGGTGGGCCCGTCGAGAGGATTCGGAGTGTGGCGCGGCGGTCCGCCCCCGGGGGGCTGACGCCCCCCGGCTACGTCCGATCGCCCCCTGACGGGGGCTCGGATCCCTTCCGGGGCAGACTCTAAGTCGTTTTCTGTGGAAGACTTTTGAAGCACCCGCGACGAGGTCACTCGATTCCGCCCACATGCCCCACATGCCGGCCGGTGCGGGGATCTCCGGTGACAAAGTAACCGATCTGCAGGACGCACGGCGCGGCGGCCAACGGGCCCGGGCGGACGACCAGCTTGTGCCCCATCGCCTTCAGCGCCTCGAGCGTCTCCGCCCCAAATTCGGGGTTGATCCGGAGCTGCCCGAGCGCCGGCGGCTTCTGGCCGAACGAGCTGATGAAGTGATCCGTCATGAATCGAGGGGCCATGATATCGTTGAGTGATCGTGGTGTGGGGCCGAAGTCGATCATGTCCACCAGGACCTGCAAGGTCATCTGATCCTGGTTGTCGCCCCCGGCGACGCTGACCGCGATCTCGGGCCGGCCCCCGCCGTCGAGCACGATCGTCGGCGACAGCGTGATCCGTGGGCGCTTGCCGGGCTCGATGACGTTGGGATGGCCTTCCCAGGTGTTGAAGCTCTGGAGCCGGCTGCCCAGCCAGACGCCGGTATCGCCGGCCACGACGCCCGACCAGCCGCTCGGCGTGGCGGCGACGACGTTGCCGGCCTTGTCGGCGACGATGCAGGTCGTCGTATCCCGCACGGCCGCCGCGGGGGGAGCCGGCCGGCGCTCGGCCGGGTCGGCCGCCGGGTCGAGCCGCGGCTTGCCCTGGCGCGGGTCGCCCGGCCGCCGTTCGTGCGAGGCGTGCCTCCGGTCGATCAGGGCCCGCCGCTTCGATGCGTATTCAGGCATCAGCAACTCGTCGAGCGGCACATCCGCGAACAGGGGGTCGGCGTAGTAGGTATCGCGGTCGGCCATCGCGAGCTCGAGCGCCTCGGCCATCACGTGGATCGTCTCGGGCTTACCGCGCCCCATGGTCCTGAGGTCGAAGCCTTCAAGGATTTGCAGGGCCTCGAGCAGGCAAGGTCCCTGCGTCCACGGCCCGCACTTGTAGATCCTGTGGCCGCGGTAGGTGACGGAAACCGGCTCCTCGATCCGCGTGACATGACCCGCGAGGTCGCCGTAGCGGATCAGCCCGCCGTTGGCCCGGGACCAGGCGTCGATGCGCCGGGCAATCGGGCCGCGGTAGAACGCATCGGCGACCAGGCGGAGCCCGCGCGATCGGTCGCCGGTGGCCAGGGCCTCGGCGGCGACCAGGGTCTCGAGCGTCCGCGTGAAGTCGGCGTGCCAGGGCTCGCGGCGCGGCGGGCGGGCGAGGATCTGCCGCGTCGGGGCGACCACCTGCGCGAAGGTCATCGTGCCGTTTCGGTCGAGCAATGTCAGGCAGGCGTCGAGCGCCGCCGGGACCGCCGCGGCCGTGATGCCCTTCAGCGGTATGCCCCCGCGTTTGGCGAACTCCTCGCGAGTCGCCAGCCGCGGCGCGGCCCCCTGGCCGGCGATCACCGTCACCCCTTTGGTCCGGGCGTCGTAGACCAGGATCGGCACCTCGCCGCCGAAGCAGAACGAGCGTGAGTCGGTGATGCTCAGGGCCAGGATGGTTGCGGCGGCGGCGTCCGCGGCGTTGCCGCCGCGCTCGAGGACCTCGATGCCCGCGCGCACGGCGTCCCGTCCGCCGGCCGCGACAGCACCTTTCGTCCCAGCGAACCACCAGTCGTCGTAAGATGGTTTCGCGGGGACGGGGACGACGGGCTCCTGCCCCGGCGCGGGCGGCGAGATCAGGGCGAGGATCAGCATCAGCCCCCAGGCGGCGATCGGCGCGCGGCGGATCATGGTCGGCGACTCCCCGGCAGAAAAGGGTCCGAGCGTGGGTTCCTCACTATCGCACCCCGAGGCGCGCCTCGCCATGGGCCGCCGCCGGATCTGCGTGCCGCATTCGCTCCACGCACTTTCCACCCGGCGCCAACGGGGATAAGATGGGTCGAATTCCCGGTCAGGGTGCATGATAACGAGGAGCGAGACCCCGCGATGAAGATGACACGGATGACGACGAAGGGGCGGTCGGGCGCGGCCGCGATCGGCCCGGCGCTGGTGCTGTTCTCGGCCCTGTTCTCCGCGGCTTCGGCCGGGGCGGCCGGCGTCGATGGCGACGCGGCCCAGGAGGCCAGGATCCGCGACTCGGTGGTGAAGATCACCGCCACGATGCGGGTCCCCGACCTCACCAAGCCCTGGACCAAGCACAGCCCCAGCGAGGCCAGCGGGACGGGCATCGTCATCGACGGCAAGCGCATCCTGACCAACGCGCACGTCGTCACCTACGCCAGCCAGCTCTTCGTCGAGGGGAGCCAGTCGAGCGAGAAGCTCCCAGCGAAGGTCGTCGCGGTCGCCCCCGGCATCGACCTGGCCGTGCTCCGACTGGAGGACGAGTCGTTCTTCGACCGGCGGACGCCCCTGCCGCGCACCACGGCGCTGCCCGAGGTCAAGGAGACCGTGCTGGCCTACGGCTATCCCCAGGGCGGCTCGACGCTCTCGATCACCAAGGGGATCGTCTCGCGGATCGAGTTCACGGCGTATGGCGAGGATGTCTCGGGCGTCCGTGTGCAGGTCGACGCCGCCATCAACCCGGGGAACAGCGGCGGCCCCGCGCTCATCGACGGCAAGATGATCGGCGTGATCTTCAGCAAGCTCACCCAGGCCGACAACATCGGCTACATTATCCCCAGCGAGGAAGTGGACCTGTTCCTCAAGGACGTCGCCGACGGCCATTATGACGGCAAGCCGGCCTTCCACGAGCCGCTCCAGACGCTCGAGAACGACGCCCTGCGCGCCTTCCTCCGCATCGACCGCAAGACCCAGGGCATGGTCGTTCACTCGCCGAACCCGGCCGACCCGAACGACCCGCTGCGCCCGTTCGACCTCATCACCAAAATCGGCGACCACGAGGTCGACAACACCGGCATGGTCAAGATCAACGACCGCCTCCGACTGAACTTCCACTACTTCGTGCAGAAGACCGCCAGGGACAACAAGCTTCCGCTGACGATCATCCGGCAGGGGAAGACGATGAAGCTCGACGTGCCGGTGAAGTCGCACTACCCGATGCTGATCGAGCCCCTGCGCGGGAGCTATCCGTCGTATTTCGTCTACGGCCCGCTGGTCTTCTCGCCCGTGTGCAGCGAGCTGGCCACCGCCTTCGGTCGGGCCTCGTCGATGCTGTCGATCATCGGCAGCCCGCTGGTGACCCGCCGTGGTGACTATCCGAAGTTCCCGGGCGAGGAGCTCGTCATGGTCATCGCCCCCATGTTCCCCCACAAGATCGGCAAGGGGTACGACAGCCCGGTCTACAAGGTCGTCAAGGAAGTCAACGGCATCAAGGTCAAGAACATCCGCCACATGGTGGAGCTCCTCCGCGACTCGAAGGAGAAGTACACCACCATCAGCTTCGACGACCGCGCCAGCGAGACCATGGTCTTCAACCACAAGGAAGCCCTGGATGCCACCGAGGAAATCCTCTCGGACAACGGCATCCGCGAGC
Organism: Planctomycetales bacterium; assembly: GCA_027452145.1. GTDB lineage: Bacteria > Planctomycetota > Planctomycetia > Isosphaerales > Isosphaeraceae > JAKAUH01. Next base: position 76,219 of record DAIDHB010000439.1, read on the forward strand.
GGGCCTCCGAGGACCTGCTGGAGCTGTGGAAGGCGGCGAAGAAGAAGTGAGCGGATTCGTGTTCGGTATTCGGTCCTCGCTTCCCGCGGTCGATTGGTCGATCGCTGGATCAGACAGACGAGGGCAACTCCGTCCGCAGTTCTCCGCCGAACCGAACGCCACGGAATCCCCACTGACACTGACCACTGACCACTGACCACTGATGAAACTCTCCGCCTTCCCCAAGTGCTACATCGACCAGATTGCCGGTGATCGGTCCATGTCGGTCTTCGACTGGATCACGATGGCCCGATCGCTCGACGCCGACGGCCTGGAGATGTACGACGGTTTTTTCACCAGCCTCGAGCCGGGCTACCTGGACCAGGTGGGCGCGGCGCTCGCGTCGGCCGGGTTCGCGATGCCGATGCTCTGCTGCTCGCCCGATTTCACCAACCCGGACGCCGACGCGCGCAAGCGCGCCGTGGACCGCGAGGCCCAGTTGATCGCCGTCACCCGGCGGCTGGGCGGGCCGCGGGCCGTCTGCCGCGTTCTGTCGGGCCAGCGCTATCCCGACGTCGACCGGCGCCAGGGGCTGGAATGGGTCGTCGAGTGCATCAACAGCGTGCTCCCGGTTGCCCGCGAGCACGACATCGTCCTGGGGCTGGAGAACCACTACAAGGACGGCTTCTGGGCGCATCCCGAATTCGCCCAGAAGATGGACGTGTTCCTGGAACTGGTGAACGCGATCCCGGACCGCGACCATTTCGGCGTGCAGTACGATCCCTCGAACGCGATCGTCGCCGGGGACGACCCGATCGAGCTCCTGCGCGCCGTGGCCGATCGCGTGGTCAGCATGCACGCCAGCGACCGCTATCTTGCCGAGGGGACGACGCTCGACGACCTGCGCCAGGCCGACGGCACCCTGGGATACTCGGCCAACCTGCGGCACGGCGTCACGGGCAAGGGGCTGAACGACTACGACACGATCTTCCGCATCCTGGCCGAGCACAATTACCGCGGCTGGATCAGCATTGAGGACGGGATGAACGGCATGGACGAGATGGCCGAGTCCCTGGCGTTTTTGCGGCGGATGAGCGCGAAGTACTTCCCGGCCTGATGGGGTGCCGCGAGACCGGGCAAGCTGAGACGAGCCAAGACGAGGCGTTTGAACGATGGAGCGCGTGAAGACCGCGCTGGTGGGCTGTGGCAAGGTCGGGGGAATCCACGCCCGGGCGCTGGCCTCCCTGGCCGAGTCGGAGCTGGTGGGCCACTGCGACGCCGATCCCGCGCGGGCGGCGGCGTTTGCCGAAAGGTACGGCGGCCGCGCCTATCCCGACGTCGCCGCGATGCTGGCCGATTCGGGTGCTCAGGCCGTGGTGATCGGCACGCCGCACCCGCTGCACGCCGCGCCGGCCATTCTGGCGGCCGAGGCCGGCGTTCACGTGCTGGTCGAGAAGCCCCTGGCCGCCAGCCTGGCCGATTGCGACGCCATGCTCGCCGCGGCGAAAAGGCACTCGATCAAGCTCGGCGTGATCAGTCAGCGGCGGTGGTACGAGCCGGTGCTGCGGATGAAGGCGGCGATCGACGCCGGCAAGCTCGGCCGGCCCGTGCTCGGCACGTTCGTGATGTATAGCTGGCGGGATCCGTCGTACTACCTGTCGGACCCCTGGCGCGGCCGGTGGGACACCGAGGGGGGTGGCGTGCTGGTCAACCAGTCGCCGCACATGCTCGACCTTCTGACCTGGCTGATGGACGACCGCGTCGCCGAGGTGGGTGGCTACTGGGCCAACCTCAATCACCCGACGGTCGAGGTCGAGGACACGGCCGTCGCCGTCCTGCGCTTTCGCAACGGCGGGCTTGGCTCGATCGTGACGAGCCTGGCGCAGAAGCCCGGCATTCATACGAAGGTGCACATCCACGGGTCGAATGGGGCGAGCGTCGGCGTCGAGACCGATCGGGGCGCGACGTTCATCGCGGGCGTCTCCGGGATCGCCGAGCCGCCGCTGAACGACCTGTGGACCATTTCCGGCGAGGAGGACCGCCTGGCCGGCTTCCAGGCCGAGGATCGGGCGACGTTCGCCGGGTGCGACGCCGTGACCGACTATCACGCGCGCCAGATCCGGGATTTCCTCCGCGCGATCCTCGACGATCGAACGCCGGCCGTGACCGGCGAGGACGGCCGGCACGTCGTCGAGCTGTTCCAGGCGATCTACCGGTCGAACCGGGAAGGGCGTTCGATCGCGTTGCCGCTGGATTGAGGCGGCTGGATGTGAGGAAGTTGTCTTGCGACCTGTCGGGGGATCCGCGGGAGGGCGCGCCGTGCCCTCCCGCGTGATCGCCTCTGGCCGGCCGGCTCAACGCGACTTGGCCGCCTGGTTGCGCTTTCGGGTCGCGGCGGCCTTCTTGGCGGAGGCGGACCGCGCCGAGGCCGGGCGAGCGGCCGATGCGGCCCCGCCCTTCTTGCCGCCGATCGCGCCGCCCTTCTTGCTGGAGACCTTCGTATCGGGCTTGCCCCGGCCGCTGCCGGACTTGTTCCCGCCGCCGGACTCCTTGTTCACCGTGGCCCACGCCCGGCGTTCGGCCTCCTTCTCCGGAACGCCGCGATCCTCGTAGCCCTCGGCGATGTGCTCGGCCTTGCGTTTCTGCTTGTCGGTATATTTGGACTTGTCACCCCTCGGCATGATGTTTCCCCCACTGACGACTGGAGAATCCAGGCTCGCGATGAGCCCCTTGATGCCGAAATGGCGATGCCGCACATCGCGTGCCATGCGCGGGGGCGCGCCTCGCCGCGACGGACCGGTCGGATACCGGGACCCTTTCTGGGGCGAGCGGCCCTCAGTCCAGGCGTTCGATCACGCGGGAAAGGGGCAGCGCCGGCGCCTCGTTGCCCCCGGCCGCGCGCTCGACGGCCATGTAGACCGACGGGCCCAGCCCGCGCTGGCAGACCGCGTAGAGCTCGTGCCGGCACTCGAAGAAGGACTCGACAATCCGCGGGTCCCACTGCTTGCCGGAGTACTCGCGGAAGATCTGCTCGATGCGGGGCGGCGGGAGCGCGGGGCGATATCGTCGGGCCGACATCATGGCATCGCAGGAGTCGGCCACGGCGAGGATCCGCGCCATCGGGGGGATGGCCTCGCCGGCGAGCGCGTCGGGGTAGCCATTGCCGTCGAACCGCTCGTGGTGGCCGCGCACGGCGGGGCGGAGGTAGCCCAGCCGGGTGACGCTCGAGATGATCCGCTCGCCGATGATCGGGTGCTGCCGGATGTGCTGCTCCTCGTCCTGGGTCAAGGGGCCGGGCTTGGTCAGCACCTCGTCGCGGATGCCGATCTTGCCGACGTCGTGGAGCAGACCCGCCAGGTACAGGTCGCTGGTCTCGCCCCGCGAGAGGCCCATCTCCTCGCCGAGCCGCACGGCGATCCGCGCGACCCGCTCGCTGTGGCCGCACGTGTACGGGTCCTTCGCGTCGATGGCCGTCGACAGGCACTGGACGATTCCGAACAACGTCTCCTTGAGGTTCTCGTAGACGCTGACGTGCCGGTCGTGGCCGACCTGGAGCCGCCAGACGACCCGGATGATCCGCACGTCGGACTGCTCCAGCGGGTATCGGGGATCGAGGCTGACCGCGACGAGCCAGGACGACCGCGGCTCCGCGAGCGGCAGGATCACCGCCGAGTGCGGGGTCGGGCCCGGCGGCAGGTCCAGGGTGCCCGCCTCGCCGTCGGCCCGCCAGCATCCGCCGCGGGGGCAGCGGGCCAGCAGCGAGCGGGCCAGGCTGCGGCACCATTGCGGCGAGGGGGCCGCGGCGCCGGCCGCGGCCGCCTCGGCCATCCGCCCGGACGAGTCGGCCTGCACGAAGGCGAGCTGGGCGCTGGTCGAGCCGCAGATCGTCGCCAGCGCCGCGGAGAACCGGCGAGAGTCCCGCGGCCCATCCTCCAGGGCGCGGATGAATCGATCGAGCGCCACCCACGGAGAACTCAGGTCGAGCGAGCTGTCGGCCCCCGCCCGGTCCGGCGCGCATCCTGCGGAGTTCGCGGTCGGCATCAGCGTGATCTCCTCGGGGGCTGTGACGGCTCGGGTCGGGGTCCCGCGCTGAGGAGTCCGCGACCGTCGGCCCGGGACAGGCAAGGCCGGTAGGGGATCGGCTCCGGGGCGACGGGGCCCGGCAGCCCGTCCCCGGCGATCATGTCCAGGTGCGTGACGCGGTTGCGGCCGCCGTTCTTGGAGGCGTAGAGGGCGCGGTCGGCCCCGTTCACCAGGCTCCCGAAGTCCTCGATCCGCGGGGTCCGCGTCGCCACGCCGAAGCTCGCCGTGACCGGCCGGAGCGGCCAGGCGAACGACTCGATGGCCCGGCGCTGACGCTCGGCATGGCTCAGCGCGGCGATCGCATCGGCGTCCGGCAGCACGATCGCGAACTCCTCGCCTCCGTAGCGGGTCACCACGTCGCCGGGTCGCGACGTCATGACCAGTTGGCGGGCGATGATGCAGAGCACCTCATCGCCGGCCGGATGGCCGAAGGCGTCGTTGTACGACTTGAAGACGTCGACGTCGACCAGGACCACCGACAGCGGCGCGCCGTGCCGGCCCGACAGGCCGAACAGCTCGCCGAGGACGGATTCGAAGCGGCGGCGGTTCCCCAGCTTCGTCAGGCCGTCGGTCGTGGCGATCGTCGTCAGCCGCCGGATCGCCCTGCGGCTCCGGGCCCTCGACCGCTCCAGCCGCGCGATCCGACGCTCGGCCGCCGCGAGCTGGTCCCGCAAGTCCTGGAGCTCGGCCAGCAGCAAAGGCTCATCCGACCGGCCCACCGTCCCAACCTCTCCGACGCGATTGGACACCATTCAATCGGTCCTCTCCACCGACGTTCCACGCCGTCGTGGCCGTCGTCACGGTCGCCGGGGCGGCCGGGTCGGGATGCCTCCCAACACGGCCCCGCCGTCCCGGTCCCAGGAAGTGATCGCCCAATGTCGACTGTAGGTCGGATTGGCCTCGCGCGCCCGGAAAAGCATCCGAAAATACCTGGATCGAGATAATTGATACCACGCATGAAGGCGTGGTTCGTCGTCCCCTGGCCCCGACCTGACCTGTGATGCACGGATCGGACGAGGCACCGTCTCAGGTGTGACCTAGGATAAGGATACGGGTGAACGTGGGGCGGACCGTGGCCCCTGCCGAAATCGTCGTCGATTCGCCGGAAGGCATGGTAAGTCGATGAGGAGACGGGGCCCGGCCCGTCGCAACCGGGGACGATCCGAGATTCGCGCCCGCCGGGGCGATGGCCCCGGCCGGCCGCTTGCGCAGCGTGGGTGCGGAGTGCCTGGGACCGGCGAGACGCTTTTCGATGATGGACGAGCATCTCAAATCGCATCGATCGGAGCGGTCCGCTGGGCCCCGCGCGACTGGGGACGGCTCGCCGGTGCATTCGGCGAGGCTCCTCGGCGCGGCCGACGCCGGATTCGCCGACAGGCTGAGCCTCCACGGGAGCCTGAGCCCCTCGATACTCCGCTATCCGGGTGCGCGCGACCATTGCGGATTCGAGTCGCCCGACCCGGAGCCGCTCGAGGAGCCGTTCCTGGGCGAGACGCTGGACCCGTCGCCCGTGGAGCGGCACGGGTCGCCGCTGACCATCGCCTGGGATCTCGGCGGGACTGCGTGGGGTGACGACGAACCCTCCGGGGTCGGGTCGGGCCTGTGGTTCCCCGGGGATCCGGCCGAGGGGCGCGGGCCCGATCTTGGACCCGTCGGCGATGCGACGGGCGAGCATCGGCCGGTCCCCGGCTCGCGACCGAGGCTGCCCGCGGTGCCGGGGTACGAGATCCTCGAGGAGCTCGGCCGGGGCGGGATGGGCGTCGTCTACAAGGCGCGCCAGCTCCGCCTGAACCGCCTGGTCGCCCTGAAGATGATCCTGGCCGGCGAATACGCCGGGACCGACGCGGTCGAGCGATTCCTGGCCGAGGCCGAGATCGTCGCGAGACTCTGTCATCCCAATATCGTCCAGATCCACGCGATCGGCGATTGCGAGGGGCGGCCCTACGTCGAGCTCGAGTATATCGAGGGCGGGAGCCTGGCCCTGCGCCTCGACGGAACGCCCTGGCCGCCGCGCGCGGCGGCTCGCCTGATCGAGAGCCTGGCCTCGGCCCTGGCCGAGGCGCACCGCCTGGGGATCGTCCACCGCGACCTCAAGCCGGCCAACATCCTGATGACCGACGAGGGCACGCCGAAGATCACCGACTTCGGCCTGGCCAAGGCCGACGACAAGGACATGGGGCTGACCCGGACCAACTCGATCCTCGGCTCGCCCACCTACATGTCGCCCGAGCAGGCGGACGGCCGGACCCGGGACGTCGGCCCGGCGGCGGACATCTACGCCCTCGGCGCGAACTTCTACGAGCTTTTGACCGGCCGGCCTCCGTTCCTCGGCCCGACCGTGCTGGCCACGCTCGACCTGGTCAAGAATGCCGAGCCCGTCTCGCCCCGCCAGCTCCAGCCCGGCGTGTCGGCGGACCTCGAGACCATCTGTCTGAAGTGCCTTCAGAAGGAGCCGCCGCGGCGGTACGAGTCGGCCGATGCCCTGGCCGAGGACCTCCGCCGGTACCTCGCCGGCGAGCCGATCCTGGCGCGGCCGACACCGCGGTGGGAGCGCGCCTGGAAGTGGATTCGCCGCAGGCCGTCGGCCGCCGCGCTGATCGTCGTCAGCGCCCTGTCGATCCTCGCGGCGGCCGGCGGCGGCCTCTGGTATCGGGTCGATCAGGACCGCAGGCTCGCGACGGACCGGCGGCGCGTCGCCGGGGTCCGCATGCAGGTCGATCGGTTCGTTCTCCTCGGCAAGGAGGCGGCGCGCCGCGAGGACTGGGACGACGCGCGGGCCCAGATCGCCGGCGCGCTGGCGCTGATCCGCAACGAGCCGGAGCTTGCCCAGATCGGCGTGGGGGCCTCGAGGATCCTGGCGATGTGCGACGCCCGGATCGCCGGGCGCGAGGCGCGGACCGCCGCGCGGGCGCGGCTCGCGGCGTTCCGGCGCTCCTACGACGAGGCGGTGTTCTACCAGTCCCAGTACACGGGCCTGGAGCCCGACGCCAACGTGCGCGCGGGCCGCTCGGCCGCCCGGCATGCCCTCGAGCTGTTCGAGCCGACGGCCGGCCCGGGCAGGGGTCTCGAGCTATTCCCCGGGGCATTCAGCCCGGCCGAGGTGGACGCGCTCACCGAGCGCTATTACGAGCTGGCGCTGATCCTGGCCGACGCGACGTCGCAGGCAACCGCCGGCGAGGACCCGGCGGCGCAGGCGCGCGAGTCGCTTCGGGTCCTCGGCCGGGTTGAGCGGGTCCGGCCGCCGACGAGGGCCTTCTTCCTCCGGCGTGCCGAGTCGCTCCGCAGGGCGGGGGACCGGGCCGGGGCCGAGGCCGCCGAGGCCCGCGCGGCCGGGGCTGCGACGGCCGTGGGCTCGGTGGTCGACGCTTTCCTCGAGGGCGAGGCCGCCTATCACCGGCGCGACTACACCCGGGCCATCGCGGCGCTGCGGCGGGTGCTGATGCAACAGCCGGGGCACTTCTGGGGCGAGTATCTGCTGGCGATCTGCCACCTCAAGGAACATCGGCCCGCCGCCGCCCAGGCCGCCCTGACGGTCTGCCAGGCCGCCCGGCCCGACTTCGTCTGGACCTACCTCCTGAAGGGCTTCACCGAGGGGGAGATGGGCGAGTTCGACATGGCCGAGTCCGACTTCGGGCGGGCCGCGGAGCTGGGGCTCGACGACGCGAGCCGCTACGTCATGCTGGTGAACCGCGGCGTGATGCGGGTCCGCCGCGGTCGACTGGAATCCGCCGCCGCCGACTTCCGGGCCGCGATCGCACTCAAGCCCGACCAGTTCCAGGCGTACGTCAACCTCGCCCAGGCCTACCAGGACCTCGGGCACCTCGACCGGGCGGCCGAGGCGCTCGATCGGGCGATCGCACGCTTCCCGAACGGGGCGGTCCTGTACCGCGCCCGGGCCCGGATCCGCCGGCTCGGCTCGCGCCCCGACGGGGCCATGGCGGACCTGGGCCGCGCGATCGCCCTGTCGCCCGCCGGAGACCCCGCGTCGGCGGACGACCACCTCGAGCGAGCGTTGATCCTCGAGCAGGCCGGCCGACACGACGAGGCCCTGGCCGAGTGCGACCGGGCCCTGGCGATCCAGCCCGACCGCCCGGATATCCATCGGGTCCGGGGGGCGGTCCTCGTGAAACTTCGGCGGCTCGACGAGGCGATCCGGGCCTTCGACCTCTGCCTGGCGAAGGGAAAGCCCACGGCGGCCCTGTACGAGGCCCGCGGCCTGGCCGAGGCGCAGCGCGGCGTCTACGAGCGCGCCATCGCCGACTACACGCTCGCCCTCCGCGCCGGCCGCGACACGGCCTCGCTCCACGCCAATCGCGGCTGGGCCTACCTGTTCAGCGGGGCGCCGGTGCCCGCGTCGCGCGATTTCGACGAGGCGCTGCGGCTCGAACCTTCCGACCCCCGCGCCCTGAGCGGCCGCGCCATGGCCAACGTGCAGCAGCGCAAGGTCCGCGAGGCCGTCGCCGACGCGAGCGCCTCGGTGCAGGCTTCCGCCCGGGATGCGCGGTTGATCTACGGTGCCGCCCGGGTGTACTGCCAGGCCGCGGCCTGCCTCGAGACGGACCCTGGCCGGTCCCCGGGCGCCTGGGACGCCGCCGGGCGATACCGGGCCGAGGCCCTGGACCTGATCGCACGGGCGCTCGGCCTGATGCCCGCGCCGGAGCGCGCGGCGTTCTGGGCGGAGGTCGTCCGCGGCGACGCCGCCCTCGAGCCGATCCGCAGATCCCACAGGTTCCACGAGTTCGACGCCCGGTTCGCCCGCACCGGCGGGCACGGCGCGATCGTCGGAGTGACGCCTCGATGATGAGTCTTCCGGTGTACGCGGCGGGTCGGCGCGGACCCGGGCGCCCCTTCGTCCGGCCCCCGAGGCGGCGGCGAGCGCGCGCCGGCCGGCCGCTTGCCATCGAGATGCTGGAATCCCGGCGTTGCCCCAGCGCGTCCGCCGGCCTCCTCGCCGCCGCCGTCAGCCTGGGCGCCGACCCCAACGTCGGCCTGACCGGCCAGCTCGCGGGCAGCGCCTCGACCGACCTCTATCACGTCAGCGTCGACTCAGGAGGACTGCTGACGGCCCAGGTCCACCCCCTGGGCTTCGGCAGCCGGCTCTCGCTGCTCGACGGCCAGGGAAACCTCCTGATCGAGAGCGAGGCATCCTCGCCCCAGAACCCCGACGACCACGTCGCGCTGCACGTGATCCCCGGCGATTACTTCCTGATGGTGCAGGGGCTCTCGGGCGGCGGCACCTTCCAGTTGTCGACCAGCTTCACCGCCGCCAATCCCCTGTCGCAGCCGCTGACGTCCTACAGCGGGTCATACTCGGTCGCCGTGGCGAATCTCGTCAGGGGAAGCAACGTCCCCGACGCGGTCATCGCCGACTTTTACGACAACCAGGTTCTGGTGGACATCGGCCTCGGCGACGGCACCTTCCGGCCGCCGGTCGCGATCCCCGTCGGCCTCAATCCGGCCTTCGTCACGACCGCCGACCTCACCGGCAACGGCATCCCCGACATCATCACCGCCAACACGGGCTCGGGCGACATCTCGATCCTGCTGGGCAACGGCGACGGGACCTTCCAGGCTCCCGTCGAGATCCCGGTCGGCTTCGAGCCGTCCAGCGTGGCGGTGGGCGATTTCACCGGGGGTGGGCGGCTCGACCTGGCCGTCGTCAACTCGCTCGCCGACAGCGTCCAGATCCTGCTGGGCAACGGCGACGGCACGTTCACACGGGGGCTCGCCATCCCGACGGGCCAGTATCCCACGTCGGTGACGGCCGGCGACTTCACCGGCGACGGCCGGCTCGACCTGGCGGTCGCCAGCGCCGTGTCGGCCACCGTGAGCATCTTCGTGGGCAACGGCGACGGCACCTTCGCACCGGGCCAGCAGATCGCGCTGCCGGCCGGCTCGTCGCCGACGTCGCTGGTCGCGGCCGATTTCCACGGCTGCGGCCGCCCGGACCTGGCCGTGGCCTGCGCGGGCGACAACACGGTGCGGGTCTTCCTCAACCAGCGCGGATCGTTCGTCCCCTCGCAGGTGCTCCAGGGCTCCACGTACCCTTACACCCTGGTTGCAGCCGACTTCACGGGCAACGGCCAGCTCGACCTGGCCGCAAGCAGCTACGGGGCCGGCGACGTCTCGATCTTCCTGGGCAATGGCGACGGGACCTTCCGGGCGGCGGAGAACATCGCCGTCGGGGCCGCGACGATGGGGCTGGCCGCGGCCGACCTCACCGGCAGCGGCCGCGCCGACATCCTCGCCACCGACCTGATCACGGGCGACGTCTCGATCCTGCTGGGCAACGGCGACGGGACGTTTCAGGCGCCGTCGCAGCCCTTGGTGCCGACGGCGAACCCCACCGTGGTCTCGGCCGACCTCACCGGCAACGGCATCCAGGACCTGATCGTGCCGGATTACAGCGCCGACAACGTGTCGATCCTGATGGGCCGCGGCGACGGCACATTCCGCGCGCCGATCCTGGTCCCGACCGGCCTGGGGCCCTGGGGCGTCGCGGTCGGCGACTTCACCGGCAACGGCATCCTCGACCTGGCGGTCACCAACCGCATCGAGGACTCGATCTCGATCCTGCTGGGCAACGGCGACGGCACGTTCCGGCCCGGCGAGACGATGATCACGGGGATCCAGCCGTCCTACATCACCGCGGCCGACCTCACCGGCAACGGGCACCTCGACCTGGTGGAGTCGGATTACCTGACTCAGACGATTTCGATCTTCTACGGCCGCGGCGACGGGACGTTCGCGGGGCCAGTCATGCTGCCGGCCGGGGGCTCGCCGGGCAACCCCGTGGTCGCCGACTTCTGCGGCGGCGGCCGGCCCGACATCGCCGTCGCGGTGAACCAGAGCCTGGTCGCGCTCTTCCGGCCGGCCGGACCGGGGACCTATGGCCCGGCCCGGTATTTCCCCGCTGGCCCGGGGGCGGATTTTCTGGCGGCCGGCGACCTGAACGGCGACGGTCGGCCCGACCTGGTCGTCGCCGACAGCGGCTCCTATCCGTCGTACGCCACGGTCCTGATCAACAACGGCGACGGGACCTTCACGCCGGGACCGCCCGTTCCCGTCGGTCCGCTTCCGTTTGCCCTCAGCCTCGCCGACCTTACCGGCAACGGCAAACTCGACATCATCGCGGGCAGCCTCGTGGCCCACGACATCACGGTGGCCATGGGCAACGGTGACGGCACGTTCGGCCCCCCGATCGCTGTACCCGTGGGGCGCCCGACCCAGTTCGCCCTGGCGGTCGCCGATTTCAACGGCGACAGCCGGCCCGACATCGCCGCGGTGATCTATCAGACCGGCACCGTCGACCTGCTGTTCAATCAGGGCGACGGCACGTTCGGCCCCGCGCAGACCATACCCACCGCGGTGACGCAGGTCGCCCTGGTCAGCGCCTCGTTCACCGACGACGGCCGGCTCGACCTCGCGGTGGCGAACCCCCTGCAAGGCACCGTGACGATCGAGTTCGGCAATGGCGACGGGACCTTCACCATCGGCCAGACGATCCAGGTGGGCGCCGATCCCTCGGGGCTGGTCGCCGCCGATTTCAACGGCGACGGCAATATTGACCTCGCCGTGGCCTGCGCCGGATCGGACGAGGTCGTGGTCCTGCTCGGCATGGGCGACGGGACGTTCGGCGACCCGATCGCCCTGCCGGTCGGCAAGTCGCCGCATGCGATCGTCGCGGGCGACTTCTTCCACGACGGCGTCACGGACATCGCCGTCGCCGACGAGGTCTCCGGCGACGTCGCCGTGCTGATCGGCCGCGGCGACGGGACGTTCCTCCCCGCGCGCACCTATCCGGTCGGCACCGAGCCGGTGGCGCTGGTCGCCGCGGACCTGGGTGGCAACGGCGAGGAGGACCTGGTCACGGCCAATCGCACGTCCGGCGACCTGACGGTCCTGTGGACCTTGCCGGGCGGCGGGTTCTCGGCGCAGACCGTCCAGTACGGCGGACATGCCCCGTCCGCGCTCGCCGCGGCTGACTTCAACGGCGACGGCCGGATCGACCTGGCCGTCGCCGACGAGCGGGACCAGACGGTCACCGTCCTCCTGAGCCTCGGCGGCGGTGCCTTCGCGCCATTCGCGCCGATCGACATCGGGCTCGCCGCCGATTTCCTTCAGGCCATCCACGATCCCCGGATCGGCCCCACCTTCGGCCTGGCGGCGGCCGATTTCGGCACCCAGGACGCCGGAGTGGTGACCCTGGGGAGCGACGGATCGCCCGCGGACTGGACCCCACTTTCGCTGGGGCTCCAGCCGGTCGGCATGGCGATCGCCGACTTCAACGACAACGGCCTGATGGGCATCGCCGTCGTGACGTCGTCGAGCAACCGGGTGACCGTGGAGCTGGGCGTGAACACCAGCCAGGAGCTGGCGACGCAGGTCCCGGTGCCCCGGCCGCAGCCCGCGCCGGTGATCGTCGACTGGAACGGCGACGGGATGCCCGACGTTTTCACCCTCGACCAGCAAGGCCGGTTATTGATGCGGGCCGCCCAGCCGGGCTCGCCCGGCGAATTCGGATCGGCGCAGGTCATCGACGTCGGCGCGGGGGTCCGCTTCCGCGACATCGTTTCGGTGCGGACCCGCTACGGGACGATCCTGGCGGCGCTCGACGCCTCGCAGCCGGTCGTCTGGCTGATCGGCCAGGCCGACGGGCCCGGCGCCACGGTCGAGGTACAGTCGGTCCCGGTCCCGGGCGCCTCGTATCTCGTGTCGATGGCGTCCGGCGATCTCCGGCGGAACGGCCTGGACGACCTGGTCCTGGTCGACCGCGGCAGCAACCAGGTGATCGTGCTTGGCCAGGCTGCCGACGGCAGCTTCGCCGAGATCGGGCCGCCGCTGGCTGTCGGCTACGCACCGTCTGACGCCGCCATCGTCGACCTGACCGGGGGCGGCTGGCCCGATCTGGTGGTCTCCAACACCTACTCGGGGGACCTCAGCGTTTTCTACGGGGGCCCGACGGGGTTCAGCCCCGAGGTCCGGCTGGCCGGCGGACTGGGCGCTGCCGAGCTTGTCGCCCAGGGTGGTGCCCTGGTCCGGAACACCAACGACGAGCCGATCGGCGTGGCCGCCGGGGTCTTCGGCGCCTCCGGGCTCACCGACGTCGTCTCGGTCCAGAGCGGGGCCGATCGCATCTCGCTGCTCGAAGGGACGCCGGGCGGCGGGCTCGCCGACCCGTCGCTCGCCACGAGCTACCCTACCGGCATCGACCCGACCCAGGTCGTCGCCGCGCCCCTGACCGCCGACGGCCTGACCGACCTGGTCGTCCTCAACCAGGGAAGCAATGATATCTCGATCTTCCTGAACAACGGCCAGGGGGGGTTTGTCGCGATGCCCCGAGTCGACGCGGGCAACGGCCCCACGGGCCTGGCCGTGCGCGACGTCAACGGCGATGGCATCCCCGACCTCCTCGTTAGCAACGCCCAGGGCGACCTGCTGATCATCGTGGGCAAGGGGGACGGCACGTTCGAGCCGTACCAGCGGGCCGACCAGGGCGTCAGCCTGGCGCTGGGCGATTTCAGCGGCAAGGGCCAGACCGAGTACGTCCTGAGCAACATGTCGATCGACCAGCTCTCGGTCCAGTACGGCGAGACCCAGAGCTTCGTCCAGGGCCGGAGCCAGGGCATCCAGGCCCCCGGGGCGGTCGCCGTCGCCGACCTCAACGGGGACGGCAACCCCGATATCCTCGTCCTCAACAGTGGCGAGAACGACATGCTCGTTTACCTCGGGCTGGGGGGGAATCGCTTCGCCGCACCGCTGCGGTTCTTCACCGGGACCGATCCCGTGGGACTTACCGTCGCCGACCTCGCCGGCGACGGAATCCCCGACATCGTCGTGGCGAATGCCGGGTCGGACGACCTGAGCGTCTTCATCGGGGTGGGGCAGGGGGGCGGCTGGACGCTCCAGCCGCGCCCCCGGCTGCCGGTCGGCGCCGACCCTGTCTCGACGACCGTGGCCGACGTCTACGGCGACGGCATTCCCGACATCATCAGCGTCGACCAGGGGAGCGATGATATCACCGTCCTGCGCGGGGTCGGCGGCGGCTTCTTCGACGACCGCAATCCGCTCGTCCTGCCCGCAGGCCCCGGACCGATCCGCGCCTTCGTCGGGAAGTTCGATGCCGCCGCGGGGCCCGACCTGGCCGTGCTCGACGCCGGCTCGAGCGACCTGACCTATTACTCGAACTTCGCCGCGGGCACCGCGGTTCGCCAGCTCATTCCGACCGGAGACCCGAACCCGGTCGCCGGGGTGATGGGGTCGTATGGAATCGACGGCTTCGCCGATTTGTTCATCGCCCACCAGGGCGACAGCCGGATCGCCCTGCTGGACGGCGGGCCGCGTGGCCTGGTTCTGACCGAGTTTTTCGACGTCGGCCAGCCGGTGCAGCCGACGGACCTGGCCATCTCGGGCGGCCCCTCGGGCTCGATCCAGCTCTACATCGCGACCGCCGGAGAAGGCCAGGTGATCCTCCTCAATGTCTCGGTGGGCATCGCGTCACCGATCGTCGGGCCGACGGGCGGCTCGCCGATCCCGGCGACGGCCATGGCGCAGTCAATCGCGGGCCGGGGGGCGTTCCTGTCAACACCCGGCGGCCTCCTCACCCTTGAAGAGGCGTCGACGGAGACCCAGTCCCAGGTCCAGGCGTCGACCCAGGCCGAGACGACCTCGACGGCCGGCACCGGCGTGTCGGCCCAGGTGACCGTGGCAACCGGCGGGATCGGCCTGGCACTGCCGCAGATCATCACCTCGTCGATCGCGCCGCTGACGCTTCTGGTCAACAACCTGGTCCAGGTGGGGCAGGTCCAGGTCTCCGATCTCATGCCGCTGGATCACAGCGCCCTCGACGCGGTCGCCGTGTTGATCATGGTCTCGGGCGCCCCGGGCGAGGAGGCGCTCGACCAGCCGGTCGGATTGCCCGAGGAGACCCGGACGAGTCCCGCGATGCGGGTCGGGCCCTCCTCGCCCGGCGGCGCGGGCCTCGAGCATTACCTCTCGGACATCGACGACGCGCTGAACGACGTGCCGCGGGCTGTCCTGGCGTCGGGCGTCGAGCCGGGCGGGTCGTGGCCCGATTGGGTCTGGCAGCCGGGAGGGGCGGGATCGACCGATGCCGCCGGTCCTCCGGTCCCGGGTGCCTCGGCCCCGCCGTCGAGCGTTCCGTCCGCGCCTCCGTCCCCTTCTACGGCCGCGCCGGCCGCCGAGTCACCCGATGCGAGCACCGACTTCGCGGCGATCCTGGCTTTCGATGGAGCGGCCGCCCGACCCGGGTCGCCGGCCGGCGCGGAGTCGATCCTCGCCGGCTGGGCGCGGCCGCTCGCCGGTGCGCTGTTGATCTCGTCCCTGGCCTTCGCCGGGCGGTCCGTCTGGGCGCGGAAGCGGGCCGGACGGTCGCACCCGAACGATCCGCGGGCCTCGTCCGCCGGCTTCCTTCGCCCGCCGCATCGTGCGGAGACCTCGGCGAGCCCGCGGGCCCGGGCCGATCGCGACCAGGACCTGCCGCCCTGGCTCGCCGAGCCGAGCCCCAGGCGATGGACCTCGAAGGGCTGAATTCATGCCGAGGTTCTTCTCCCGTCGCGGAATTCCGCGAGGAAGTCCCGCAACGGTTGGCCGGCGTCGCCGGCTCTCATGTCGTCGATCGCCTCGCGGATGGCCTCCACCTCGGCTTCCGACGGATGTTCCCGAGGATTCCGCGCACGCCACAGGTCGAGGCATTCTTCGGGACTCAACATCGAGCCGCCGCGGGATAGCTGGTCGGCAAGGAAACGGTAGAAGGATTCGAGTTCGTTCATGACCCTGACTACCTCCGGCGAGGTCCTTGTGTCCATCTCCCACATTAGCGTTGGATGCACCCTGGGTCAATTACGGCTGGCGAAGGCCGGCATCAGACCCCCGCCCTCGTGAGGACGATGGATTTCCCCGCGTCCCGAGGTCCGCTAGAGTTCCCCCTTGACCCCCAGGTCGTGGAAGTAGTGGGTGACCTTCTCCTGGTTTTCGAGCAGCCAGTCGATCGTCGGCTCGCGGCGCATGGCCTTGCGGATGACCTTGGACGTCGCCTCGCGGTGGACGTCAAACAGCGCCTTGTGGTCCAGGTCGTCCCGATCGGCGACCGACGGATCCAGCCAGACCGAGTAGATGATGCCCAGGTCGTCGACCTTGTCGCGGGGGATGTCGCCGGCGCGGACGGCGTCGAGGACACCGTGGGCGATCGCGGCCTGCACGGTGCCCATCAGGATGTTCGTGTACTTCCCGCTCTTGACCGTGACCTTGCTCACCATCACGGTCGCCGGCTTGACCTGCACGTCGCTGCCCAGGATCGCGAAGACCCGCGAGTGCCCCTTGACCTGGTCGCCGATCAGGTTGGCCAGGGCGTGGCCGACGGGCCCGTCCAGCTCGCCGATGACGACCTCGGGCTCGGCGCAGAGATAGTCCTCGGCGCCCTCGACCAGGGCCTCGCCCGTCCGCATCACGATGCGCTCGCTCACGATGGAATCCTCCGGGTCTCGATAAGCATCCCCGGCCGTCCGGCCCGGGGCCGGTGCCAGTATGACCGAGAGGGACGGGCATGGGAACCGCCCGGATCGGCGGCCGGGCCCTGGTGCCGTCGGTTGAGAACGCTGTAGCGGGCTCGCGTCTCTCGCCCGACCGTCGCTGGCCGGCTTCCTCGGTTGATCGTCCCCTGCTAGAATCGAGGACTGAGGCATCGCGAGAAAGGGCGAGTGGCGACGACGGCTCGGGGACGCGCGGTGAATCCTGGCGACATCATCGGCCGCAGGGGAGAGAGCATCTTCACGGTGCTGATCACCCAATGGTGCGGGGGAAGGGACTGGTTCACCGACACGTTCCTCGGAGGCAAACATCTCGATGAGCCGTGCAACGGTCTCCATGATTGAGCATAGGACCCAGGCGCTCGCGACGGTTTTCCTGACCGGCGAGGGTAACGTGGAGGTCATCCCCTTCCGGGAATGGGACGGCCTGGAGATGATCTGCCGGATCCTTCCCCAGGACGAAGACGTGGAGATGATCTTCGGCGTGATTCATGCGGGAATCGGAGGGCCGATCGTGAGCCCGGAATGGGCGGAAACCTGGCTGAACACTCACTCCGGCGTCCTGAAGGCGGGCAAGCGGTATCCGTTCCCCGTCCTGGTCCTGCTCTTCTCGATGCCATCCGACGAAGGGGTCTATTCCTGGAGGATCGAGCCCGTTCTCGAGGATGGAGAGCCCGCATTGGTCCTGCATGAACGATTCTCATGCGAGAAGGCGACGCGGGCCAGCCTCGATTCGATCCTGGAGAAGATCCGTTCCTGGTATGATGCCTACTATCGTCAGGTGAGCCGCGTGGAGCGATGACCGCCCAGGGCGGCCCGACGGTGCCGGATCGTGGCACCCAGGCCGGCGGGAATGCGCGACCCAGTTCTCGGGCGCGGCGATCCGGCATGCGTCCGGCGAGAGGACTTCCAAGGAGCCCAGGGAGGCTGCCGCCATGAGTTACGACGTCGTGATCGCCGACGGCCTGGTCGTTAGCGCCGAGGGAGAATCCCGCGCGGATGTCGCGATCCGCGGCGAGACGATCGCGGCCGTCGGGCTGGGCCTCGCGGCTTCCGCCGGGCCGGGGACCCGCGTCGTCAATGCGAAGGGCCGATACGTGATCCCCGGCGGCGTCGACGTCCACGTCCACCTCGAGCTGCCCTTCTGCGGCACGGTCTCGAGCGACGACTGGAACACCGGCACGAGAGCCGCGGCCCGCGGCGGCGTGACCACCGTGATCGACTTCGCCATCCCTTACGGTGAGGAATCGCTGCTCGACGCCTACAACAACTGGATGGCCCGCGCCCAGCCGAAGGCGTGCGTCGATTACTGCTTCCACATGGCCATCACCAACTGGGACCGCCACGGGCCCGAGATGGCGAAGCTCGTCGAAATGGGCTGCCCGACGTTCAAGGAGTTCATGATCTATGCTTCCGAGGGGTGGCAGTCGGACGACCGGGCGATCTACAACACGCTCGAACGCTGCCGCGACCTGGGCGCGATGCTGCTGGTGCACGCCGAGTCCAGCCGGGTGCTCGACGAGCTGATCGCGCGGCACCATACGCCCGAGCTGATGCATCGCCACGGCGCCCGGCTGCATCCCATGACCCGGCCCAACTTCATCGAGGCCGAGGCGATCCAGCGTGCCATCACCTGGGCCGAGGTGACCGGCGGGCGGCTCTACATCGTCCACATGTCGACCGCCGAGGGGACCGACATCGTCAAGGCGGCCCGGGCGCGCGGGGTGGACGTCTACGCCGAGACCTGCGCGCAGTACCTCGTGCTCGATGACTCGGTCTTCGACGGACCCGACGGCCACCTGTTCGCCTGCTGCCCGCAGGTCAAGAAGCCGAGGGACCAGGAGCGCCTCTGGAAGGGCCTCAGGGACGGCGAGGTCTCGGTGGTGTCGACGGACACCTGCACGTTTACCCGGGCGCAGAAGGCCCGGTGGGAAGGCGACTGGACGAGGATCCCGATGGGCCTGCCCGGCCTCGAGACACTCTTGCCGATCGTGTTCACCCACGGCGTGCTCGGCGGCCGGCTCACGCCGTCGGAGTTCGTGGCGAAGTGCTGCACCAACCCGGCCCGGGTGATGGGCCTCTACCCGCGCAAGGGAGCCATCGCCGTCGGCAGCGACGCCGATCTCGCGATCATCGACCCAACCCGGCGGATCGAGGTCGACCATGAAACGATGGAGACCAACGCCGACTGGAGCCCCTACCAGGGCTGGTCGCTCGCCGGCTTCGCCGAAACCACGTTCTGCCGCGGCCGGCAGATCGTCGAGGATTACCGCTTCGTCGGCGAGAGCGGATGGGGACGCTGGCTGCCCCGAGAACGGGCCGGGTCGCTCGATGATCGCGTCCCCGCCGCGGTCGCGGCGAGGTCCGTCTGAATTCCCTTTTTGTTTGAAGACATTTTCTCGCATCGCGTCGGCCCGGACTGTCGAGTGCCGCGCGACAGGAGTGCTTCATGTTCCGCGCCGGTGACAGGCGAACGCCCGAGGAGCTGGCCGCGCGGTTCGCCGACGTCCCGCCGCCGATGACCGCCGACGAGGCGAGGGTCGAGGCCTCGCGCTGTCTGTTCTGCTTCGATGCCCCGTGCACGCGGGCCTGCCCGACGCATATCGACGTGCCCCGGTTCATCCGACAGATCCTGCACCGCGACGAGGTGGGTGCGGCCCGGACGATCCTCGAGTCGAACATCCTCGGCGGGAGCTGCGCCCGTGCCTGCCCCACCGAGGTCCTGTGCGAGGGCGCGTGCGTCGACCGGGCGCTCATGAAGGCGCCTGTGCAGATCGGGCGGCTCCAGCGGTTCGCCTGCGATTCGGCCGCGGCGCGCGGCGTCCGGTTCTTCGAGCCGGGACCGTCGACGGGCCGGCGCGTGGCCGTGATCGGCTCCGGGCCGGCGGGCCTGAGCTGCGCCCACGAGCTGCGCCGGCTGGGGCACGAGGTCCAGGTGTTCGAGGCCCGCGACGTCCCGGGCGGCCTCGATGCGCTCGGCATCGCCGCTTACAAGATCACGACCGAGTTCGCCCTGGCCGAGATCGAGCAAATCCGCGCGATCGGCATCCCGATCGAGCTCGGCCGCCGCGTGACGGGCGACGACGTCCGCGCGATGCTCGCGGAATATGACGCCGTGTTCCTGGGGATCGGGCTAGGACGGACGGCGCCGTTGGGCATCGAGGGCGAGGATCTCGCCGGCGTCTGGGAGGCGCTCGACTTCATCTTCCAGACCCATACGCGGCCCCTCGCCGATTGCGTCGTGGGGACGCGTGTCCTGGTGATCGGCGCCGGCAACACGGCGGTCGACGTGGCGACCGCCGCGCGGCGGCTGGGTGCCGAGACGGTCACCATCGTCTACCGGCGCACGGAGGCATTGATCCCCGCGTTCGACTACGAGTACCAGCTCGCTCGGGCCGACGGGGTGAGCTTCGCGTGGCTCTGTCAGCCGGTCCGCATCGTCGGCGAGTGTGGCAAGGCGGTCGGCGTCGAGTTTCTCCGGACCGAGCTGGAGGATCCGACCTCGCGGTCCGGCCAGGTGCGGACCACGATGTGGCCGAGCTTTGTCATCAAGGCCGACATGGTCGTCAAGGCGCTGGGGCAGGAGCCGCTGCTCGACCTCGTCGCCGCTCTGCCTGAGTTGAAATGCGAGCGCGGCCGGATCGTCGTCGATCGGGCCACCGGTGCCACGAGCATCCCGGGCCTCTACTCCGGCGGCGACTGCCTGCGGGGCGGCGGTGAGGTCGTCGACGCCGTGCAGGACGGCAAGCTTGCGGCGTGGGGCATCCACGCCGCGCTTTCGAGGGAGCCCGCATGACGGACCTGTCAATCGACTTCTGCGGTGTCAGGGCGCCGAACCCGTTCTGGCTGGCGTCGGGCCCGCCGACCAACTCCGAGTACCAGGTCCGCCGCGCGTTCGACGCCGGCTGGGGCGGCGCCGTCTGGAAGACGCTGGCGAACGAGCCGATCGTCAACGTCTCGTCCCGCTACGGCGCCATCGACTACGACGGCAAGAAGGTGATGGGTCTCAACAATATTGAGCTGATCACCGACCGGCCGCTGGATGTGAACCTCCGGGAGATCGCGCGGGTCAAGAAGGCGCATCCCGAATGCGCACTGTTCGTCTCGCTGATGGTCGAATCGACCCGCGAGGCGTGGCACGACATCACCCGCCGCACCCAGGACGCCGGCGCCGATGGCATCGAGCTGAATTTCGGCTGCCCGCACGGGATGAGCGAGCGCGGCATGGGCTCGGCGGTCGGCCAGGTCCCCGACTACACCTGCCTGATCACCGAGTGGGTCAAGGAGGTGGCGACCGTCCCGGTCATGGTCAAGCTGACGCCCAACGTCGGCGACATCGCCGCAATCGGCCGCGCGGCGGCCCGCGGCGGCGCGGACGCGATCTCGCTGATCAACACGATCAACTCAATCATGGGCGTGGATCTCGACACATTTGCGCCGAAGCCCTCGGTCGGGGGATTCGGCACGCACGGGGGCTACTGCGGGCCCGCCGTGAAGCCGGTCGCGCTGAACATGGTGGCCGCGGTCGCGGCCGATCCCGCGATCAGGGTGCCGATCAGCGGCATCGGCGGCATCCAGGCCTGGCAGGACGCCGTCGAGTTCCTGCTGCTCGGGGCGAGCGTGGTGCAGGTCTGCACGGCCGTCATGCATTATGGCTTCCGGATCGTCGAGCACCTCAGGGACGGCCTCGACGGCTGGATGCGAGACAAGGGCTTCCGGACGATCGCCGACGTTGTGGGCCGCTCGGTCCCCCGCATCCGTTCGTGGGGCGAGCTTGACCTGAACTTCAAGGCCCTCGCGCGGATTGACCAGTCCCGCTGCATCCACTGCGGCCTCTGCTACATCGCTTGCGAGGACGGCTGCCACCAGTCGATCCGCCGGGACCCGGTCGGATCGGCCGCGTACCTGTCGGCGAACGGCCCGGTCGCCGGAGTGATCCGCTCGGGCGGATACGAGGCGTTTCCGGGAGCTGGCGGGGGCGTGGTGAATGTCTTCACGGTGAACGAGGACACCTGCGTCGGCTGCAACATGTGCAGCCTGGTCTGCCCGGTCGAGGGCTGCATCACGATGCAGCCGATCGACACCGGCCGTCCGCCGATGAGCTGGAATGATTACCAGGCCAGGCTCGCCGCCGGCCAGGTCGAGCGGATCGAGCCGCCGCGGCATGTGTGAGGCGGGCTGGCGGCGGGTCGACCCAGTGTCTAAAGGGACCGGGATCGGGGGCGTACGCCCCGGGCTTTCGGGGTGCTCGGTCACGAGGACTCGATCGGGTCGGCTTTCGCTGTTGCGACGGAGAGGG